>CAYXWX010000017.1:0-49312 GCA_964468915.1 uncultured Pirellulaceae bacterium
GAATGATGATTCGGTCGGTCAACCCTAATCTTCAGTTGGAACAAAGCACTAGACGTAAACGAAACGCGCTCTAATGGGCAATTGAATGAAACAAGTTCGGATCAAACGCCGGCCCCACCCGGGGCGTTGGGTATTTGATTCAATTTTCTCGAGGCTCTCGCCCCAAGCTACCCAAGGCGGCCCCACCCGGGGCGATCGCATCGGCTCTGGGCCCCAGAGGAGTCTTCGACGGTAGCTCGGGGTGGGAGCCCCGAGTTCTGATAAGCTTCGTCCGGTCGCCCCGGGTCAGTTTGTCATTTTTTAACCGGGGCCTTGCACATTTCGGGCAGCGCCGTTCGTAGTAGCGGCTTTCGTCGTTTTTTAATAATCCCAAAAGCCTTATGGCTTCACTACGAACGATGTTTCTAAAAAATCGCAACCTCGCTGGCCCCAGCGTCTCGAATCTTCAAAACCACAAAGCTCCCGGAGGAACCTGAAAATGTTTCGACCGGAATTCTACGTGACTGCCGCAACCGTCATTTCTGGCACTTTTCACACGCGTACATCGTACGAGCACCCAGCGTCCATTTTTTGATTTTCGCGTTACAAGTCGAACACTGATTCTTCTTGTAAACCAGCAACGTTTCGTCTCGTTTCAGTCGGCTGGCAGGCTTACCTGTTTCAGCCGGATCAACGGTGATGATTCGATTGTAACGCACACCGATCTGCAGTAAGTCAACGCACATTTTCCACAGCTTGTCGAATTGATCTCGACTGAGCGACGATCCCGACTGTTCCGGATGAATGCCAAGCAAGAATAGAATCTCCGCTCGATAGATGTTCCCCAGCCCGGCGATCACCGACTGGTTCAACAACAATGTTCCAATCGCCGCACGACTACGACTGATTCGATTCCAGACCATTTCCGGATCCGCATCCGGCTTCAAGGGATCCTGCCCCAATCGATTGAGCAGCTTCCGATAGTCGGATTTCGAAAGAAGCTCGCATCGAGTCGGTCCGTTCAAGTCAAACGCTTTCCGCGTGCCGATCATACGAACGCGAACCGCGCCGCGTGGTTCAGGAGCAGGGTTTTTGTGAAGTCGAAACTTTCCGTACAAGCCAAGATGCACGTGCACCAGGTTCGCTCCACTGCGACATCCTCGACCGGGTGCCCAATGATAAAAAAGATGTTTGCCATGAGCCGAAACTTTATTCAGCTTGCGACCGTTTAACTTTACCGCCTCCTCTTCAAAACGACCTTGAGGAGAACTGACGATCAACTTCTGGCCGGAAAAAGCCTTCTGGTGATCGCGGGCGATTCGGTGAATAGTGTGGCCTTCAGGCATATGCAAGTCGTCTGCGTAAGTTAGTATGAATTTTCCAGTCTGCAGAGACCGTGAATCCTGCACCATGGTAACGCGAACAACGAAAGACTGTGATGACACAAGACGACGATCGGAAGACTTCTCACGCGGTTGATCGAAGAACGTTTATTGCTCGAACTGCCGCAGCAACATCAGCGATCACCGTCGCGGGAAATGATCTTGGGAAAGTTGCCTGCGCGGCAAACCAGAATATCTCAATCACGCGTTTTGCGCAGACCGATTCATGGGTTCATGGTCCGGAATGGCAAACGCTGAACCCTGGCTATTGGAAGATTGAAAACGGCGCTTTGCGTCGGCGACTGCGCAACTACGGCGATCGAGCCCGTAAAATCGGCTTTCCATTTCACGCCGCAACTCACGGATTTGAATATAAAACCGAATACGATCCGACTCAGCTTCCGGGCGTCATCTATCACCAGCATTACCAACTGAGCGGTCGCTACAAAATCAAAGCCACGTTCACGTTCCGAGGCCAACGGCCCTCGCCCGCTGAGGGCGACAATCCATCGTGGAAAATGTACCAGCCTGGAACTGGCATGATGGGAGTCGCAATCGGAGCCAAATCAGTTTTCGAAAGCCACCAGCAGCTGCGTCAGGCGTCGCTGATCAACTGGACCGACGACGGTAAATTTGGGCTTACGGTTCCCGTGAAAAAAGGACGGAAAAACAAAAGCGCGCCGACGTCGAACTCCAAACCGGTCAATGCGAAAGACGGTCCGTCAAACTTGATGATCAACCGCAAGACCCAAGTGATGAACGTTGCCGACCTGTCACCCGGCGATCGATGCGTCATGGAAATCGACGTACAACCGTTGGCAAATGAGTCGGTAAAATTGACTGCCTCGCTTCTGGTCAGCCGCGGTAGCGGGAACACTGAAAACCGGCATACTTTCTCAGCGATTCTGAAATCGTCTCAGACTTCAGGCTATGCGGGCGTTGCCTGTGGTGGCCTGATCGACTTCGAGGTGAACGAGTTTTCGATCGAGCCATTCGAGAACCAACAACAAAACGTTGGCGTAAACGATTGTTTTACGTGTTACCCGTTGGGCGACACTTTGAAACAAGTTGATGAAAAATGGCAAGTTCGGTTCGTGTCCCTGTTCACTTCCGACGGAGAGACCGTTGAACTGCGCGTTGCGGATTCTGAAACGCCCGCTGGTGGATGGAAGTCGGTTCCAATTGCCGGAACCGCAAAGATCGTAACCAACAAATGGCGGCGCAACACGGCTACCATCGAAGCGATTCTGCCACATAGTCCAGCCGATAAGGAAATGTACTACACGGTCTGGAAAGACGGTGTCGATGTCACATTTGATCAGCGAATCGGCACCGACGCCTGCGGTCCGGGCACCGGTTTCGTCGGTGATGTTCCGGCCACTGGAAAATACGTCGGTCGACTTCCTCAGTTAACGGCTCCTTACAAAGTCTGCGGCCTTTCCTGTCACGCGATTAGCCAGAGCTTCCAGACAAGAACCGATCATGGATGGCAGTTTAATGCCAAACGAGTCATGCCCGAATGGACCGTTCGCGATCAACCCTCGCCGGAATCGTTTCGTCACTTGGATGAATACAATTTTCAAATCATGCTGTGGGAGGACGATGTCTGGTACATGGAAATGTTGTTGTACCCTCCCAGCACCGATGACGCTTACAAAGTGGTGACTCAATCAATTTGCGGACCCACGAGTCGCTGGCAGATGATGCGCCACTGGAATGTGATCAATCCCGGCGACCATGAATACGGAATGGACGATTTCAAGGGTCCTGAACAGCTGGTTTTGCGGAATACGGAAGGACTCGGTCAGGACTCTGACTATCTGCGAAGGAATTTTCAAATCGTTCATCACTTGACCACGGGCGATGAAGAAATCGATCCGTCGATCAATCCAAAAAAATGGCGATCGTGGAAGATGCCGAATCGGGATTTCACCATGATTGTGCTCGATTCGAGACTGTGGCGAAACAGTCAGGATGTCGATATCTGGGACGACGCGGGCTGGGGAGCGTTCAAAAGCCTCTATGATCGGACCGATCCGACACGAAGCCTGTTGGGTGAAGAACAATTCAGTTGGCTGGAACGGAGACTCACGACTGATTCCTCGCCGTTGATCTGCCTGACTGGAATCAGTGGTCTTCATACCGTCTGGACCGGAGCCAAATACGGAAACGGGCCCAGCCTGAATCACCCCAAACGATTTGATCAACGTGATCGAGTCACCGCCGACTATGCCGGATGGGTGAAAGCGGGTGCGGACCGAGTGCTGGAGTTGCTCGGTTCACGCGACGGCATCGTGACCGTTTACGGCGACGTTCACAACGGGTGCATCATGAAGAATATTCAACAGCGAGTGATCGAGTGCAGTTTCGGTCCCATTGGACGCAACAACGGCCGCGCTTTGATTCCGGGGTTCGGTCCGAAGATGAAAGACGTGGACGAGCGTGATCTGGAAGTGACGGCGCTGTATCACGAAAATTTTTCGGATGCGAACCAGAGTCCTCACGCCGAAGGCGATCCGCACTACTGGAACTTCCTGGAAATGGAATTTGATCCACAACCTGCCGACCCGATCATCGGCCTCCGAATTCGCAACATGATCGACTCAGCCAGTGAACCACCGCGCGGTGGAGGCTCACTGGAAACGGTCAGCTCAACCACCGGGCGAGAAATCACGTCTCGCTTACCTGCTGTGCAGACCCTACCGAACGCGGATGTTCGCTGGTCCAATTTGAACGGTCAAGCCATTCGAGCGACTCGCAGCGACGCCAACGGAAACGTTCACGTGGCAGGACTGGTTGACATTTCGCCCGGTACCGATCTGATCATGGTCACGTTTGATGGAACGAACACGGAATCGAAAATTGTGCGAACGCTTTAAGTGTTTGGAATGAAATGGACTACGAATTCGAAGACAGCAGTGACCTTGACGACGAACTGTCCGAGCTGAACGATGAAGCCAGCTACATCTGCGACAGTTGCGGTGAGGAAATCGTCGTTCCTATCGACCACAGCGAAGGGACTCAGCAGCAGTACGTGGAAGATTGCCCAGTCTGCTGTTGCCCAAACGTGATCCACGTGGAATTTGATACGAACGGGATTCCAAACGTCTGGAGCCGCAGTGAATAAAGTTCGTCCATTCAGATCAGTTGAACGGTCAGCCTCGTAGAAAGACTGGCTTGTCGGGCGTTGAGGAATCGGCGTCATAGCGGTATCCGTCCTCGGCAAATTTGACCAACTTTTTTGGGTCGATGATTCGTTTCCGGATGACCCACCCCGCCATGGTTCCTCGCGCCTTCTTGGCGAAGAAACTAATCAGTTTGTACTTCCCGTTTTTCAAATCTTTGAAGACGGGCGAAATGACATTCGCCTTCAACAGATCCGGTCGAACAGAATCGAAATACTCGTTCGACGCCAGATTCAGCAGCGTTTGAGATTTGGTTTTTTTAAGCTGCTTATTCAACGCAAGCGTGATGTCGTCGCCCCAGAAATCATACAAATCCTTGCCGTGATCGGTTTTCAGTTTCGTTCCCATCTCAAGCCGATACGGCTGAATCAGATCCAGCGGCCGAAGCGCTCCATAAAGACCCGACAACAACCGCAGGTGCTCTTGAGCGAATTCGAAATCGGCTTCGCTCAATGAATAAGCATCAACGCCTTGATAAACATCGCCCTTGAACGCCAACAATGCCTGCCGAGCGTTCTTTTTGGATGCTTTGGGTTGCCACGCTTCGTAGCGATCCACGTTCAATTGAGCCAGCTTGTCACTGATCGACATCAACTTGCCAAGCCGCTTAGGCGTATAGTCAAGCAACACATTAATCAGCTCTGCACTCCGTTTGGCGAACTGTGGCTGAGTGTGTGTCTTTATCGTGACAGGGGTTTCATAGTCGAGCGTTTTCGCGGGTGAGAGGACGGTGAGCATGAAAAATCGAGCGTTTTTTAGGGGTGAAAATTGGCGTACCGGGGAGGCACGATGCAGTTAGCAAGTACCGAGCAAAAGATCATATCTCAACCAAATCGTTTCACAAAACGCGAACTCTTCCGCAATGCCATGACGACTTGCTGCATGCTTCTTTGTTTTTTGACAGGATTTACAGGATGAACATGATCGGTGCTCGGGAGAGATCCTGTCAATCATGTTTATCCTGTCAAAAAATCGATTGAGTATTGCTACTGTGTTTTCTGGAGGACGCTCACCACCGGATCAAAGGCGTGCCGTCGAAGTTCCCAATCCGAATCGATGGGCTGAATTGGTATACCCATTTCGGTGTCATCGCTGTTGTTGTCCGGGTTGAAAGATTCTCGTTTGCTGGTGTCGATCGGTTGAGCAAGTCCGTACGGCAATAACAAGGGTACGTTCGGGGGTAGTATAACGGGTGACGGTTGCCGACCAAGAAATCCTTGCACTGGCAGACCTTCTGGCAACCAACCGAAATTAGCATTCGTGTAAACAGTCTTCGGTAATTTGCCATCGAAGTAAGATGACAGGTCGTGAATTGTTTCGGGGAGCTTTCCGTTTTCGATTCGATAAGCCGCCAAGGCCAGTCGCAACATCGTGTAACGCCGATTAGTTTCCTGCGTGGCGTTTGCAACCGCTCGATGGTATTCCGCGTGCTGTGGATGAGTCATCCCGAAGTTATACTCGTCTCGCACGCTGCGATTCGCCCAACCTGAATTGATGTATGAACCATAATCAGGACGAGGCAACATTTGATCGCGACGGTGTCCCACCAGACCGGTTTGAAATCTACGTATCGCTTCCGTCTTCCGGAATCTCCGGCGTCGCTCTTTCTCCCAAGGCCACGTTAATGAAGTCGCGTTGCCGTCATCAAGCATGTCGTTGTCGACGATGTGAAAGTGATAGTTCAAACCAAACCAACGGGCCTCACCGCGCCAACGGGTGTAGTCATTCCAGAGATGAATGGCAGTTTGAGCGTTTACCTGTTGTTGCCGGTTCGCCGTCGGAGTCGAATCCGAAAATTCCAGTATCGCTGGTTCTTCCGCGACTGAATCGTGTTTCAAGCGATCGATCACCGCCTGGATCGCATCGGCGCTTTGGTTGGGTTTTTCGGCCCAACGAATCAACAGTTCATAAACGAACTTTCGGTCATCGATCCTCACATCTTGATACAACGAAAGTCCCATGTCAGTTCGCTGGCAAACACGATCGTAAGCCCAGATGCTGCGAAGCGCTTCTTCGTTGCGATTCTGTTGCAGCATCAGCAGACAATTCGCCATCGTCAAGGATCGCAACTTATCTGTTTGTCGATAAAGATAATCAACATGAAATGGATCACAGGCGACTCGTTCCGAGGCTTTCAAGACCAGCTTTAATGGCTCCTCATTTCGCTCGACCCAAGCTTTGACTTTTTTGTCGTAATCAATCAATCGAGCTGAATGAGCGGCCTTCGTTCCACGCTGTGATTCGTCTTCCCAGAAGTTCCAATCGCCATAAATCAATCCGGCCATTCCATTCGAAAGTTCACCTTTGATCTCGGACATTGCCTGCCGATACATATCGGCCGTTTCTTTACGTTCGGCGGGTGTTCCGAATTGCAATCGTTCGACGGTTCTTACTCCCCGTTGATCTGGGGCAAATTGAGCTGCAATGTTGTCGGTATCCAGCTGCAAATCCGGATACTCGAACGCTCGGTGGCAGGCAAAGGCTGCAAAACTGAACCCCATCGTTGCGATGATTGATCCAAAGGTGACTGCGTGAGTTCGCCACGTTGCCGAATCAGCCAGCCAAGACTTGCTTCGATACCAGGTTGCCCAGAACAGGACAGCGATAGATGGAAGGAACCAGGTTAACGGCTCGCCAAGTAGTGGCAAATTAGAACCCAACCAACACAAAACCGCCGCACTGATCAGAGTCAAAACAATCGCGATGATGGGATTGCGGATCTGCATCGACCACCACTGGCCGATCGCCAAAATTGACACCAAACCAATTGCAACGCTCGGAGCCGTGTTGAACCAGATAGATTCAAACGATCCGAAATCTTCGATCCTGAATCCATCTCGAAAACTCGCATGCAACAGGAACCAGCCAACAAACGCAGCGATGAGCGTCACAACCAGAAAAAGAAAGAACCATGGCAACAAACGTGTCAGCCACAGCAATCGCGGACGTTCGACATGCTGCTGATAGAAACGAAGCCGCCCATTTTGCTGATCGTGCCAGAAAACTGTTCCGAAAACACAGATCATCGCTGTGAATGTTCCCAATGTCATAAAAGCAACGATATATTCCGCGATCTCGAAGTAGTGACGAATTCCTGCCCCAAAACCCGTCGCCCGATCGTACTGAGCCGCTATCCACATTCCACAAAACACAAGGAGCGTCGTGACGGCGAAAGTCAACAAAATCGCAACTGGAACTCGGCTGATCCGAAACGACTGCCACAGCAAAGGCCAGAATATTTTTCCAGATGGTGCTCGGGCCAATTGAAACTTTACCGCTTGACGCGAGCCCGAGACGAAATCGATTTCGGATGCGACTGTTTCATCTTGCGATGCAAAACCAGTGCGTTTCCTTTCCTCCAGCCAGATACGTCCCGAACTCAATGTTCCAGCCAGCATCGCCAGAACTGCTACCAAGCTCCCGATCGCTTGGAAAGAATTCACTTCGATGGTTCGGTTGATCTCCAGTGAAACGTAGCCAACCAAAAACGCCGACGCGATTCCCAGCACTGCTGAAATCGAGAACCCATAAAACGTCGATCCCGTTCTCATCGCGGCAAACGCACCAAGTAGAAAAACCAACACCGGCGTGGTGATTCGAACCAATTGGTCTGTCCAGAAACTGGAGTACAACAACGTCAACCAATCTCCTGCTCTGTTGGTGTTTTGAAGACTCAGTTTCAAGACAAGAGTCAATGCAATCAAAACTGCGATGACTCCCAAGACGCCCGCAATCAACTTGGCCCATACAATACGCTTTGGTTGAATCGGCAACGACCGCAGCAGATGAACCGTACCTTGTTCTCGCTCGGGAGCGAACAACAGCACTCCGGTCGCGAAGCTGGTCATGATCGCGAACGCTTGAATACCCGAGACAATCGTCTGGCTGCGCCATGACCGAAACGTCTGCGAGTCTTCCAGCGTTAACAAACAGGCACAAACCGCTGCTCCTGCGATCAGCGTGATCCAGATTGGTAACAGCTCACGAAGATCCTTCCACAGCAGGCGTTTCCAGATGCCGAACTGTTTATCGCTCGCTGGTTGCATCGACGGCGAATGAGCTGGCTCCATCGTGGTGCTCATTGAGAGACCTCCGCCGATTGATTGGATGCAGCTGACGACAGTTTATCGGACACTTTGTTTTTGCTGGACTTGATCAGGCCGACAAAGATTTCCTCGAGTGACGGCGTGTGGACTTCGACTTCCTGAACGTCATGAGCATCACGCATTTTCCACAAACAGTCGGGCGTTGTGTTACGAACAAGCAAGCGTTGACGTCGACTCCCCTGCCCTTCATGCAGCAGAATCTCAGCTTCGATCGATGGGAGTTCCGTTATTCCGCTCGCGAGCGTGACGATCCATTGCTCCATGCTCTGTTTCAAGTTGTCCAGCGAGTCACAAACCAGCAGTTGGCCCTGGTTGATGATCGCCACAGTGTCAGCAACACGCTCGACTTCCGGGATTTGATGACTGGAAAGCAAGACCGTGCGACCACTGGCCGCGATATCGACCATGCTTTCGAGAAACTTGCGTCGCACAAGCGTATCGAGCCCCGAGGTAGGCTCGTCCATGATCATCAGCGGAGGCTTGTGAGCGGCCGCAAGAGCCAACGAGACTTTGGCTTTGCCACCTTTGGATAGTTTTTTGATTTTTCGATCGAGCGGCAGTTCGTACTCGGTCGCCAATCGTTCAAACTCGGCCTGAAATCCGGTCGGATAGAAACCTGCCGTGAACCAACCGATCTCGGCGACCGTCATCCACTCGTACAACGCAGGAGCTTCCGGCACGTAGCCGACAGACGCTCGGATATCGATGCCTTGCTTGCTGCTGTCCATCCCGAGCACCTCAACGCTGCCACTGTCTGGCTGTTCAAGCCCCAACAAGGTTCGCAAGCAAGTCGATTTGCCGGCTCCGTTTTCACCCAGCAACGCGAACACCACACCGCGCGGAATTTTCAGTGAGACGTCGTCTAACGCGACGGTCGATCCGAAGCGTTTGGTGAGCCCACTAATCTTCACTACCGGATACTCTTTTTCGTTCGAATCGACACTCATGCTTCACCTCACTTGGTTCGTTTTCTGAGTTCCGTTTGAATCATTTTCATGATCTCTTCGTCGCTAAGTTGGCTCTGACGAGCCTCTTCCATGACTCCGGCGATCCGTCCGCGAATGATTTTTGCCCGCTTGGATCGACACTTCTGCTTTGCCCCGGAAGCAACCGCAATGCCGGATCCACGAACGGTTTCAAGAATCGCTTCGTCCTGCAGCTGACGATACGCTCGCGCGACAGTATTCGGGTTGATCGCCAGTTCCTTGGCCATTTCGCGCACGGAAGGAACCATTTGCCCGGACTCGAGGCCGCCGCTGGCAACAGCGCTAACGATCTGTCGAGCCACCTGCTCGTACACAGGCACTCCGTTGCTGGGATTAATCTCAAAGAAGAGCTCGGACATTCACCACCTGTGACGCTGTACTATCTAGGTGGTACAGTATCCGTTGGCGATCCGGAAGTCAAGCCGATTCTCGCAATCGACCAGAATGCGGTTCAAACCGCTGCGAGGAAAACGCAATTCATTGCTCAGGCTGTGGTGACAGCGATCGTGGCGACCATTTTCCATTGTTGGTATTCGACCGCTCGTTGGTGCCTGATCTGGAACCCATTCGATTCAAAAAGATGGGTGTAATTGTGCGAAAAGGAAAGCTCGTCCCCGAACGGAACTGATTTTTCAGACTTTGACCAGTCGTGATCCGCAGCGACGGGTTCCACCGAGAAAAACGTGGCCGGTTTCAACTGATTCGAAATATGAGCCAGCATTTCATCCAGCCGTTCCCGCCTGAAATACTCGAGCACGCCACCGTTGGACACAAACAACGTGTTGGCCTGTCCAAATTTCAACAACCAACGGCCTCCATCGGCATGAAGGAAACTCACTCGCGGGTCAAACTTGTCAGATTCCTGATTGCGACGAACCTGATCCGCGTTGATTTCAATTCCGAGCGAGGACTGGACATGTTCCAGATTGGTCGTCAGATAGTTCAGCAAAAAACCCGAGTTACAACCGAACTCGACGACCTGCTGCCGAGGATTCTCTCGCCAGATTTGAGCCAACGTACTGAAATCTTCAATCTGGTGCGTCATGAACAGATCGTTGAAACGATGATCGCAATTGTCTGCGAACACTGCGCCGCCCTGCCCGCTCCAGAAATTTTGGTGCAGCCTTTCGAAGAAGTCTTCGCGGTTTTCCTTGATCGCCTTCCGTTTCAGGTGAGCCATGATTGCTTTGTCGCGGAACCCATGGGGGTCGCTGAGCGGAAATGCAGATAACTGTTGTGCACGCTTCGGAAAGGCCGATGCCAATGCGGTTCCTATCATCATTTTTCCAGCCTGTTTGATGGTGAATTGATGAGCGTCCTGAATCGAAAGCGTGTTGGACATGTTGTACCTGTCTCATGTTTGCGAAGGTTGTCTCGATGCAACGTCTGGCCAAATTTTTGATGCCAAAATACAACGTCGCTGCTTGAAAATGCTGCGTTTTGGCCAATTTTGGCATGCACGAGAATGTTGAATCTGTGGTTGCATATCGCGTGCCTCCCTGTCATCACGCTCATTCAAATCGTCGCTGCGGGCAGTGTCGGCTCATTTCGCGATTCGGAATCATCCGCAAACCATGGCGTTTCGGTGCGGCTCTGTTTCTACTTCGAGTGATGTGCACGCTCTGGAGCCATCCCGGTTTCTGATTAGAATATCGGGCTTGTTTCACACCGGTCTTAATAAACAAAGCGCAAACCGAACGATGACTGCCAACCCAAACGACGACCACCTTCAAGACCTGCGCGAAAAGATTGACGCTGTCGATCGACAGTTGGTTGAACTGATCAACAAGCGGGCCGAATACGTTGTCGAAGTCGGTAATCGCAAACGAGGCAGCGGCACTCCGATCTATGCGCCGCATCGTGAAAAGGCCGTGCTGGATAAGATTCAGAACTACAACAAGGGCCCGATTCTCGATCGCACTCTTGAGGGCGTTTATCGTGAATTGATGAGCGGCAGTTTCGCGTTGGAGCAGCCGCTGCGAATCGGATACCTCGGCCCTGTCGGTACATTCAGCCATCTTGCAGCCACTCGGCAGTTCGGATCAAGCGTTGAATTCGAAGATCTTCGCGCGATTGAAGGTGTATTTCAGGAAGTTGCTCGCGGGCACGTGGATTACGGGCTGGTGCCGATCGAGAACAGCACCGGTGGAGGCATCATCGAAGCGCTCGATGCGTTTCTGACTTACCACGATCAACTGAACATTTATGGCGAAGTGCAGCTGGCGATTCACTTCAGTCTGCTGGCCAATTGCAAACCGGAAGCGGTCAAACAAATCTATTCCAAATCGGAAGCGCTGACCCAATGTCGGAACTGGTTGTCGACCCAGTACCCGAACGCCGAACGTATTCCAGCGGAAAGCACCGCAGCGGCGGCCAAACATGCCAAAGCGGCTTTTGATGCCGATCCAACCAGCGGTGCGGCAGCGATTGGAAGTTCATTGGCAGGTGAGATTTACGGCCTGCATCCGTTATTCGAACAGATCGAAGATCGTCAGAATAATGTGACTCGGTTTTTAATTCTTTCACGTCAGGAAACTGAAATTTCCGGTAACGACAAGACGTCAATCATGTTCACCGCGGACGATCGACCCGGCTCGCTGGTGGATGTATTGGGTGTGTTCAAACGGAACAACATCAATCTGACTCACATCGAAAAACGGCCCAGCCGCGAGGTCAATTGGGATTACACGTTCTTCCTGGATATCGCCGGTCACCGCAAAGATCCGGCAGTGGCCACCGTCATTGGTGAAGCGAAAGCTCATTGCAAGCAGATGACGGTTTTGGGCAGTTATCCTGCGTCACGTGGTGTTTTGTAGCAGAGCTCGCGTTTTACTTTTGGTTTGAAGGTTGATTCGTCAACGAGCGGGAATATAGTAAGTTGCCACTCCCACCTTGCTTGATGCCACCATGAATCGACCTCTTTGTCTCTGTGCTTGCGCTCTTTTCGTTTGCGCTACATCAGTCTGTTTTTCCCAGCAAGTGGAAAGACTTCGCATTGATAAAGAAACGGTATCCGTCGTTCAGTCTCCCTGGCAGATCATCCCCCTCGATACGAAAGCCAGCCTTCGCGGCCTGTGTGTTTTCAGCGATCGAGAAATCTGGATCAGTGGTTCTCAGGGAACCGTTGCTCACTCGTACGATGGAGGGAGCAATTGGCGAATCAAACAGATCGAAGGTGCAGAAAAACTGGATTTTCGCGACATCGAAGCGATCGATGAAGGCACTGCCGTTGTGATCAGTTCGGGTTCGCCAGGTCGGATCTATCGCACCACCAACGGCGGTGGACGCTGGAAACTGTGTTATCAGAATACCGACCCTCGAGTCTTTTTTGACGCGATCACTTTTTGGAACGATCGATACGGTGTCGCCATGAGCGATCCGATTGACGGACGACTGTTCTTGGTGGGTACCAATGATGGCGGAAAAACATGGAGGCAACTGCCCAGGTCTCGGATGCCTGATCTGCAGCCTGGCGAGGCGGGTTTTGCTGCCAGTGGCTCGAACATCTGTACTCTTGGTGAGAAAGGTCTGGTTGTCGCTCTTGCCAACGGCTCCAAAGGCAACGCGGCGTTGACGAGTCGAATTTTGTATACGCCCGATCATGGAAGCACCTGGTCCGTTTGGCAGACGCCCATTCGCACCAACAAGACATCGGGAATTTTCTCCACTTGTTTTACTGACCGGAACCATGGTTGCGTCGTTGGTGGAAACTTTAAACAGCCCGACGATACGTCCAGCAACTATGCGGTGACGGATGACGGTGGAGAAACGTGGTCGACACCGAAGAAACGTTCACCTCCTTCCGGGTACCGCAGCTGCGTTGCGAAACTGAACCACGGAAAAGAGATCTACCTGATTGCCGTCGGACCCAATGGCACCGATTTGTCATCTGACCAGGGAGCCAAATGGAGGAGGATCTCCAATCATGGTTTTCACGCCGTCCAATTTTCACCCAGCGGCCGCACTGGATGGGCTTCGGGAGCCGGGGGCAAGGTTGCTCGCTGGATCGGGTCCAAATCCTCGGCGAAAACCCAATCTGCGCGAAAATAACCTTGTAAAACGCGGCCGCGAACTGTCGAGCGCCGGTTGTCGTAGAAAATTCTCTTAATCCAGCTGATTTTTTGCCCGAATGTTCGCTGTGGCCGCGACTACTTTTTTGCCTGATCGCGACGGGCAAGTAACAAGCGACTTTGTGCAACTTCCACTCAGCGATAGTGTCCACGGCGTTGACGAAATCAAGTGGAGAGCAACGAAAAGCCGCTAGACTTAAACAAAACGCGGCCTCGACCGTTTGATGATGTGTTTTCCATGTCTGAATTGAGCCTGTCAGCAAGTGACCATTATTCCGGCAAGATCGAGTGGCCGATCGAGCTTGAACGACACAAACCGTGGCTGCTGAAAGTGCTGCGGTGCCGAATCGGAAATCGGCATGAAGTCGAGGATTTGTATCAAAATCTGGCCGTTCAGGTTTTGAGACAGGTTGATCCCAAAGATGAATCCAAAACTGCGAGTGTTCCGGAAGATCCGGAAAAAATTGCTCCGTGGTTGTACCGGATTGCGATCCGACAAGCGGTCAATTTCCATCGGCAGATGAATCGAAGATCACAGGCGCATCCGACGGACGAACTCAACCCTGAAGATGCACAACCGGAACCATTGCAATGGTTGATTGACCAGGAAGAAACGGAATCCATTCAACAGTCGATCGAAAGCATGCGTGCTCAAGATCGAGAGATTTTAACACTCAAGTATGTCGAAAACTGGACTTATCAGCAGCTTTCGGATCATCTTGGCGTGCCGGTTGGCTCGATCGAGTACCGATTGGCTCAGGCAAGAAAACGACTACGTACCTCTTTGACAAGAATTTCCATTGATTGACAACGAACATGTCTTCCTCGATTGATAAAACTGAACTTCAAAAACTGGTGGATGGCGAACTTGATTTGGCTTCAAGCCGACGATTGGCGAAGTCAGCTGAAACGGATCCCAGCCAATGGCGTCAAATTGCAACGGCGTTCATTGAGGATCGACTCTGGCAGAAATCGTTTCAACGGTTGGATCAGGATTCGAATTTTTCCAACATGGAAACGCTGCAGTCCGAAACTGCTGCAAAAGCAACTCCGGTTCGTACCCCAGCCAGTGTGAGTTTTCCTTCTTGGCTCGCGCTGGCTGCCGGGTTGCTTTTGGCAGCGGGGATTGGGTTTTATGCGGGTTCGAGCGGTTCGATTGACAGGAGAATCGATGATGCAACATCCGGTTTGGTCGCTGTCGAGGATTCTCCCGAAGCCAAAAATCTGATGTCGAAGCCGAAAGAGCTAACTCTGGCTGATCTGAAACCCGAGTACGAGTTGGAATTGACGGACGCCATGGGAGTTGGGAAAAGCTCGGTGCCGTTGTACAGCGCTCGAAGATTGAATCAGTTACCTCAGTCGCAGCAAAGTGTGTTCGCCGGAGGACCTTCGAATCAGCAATTGAATCAATGGCGACAGTCGGGCTATCAGCTTCAACAGAATGTTGATTACCTGTCTGGTCGTTTGAAGGATGGTCGATCGTTTGTCGTGCCTGTCCAGACGATCAATGTGTCGGCCGGTCAGTAATGTTTATGAGCCCATCTCTGAACTTCATAACCCGACGCGTCAGCGAGGGAATATCCTTGCATTCCCTCACTTACGTTTCGGGTTGCGATTAGGCGAGTGAGTACTGGTATAAGCTCTACGTTCATCTCATTTCAAGGAGTTTGAAAATGAATAGCAATATTAAATTGAATCATTGTTTGACGCTCATTCAATCAAGTGTGGCTGCAATTGCCGTGTTGATGCTGTCTGTTGCTTCCGTCGTGCCCGTCTTTGCACAAGAAGCCGAAATCGAAATCGTCAATCAGGACGGCGAGCCTGTCGAAGGTGCTCGGCTGTTGGTCAAGCCAGGTGCTGAGGAAGCCGAAGCGGTGGATGCCGGGGAAATCGCACTCGACGATGGCAACCAATCCAACAAGTTTCTGCTCAAGTCGGAAAATGGAAAAATCACGTTCACTGACAACGAAGGAAACGAACAGACGATTGATCTCGAAGGTGCCCAAAGCGTTGTCGTTCAACAATCCGCTCAATCGGTCAACAACAACGGCCAGCAACAGACGAAGATGGTCGGAAAAGCCATTGTCGTCGATGCGGATGGACAGCGGCACGAAATCGATCTGGGCGACGAGGGTGCGGAAGGCCTGAACATGCCTGCGTTGCCAGGCGGTTTTCCAAACATGTTCAGTGCGAAACGCAATGTGAACAAATACATGATCGGCGTGCACTGTGCAAAAGTTGCTCCGGCGTTACAGGCTCAGCTTGGTCTTGCAGAGGGTAGTGGGTTGCTGGTTGCTGCCGTCGGCGATGGATCTCCGGCATCAGCTGCCGGTCTTCAAAAACACGACATTCTCTTGTTCGCTGATGATCAGGAGTTGTTGACTCAGCAAGATCTGGTTCGAGTTGTTCAAAAGGCAGGCGAAGCGGATTCGTCATTGTCGCTGACAGTGATGCGTAGCGGAGAAGAGATCGGGGTTGATGTCGCACCTGTCGAGCGAACGGCCGAACAGATGCGAGTCGGATTTCCGCGTGAAATGAATGGGTTCGATTTTGACTTCGGTCCATTAGGAAACGGTTTCGGGAACATGGAATTCAAGCAGTTCGGCCCCGGCATTATTCTTGGTGGAGGAGGACTTGGTGGGGATTTCGAAGATCGAATGGAGAACATGCGTCAGCAGATGCAGGAAGTCCAGCAGCAAATGCAGGAAATGCAGCAACGCATGCGGAATCGGTTTGACGCTGGTGAGTAATCTCTGGTTTACTCGCGTTCGACAACCAAGGCGATTGAAAACATCAATCGTTTCGTGCTTTGTCTAACTTAAGCCTTGGGGTTGGCACTTCATTTTGATTCGATTTGGGCAGGCCAATCTGAAGGGCCAACCCCAAAATGCTGGTTTGACAAAGCACTATTGATCGGAATCTTTTATTGTGTGGCCGGCAGCTGAGTAGTTGCCGGCCATTTTTTAAACGGACCGAAGGTCCAACGTTATGCCAGCCCAGGTCAACGGACTGGGAATCGGTTTGACCTTAGCTTTCTCGGGCCGACGGTCCAGCTTTCAGTCGCGACTGAGCTTGTCCCGTAAGGCTGGGCTTTCAGCCCGCCGACCAATTTCTAACGCCAACGTTCCCAAGGCGTTGCCTTGGGCTGACATAACCTTGGGCCCGTGGCCCGAAAATTCTTGACAACGAAGCAGTTCTAAGCCGGACGGTCTCTACGGGCCGATCTAAAATCCATTAGGCGTGGTTGACCTGTAAAAACCATCATTAATGCTAAAACAGTCCAATTTGGTGAGATCTCTGAACCACGTTTTCAACCTGTTTCAAGTAAACGAACGAGACGACTTCTTTGCGTTTCCACGTTTCCATTATCTGAGTAAGTTTCCTTTCAGCGTCGCGACATTTCCCACACTCGACCCGGTTTTCGCAAAGCCGTAGCCGCGACAGTAAACTGCAACGTGCACTTGATGAATGTTGTCGGCACCTGTTTGTTTCACGAATAGTTTGACAAATTTTTGATCTCGACTTTAATTTATTGCTTGTTAAAACGACGGTGTTTTATTCAGCTCAGTCATTTTACAAGTTAAAATCCAAATCAAGCTTGCATTGCCTACGTGTACCATGAGATCGATCGTTATTGCTTTACTGTTGTTTGGCTCAATTTTTTTCACTCGTTCAACGCCGGGCGACATTGTCTCCTCGCCTGTCTTTCAAGCTGCGGTCGATGATGCCCCAAGGGACGGAGTGCCGGATTCTTTGCGGCTCGACTCTCCATTTTTAACTCAGGCTTCCAGTATTGAGCGAAGAAATATTGTCGAATTTGATATTAGTGAATTATCGAATGACCGCTTGATTGAGGCGCGATTTGAATTCCGGCTTGCAGTAAACAACGCGGGTGGATCTGCGACTCGCGAATTCAATTTGTTCGCGTTCGATGGTGATGGCATCGCTTCGGTTGACGATTTTAATCGTGCCGGTGTATTCATTGATCGTGTTGGTGTAACGTTGACGAATCCGGCGAACATCCCTTCTTTTGACATTGACGTGTCAGATATTGTCAATTCAGCTCGCACTCGAGGCGTTGACTTTTCCGGCTTTTTGTTTGATCCAGTTGCGGATAATATTTTCGCCACGGCGGTGAGCTCACCTCGTTTGACCTTGATCGCGATACCCGAACCGAGTTCTGCGATAATCCTTGCCGTTGTAACTTTATTCTGCTCTCGGAGATCGAAATATTGTCAGTTGACCGTGACCGATTAAAAGTGATTTCTCGCAAGTTCTTGAACTGATTGATGGGTATCAGGTATATGAGAACCGAAACTCGATTTTCTGAATGGGAAAAGTCTCGGCGATTTCGAGATTGCCGATCCGAGGCCAGAAAGACAATTTCTGACACTTGTTGATGTTCTGGTCGCAGTGAGACCACTAAGGTTGCTTTATCAAACCAAGACTACCGGTTTAGCAACTGAGAGTAGCTCACTCAGGTCGGATACAAAGATCCGTCAAATTCTGCTTTCAGTCGGACAAACCCTGGTAATCGGCCAAGTTGTCCAGCCGTTGAAAATTCTGGCGTTCCGAAGACAATAGTAGGCTCGGAAAACGGGATCCTGAATCCTTTTAGTGTCGTAATCCATCCTTAACCAGAATTCAAATTCATGAGCGATTCTCAGATCAAGCCCGGCGTTGTGTCGGGCGAAGCACTCGACCGACTGCTCCGTCACGCGAACGAAAACAACTACGCCATGCCGGCTGTCAATGTTGTTGGAACAAACAGCATCAACGCGGTTCTTGAGACTGCAGCAGCCGTGAACTCGCCTGTGATGGTTCAGTTCTCCAATGGCGGCGGATCGTTTTACGCCGGGAAAAGTCTGTCCAATGACGGTCAGGCCGCTGCCATCGCTGGTTGTGTTTCGGGGGCTCAGCACGTTCACGCGATGGCTGAACATTACGGTGTCCCGGTTGTTCTGCACACCGACCACTGTGCCAAGAAGTTGCTCCCGTGGATCGATGGGTTGCTTGATGCGGGCGAAAAGCACTACGCCGCCACAGGCAAGCCGCTTTATAGTTCTCACATGCTGGACCTTTCTGAAGAGCCACTCGAAGAGAACGTCGCAATCAGCAAAGAATACTTCGAGCGCATGAACAAAATGGACATGCTGATCGAAGTCGAACTGGGGATCACCGGCGGTGAAGAAGATGGCGTCGACAACACCGATGTCGACAGCAGCAAACTTTACACTCAGCCTTCCGAGGTCGCTTACGTATACGAGGAGCTGAACAAGGTGTCGCCTCGGTTTACCGTGGCAGCTGCGTTCGGAAACGTACACGGCGTGTACAAGCCTGGTAACGTCAGCCTTCAACCGATCATCTTGAAGAACTCGCAAGAGCACATCAAAGAGAAGTTTGGAACCGGTGAACTGCCCGTGAATTTTGTGTTCCACGGAGGATCGGGATCATCACGCGAAGAAATTCGTGAAGCCATCGAGTACGGTGCAATCAAGATGAATCTGGACACCGATATGCAGTGGGCTACGTGGAAAGGCGTGCTTGATTACTACAAGGAAAAAGAGGGCTACTTGCAGACTCAGTTGGGCAACCCGGACGGTGCCGATGTGCCAAACAAAAAGCACTACGATCCTCGTGCGTGGTTGCGTAAAGGCGAGCAATCGTTTGTTGAGCGTCTGAAGTCAGCGTTTGAAGATTTGAACTGCCTGAATCGCTGCGAAGGTCTTGCCTAGACCTTTTGGGCCGGATGCTTTAAGGGATATCGATACCGATCGACTTGATTGACAAGTCGATCGGTTTTTTATCGGGTTTCTCAAACCGGCGAGCATTCAACGAATGGGTTTTTGACAGGATTTGACGTGTTGAGGCAGCAATAGCTAGCACGCGAAAACCTGCCGAAACGGCATCAGCGTTGGTGGTTTTTCGCGGTTTTCCTATTGTCTGACTGAATTCACTGTATTCTTTGGCTCCCGCATGGATGCGACCGGCTCATGAATCTAATCGTCAAATTACTCAAGCGGTTCAACTATCGCTTGAATCACGTAAGCAAGTTTCCCAAAGCCAAACTCTCGGCAACGATGCTGAATCTTGCTGAACGTGGGTTTGAACCAAAACACATACTCGACATTGGCGCCAACAAAAGCCGTTGGAGCTCCGACGCGCGGGCCGTTTTTCCGAACTGTGCATTCACACTGGTTGAGCCACAGATTGAAATGAAACCGCACCTCGACCGGTTTTGTTCGACGGATCAGGATTGCCAATGGATTCAAGCCGGTGTTGGGCAACACAATGAACGAAAGCTATTCACCGTTGTTCCCGACACTGTTTCCAGCAGTTTCGTGTTTACGTCCGAGCAAGCCGAACTTTCCGGCTACGAACAAAGAGAGATCTCAATCTTCTCGTTGAATCATCTGATCGAACACAATATTGGCTCGGTTCCGGACATCATCAAAATTGACGCCGAAGGATTTGAGCATGAAATCTTACAGGGTGGTGATCAAGCGTGGGGCAAGTGTGAACTTGTTTTCCTGGAAGCACACATGCTGGGCGACGACGATCACCCCAGCAGTCTGATTTCACTGACGCGAACCATGTCGGACCTTGGTTACGCTCCCTATGATTTTACATGGTTCGGCAAACGTCCCACGGACGAAGGTGCAATCGGCTTGTGCGAAGTCGCATTTGCACTGAAGGATGGTTTTCTACGAAACACGGTCAGTTACCGTGACTCCGTCAAGAAGCACGTGCTGGCGCCGCGAAAAAGCGCTGCGTGATCATCAGCCACGCCGCCAGCAACAACGGCACGCCCAGTTGAATGCCGAATGACTGGGCGAAACCGGTAAAGGCTCCGTTGGCAAACATCAACGTAACCAGCAAGCCAACTGGCAGCCACACGATGTAGCCTGAACCTGCGTCTGTGCTCGGCTTCTGGCGTTGGTTGACGGCAATTCTTGTCAGCAAAGCAACAGGCAGCAGTAGGATCGTCAGATCATAGATGTAAAGATGCGGTGAAATGACGACCGTGACGATGACCATCCCGGCAAATATCCAATCCATCTCCTCCATCGATAATTGATCGCTCGACCGACGCCCGAATGCCCACAGCGAATAGCCCAGAACAATCAACGAACTGAGGATGGTCAGCGTTTTAGACAGCCACGAAACTGGAATCAGTTGCTGCCAGAAACTCCACAGCGAAAAGCTTTCGCTCAGATTGTATCCACCGCTCTGCACATAGTTTCCGAAACCTGAAACGACATGGAGATATTCTTTCAACAAGCCTGTATCGATTCCGATTGAAGCCACCGTCAAGGCTGCCAGTCCGATAAACGCTCCCTGGCACCATTTCCAGTTTCGGCTGGTCAGCATCCACAAGCCGATGGCGACCGCCAAATGGGGTTTGAACGCAATCGACGCGAAGACCAGTCCGGACAGGAAGTATCGCCGTTGTCGAAGCAAAACACAGCTGCCCGAAAGGATCAGTAACAGCAGCGTTCCTTTCTGGCCAGCGTTCAGACTCTGGATCACTGGCGTCGACAGGCACATGGCGATCAGAATCAGCATCGGTGATTTCGCGTAACGGTTCATCAACCATCCCGCTGCCACCAGCGCCATGGCCATCAGCACCAACCAGATTCTGGATGCGATCGAATACGTTACGTCAGACAGCGGACTAACAACCGCGTACCAGAATGGTGGATAGACAGCGGGAAAGAACTGCTGTTCGTCCCACTTGAATCCAACGATCGCGTCATCATGTTGGGCAGTTTGAAACGTGTCCGCCTGATACAGATTTTCACGCTGCAAAGAGTCGCGAATCAATCCTCCACCCACGTACTCTTGAAGAAAGTCGCCCCCTAACGGGTAATCCAACTTCTCCTGATTGACGGAATCGTCAAATCGATAGTTTGGCGATAAACACAGTAAACCCACGACAATGAAAGCTGGCAGAATCGTCAGCCACATCAATGCTGTCAAAGGCGAAGGAGTTGGGTCTGAAGTGTCAGTCATGAAGCCACCGGACGTCGAACAAGCAGGATAGCAGTCCTGTCAAATTCGGCATCGAGCGATCATCAAGGCGTGATTGAATCTAAAGCGTTTGACGAATTGAAATTCACTGAATTTCGAGCGCGTTATCGCGGTTTGTTCGCCAAAACCGGCTCAAGGAACGAATCTAGTGGTTCATCTCGACCTCGTTTTCGGGTTGAGCCCCGTCGAGAGCATTGGCCGTATCGCAAATGTCAGTCGTCCAGCCTTTCCGGCGCTTCCAGACGATCAATGCTGGAGATTGTTTTGAAAATATCCAGAGAGATCTTGTCGCGAATGAAACGCGTCGAGCCGTCAGCAAACCCGAAATTGGCTCCACCATTGTGATTGCTTCCGAATGCGAGTTCATTCACGTTAGTGTTCTTCTTTTGGTTGATGCTTTCGCTGACTGATTTGGCAACGTACAGTTCTTTCACTGGATTGTCGCCAGCCGTGTCGTAAGTTGAACCGAACGCCCAACCTCCTCGGTCAGTGATCGTTGCGGTTAGATTACTTGAATAGGAAATTTCGCCGAAGATGATCGTGTTGGAAGCACCATCACGAATGTCTCGAGACCCACGCGCATACTTGAAATGCCCTTTCTTGTCCGGCGAGAACATTCCATTCAAGGAAACGCTTCCTCCGACGGGCTCCGGGCTCAGTTCGTTATAGGTGTACGTACGAGTTCCGTCACTGGAGACGGCTGTGTCGGTTGGACCTGCGACGGCATAATAGTGCGTCGTGAATTCACCTTGCCCAATCACATTCGCTTTCTGATCCTGTTCTGCTGTTGCGGGGCAGAACAGTGTTTCAAACGCAATGCTTGAAAGCTCCTTCAATCGATCCTCTGTGGTTTCCGAGATCGAAGCATCAAGGTCCTCGACCGATCGTTCATAAAGATACTGTTGATCCAGAAAGGAAGTGAGTTCGACGAATAAGCTGGTTCCTTCGCCATCGTCGGCTTTGGGGAAACTCTGGTTTGAAGCTTCAAAGTTGTGAGCTGCCAGAACCACGTTTCTTAAGTTGTTCAAACAACTTGATTGGCGTGCGGCACCTCGAACGGCCTGCACTGCCGGAAACAACATGCTGACAAGGATTCCGATCACGGCGATCACCACCAGCAGTTCTACGAGCGTGAATCCGGAATTTACGTTTTTATTGGAAGTGTGCATCTGTCTGTCTCCAATCGGGGCGTCATGCCTGTCGGGGAAGTTCCGCGCTGAAAATCGAACGCGGCTACAAAATCGATCGGGATGCTAACAGACTCGAATGAAGAAACGGTGAACCTGAAATGAAGGTTTATTCACACATTCTTAAACACAGATTAACGATTTCCTTCATCACATTTTAACAATCGATTCGTATAGTCTCGGCGTTCTCAGTTCATGCCTGACTTGGAAAAAGCGGGCTATTCGAATCTCCTGGAAGGAAAGTATTGATGAGTCTTCGTAAGAGAAGCGGTTTTACTCTTGTCGAATTGCTGGTGGTCATTGCCATCATCGGAATTCTGATTGGTCTGCTGTTCCCAGCATTCATTTCCGTCCGTGCTGCTGCTCGGTCGACGCAATGTAAAAGCAACTTGCGTCAGTTCGCTCTGTCATTTCTGACGTTGTCATCCAACAGCCCGTCTGGTGCGTTCTGCACCGGTGCGTTTGACGGAGAGCGTGACGGATCGGTCGAACTGTATGGATGGGTCTCCGATGCGGTGGATCAGACGATTCTGCCGGGGCAACTTCTTTGTCCATCAAGTGAATGTCAAGTCAGCGAGAAAATCAACACCTACTTCGGCACGTCGACCAGTAGTTCGAAAGGGCCACCTGCTCGTCGTGGCCAGGGTCTGGCCGGTCAACTGCCGTTTGCCAATGCTTCGGCAACCGTCACCGAAGAGCTTTTCAACAAAGGTTACAACACGAACTACGCCACCAGCTGGCACATGGTTCGTTCGGCTCCATTGATGGTCGGCGGAGAAGCAAACAATTTGAAAGAGTGGTGGAAGGGCGATCCTGGTGTTCAGTTTACAGCTGGACCATTGACAACCAGCCAGTTGGATACTGGCAAAGTCCCGGCTTCATCGATCGCAATGATCGGTTGCGGTACTCGAGGCGATGTTACCGCCACCAAGAAAGATGGCGAATTGGCTGGCACGATTGGTGCACCGTACAACCTTGCGATTGGGTCCCCTGCGGCTGAGTCCTTCAACGATGGACCGAGTACCATCGATGGAAACAAAGTCGTAGTCGCGGGTAAAGGAGCCGACACGATCACAATCGACCTGCTTCAATCATCACCTTTGCTAACCGAGGGTGCAGTAGGAACTGCTACCACGCCGTCGGTATCAACTGGTACGCCCGTTGCCACCGTCCTGCAGGACACGCGTGACATGTATGCCTATCACAGCAAAGCACTGAATGCCGTATTCTCCGATGGAAGCGTTCGCAGTTTCGTTGACATCAACGGTGACGGTTTCATTAATCCTGGTTTTGCCGCTGATCCGGGCACCGCGTCAGAAGCAGAAACCGGCTACCTTTCTTCGGAAGTCGAAGTCAGCAGCTTCGATTGGTACAACGGCGTGTTGTTCCAGGGCCAGGCACTCGAAAAAGGCTTCGAGTAAACATCGTGATCGCGGGTGCAACATTCTGATGTTGTCATCCGCAATTCATTCTTGAAATCAAACGAGCTGAAGCAAAGTCTGCCTGCGTATCAACTTTGTGTGTGCTTCGCTCGTTTGATTCTCTTTTGTAATCGATCTGAATAGCGCGAGGTAAACGGTGCTGCAAACATTGGGTCGCTTGATTGGACGAAACACGAAACTGAACGTCGCTTCACGATTTGAGATCAACAAAGTTCCCTCAAAGGGCAGTACCGCGTTGGTCCACCGGGCCGTCGACAAAAAATCTGGTGAGACATTTGCACTCAAGCTGATCGATCCCAATAAAACGAAATCCTTCCGTCAGAGATTTGGGAAACTGTCGTTTCCAAGTGAAGGTGAGATTCAACAATCGCTGGAGTTACCACACGTCGTCAAAGCGTACGAGGCGGGAATCACGACACAAGGTAAAGACTACATTTTGCTCGAATACGTCAAAGCTCCCACGCTGGAAGACGTTTTTCGTGGCTACACGGATAAGAAAATTCCTGAACCACTTTCCCTGATTTCACAACTCTCAAGAACGATTCACGCCATTCATCAAGCCGGTTACATCCACCGCGATATCTGCCCGCGAAACATTTTCATCACGGACGATCTGAGTTCCTGCAAGCTTTTTGACTTCGGTTTGACTGTTCCAAACAAGCCGGAATTCAATCAACCCGGAAACCGCACGGGGTGCCCGTTACACATGGCTCCTGAGATCGCTCGCAGACGTCTCACTGACCATCGGATCGACATCTTTTCTTTTGGCGTCGTTGCCTATCGGCTATTGACTGGACATCATCCATGGGGCACGACGGAGATCAACAGCAAGTCAGCTCTGGTTCATGACTCGCGCCCTCCGATAGATATCCGTGAATACCGTCCCAACCTGAATGCAAATCTAGCCAGTGCAATCAATCGCTGTTTGGCTGCCAAGCCCGATCAACGTTTCGCTGACATGAAGCGTTTCCTGATTCAGGCAGGCGGAGCGAAACGTGAGGTCGCCTGATGTCGGCGGCAAGCTTTCGATTCATGGCTGTCGCCGCTTGTCTGGTCGTTGCCGGATGTGACGGTCGAGCAGAAGTCCGGTCGATCAATGTGGACACCACTGAGCATCCCGGAGCCGCCCGCTCTCGTGGCTGGCCCAATGTTTATGGGCCTCAGCACAATTCGACATCGCTTGAATCGAACATTAACACCGACTGGTCCCACGAAGGGCCTGCGGTCCTATGGAGGCGGGAAGTTGGCACGGGTTTCAGCGCACCGATTTCCCTTGGTCAGACAACCATTCTACTTTCCCGTGTAGACGCTGAAGAGGTGGTCAGCTGTCACGATTCGAATGATGGTAGAATCATCTGGGAATATCGTTATCCGACGAATTTTCAATGCAAGTACGACTACAGCAACGGACCTTACAGTACGCCAGTAGCCAATGCGACTCATGTTTTTGCCGTCAGCGCTGAGGGGCAATTGAATTGTCTTGATCTGAATACTGGTTCGCTTGTCTGGAGCCGCGGACTGTTTGACGAGTACCAGATACCAAAGCGTGACTGGCCCTTCGCCGGTAGTCCCCTGCTTCTTGAAGATCGTTTGATTCTGAATCTTGGTGCAACTGACAAGGAAGCTGGGATTATCGCCATCGATCTGAGCAATGGCAAAACCATCTGGGAAGCAACAAGTGACGGCTACGCTCACACCACGCCGACGATCGCCACGATTCATGGGCTCCAGCTGGTTTTTGTTTTGACGTTCGAGAATCTCGTTTGCGTGAATCCCGATAATGGAACCGTTCACTGGCAGATCGCTCATCAAGTCCGAGACCCCACTGGCATGAATGGCACCAATGCGGTTTCACCCATCGTCATTGGCGATCGAGTCTGTGTCGTTTCTGGTCCAAAGGTGAAACCGGGCTTGCGATGCTTCCGGATTCTGCCTGATGGCAGATATGACGAACCGTGGCGTGACATTCGGCTGTTGAAGTCTCAATACACCAACCTTGTGGGCATCGACGGACATCTGTTTGCATTCACGCCAATGACCCTGGGTGGCCCCACTTTGAAATGCATCGACATCATCAATGGCAAACTGGCATGGAAAGGCAAACCCGACCTCGGTCGCGGCAATATGCTGGCTGTGGGCAACTCGATCATCATCCTTGGCGAGGCTGGTCATCTCGCATCGTTTAATCTCAGCACGGAAAAATTGACCGAACGTTCGCGCACGGCGATTCCCGTTCTTGAAAAACCTTGCTACACCTCGTTGGCATTGAATCGGGGACTACTGTTTGCTCGCAATGAAAAAGAGTTAGTCTGTTTTGATCTGAGATTGAAATCCATGGAATCGTCAGCCATCGCAAAAATTGTGTCGAACTGACCCGGTTTGGACGAATGCGCGATGGGTTGGAGGGCGAGGCTCCGTCTCAACCACATGGCCGTTGGCGCTGATCGTGGTACTTCTGACTGAGATGCGGTCTGACCGCTCTCAAACCTTCGGTGAATACCTGCTTTTGGCAAAAAATCGCAAGTTCTCTTTTCTTTCGCTCTGCCAGCGGTCGAAGATTTTTTTCTGACTATTTGCAAATTAAATCAAAAACGATTCGAATAAATGAGGCGCGGCTACGCCTATCTGACAAACGCGAACTTCTCGCATTAATATTCGACGACTCTCCCTATTCACGGCTGAAAACCATGATTACCCAAACGCGCTCACTCTGGTTTTTCGTTTTCTCGGTCTGCGTCACGGTTGTGGCTGCGGTCAATGTTACGTTCGCTCAATCGCCGGACGCCAAGGCCGAATCGGTGACGGAACAACCCGACGCGTCGCAGTTGGGTTCGCTGATGCGAGTCCCCGATTCAACGGGCCTTTATTTTTCCACGATGAACCATCAAGCCGTCGTCGATTCGATTTTTGAAAGTAACGCCTACAAATCTATCAAGGCCAGCGAGGTCTCTCGTGGGATGAAAAAGGCTTATCGTCGAGGCCGGACGCGTGGTTATGCGGATTACAACGAACAAAACCCGTTCGCCCAGTATCTGCAAGGTTATGGCGAGTCCATTGACAATGTGGTGTTTCAATCGGTCTGGCAGATTGCCCGGCAAGTGATCGACAACGAACTGTTCCTGTATGTCGACAACGATGCGCTGCCCGTGATCAACCGCATCCAGACGGCTCAAGCTGAATTATTGGAAAAGTTCAATCTGGATGAGGCGTTTGATGTTGATGATCTGACTGAAGAACAGATGACGGAGATGATCAATCTGATCACCGACACCATCGAGTCCATCGAATGCCCTACCGTTATCCTCGGCTCGCGACTTGAGAACCCACAAGGTTTTCGCGGCATGCTGGAACTGGCTCGGTCCGCAGCCGAACAAGGTATGAGAAATCTGCCGGATGAACTGGAGATTGTTCAGGAGTTTTGGAAAGTCGTCGAAGAAGAGGACAATTTCCTGCTGACCGCTCAGATCGACATGAGCAAACTTCCATGGAATGAACTTTTGAAGGAAGCCGACGCAGAGCAGATGGAGATGGCTTTGGCCGTTCGTGACGCCGTTGCGGAAAAACAAGCGACCGTCGCGATGGGAATTGTGAACAACCTGCTGGTCTTCGGATTCGCAAAAGATCCAAACCGGCTGACTGAGTTCGGCAATGGCGCGAAACTGATCGATCTGGATTCGCTCAAGCCTCTTCGGGCAGCAATTGATCAAAATCAAAGGCTGGTCAGCGTGTTTTACATGAGCGAGGAATATGCTCGGGCTTCCTATTCGCTGGAGCGTCTGTTCCAGCAACTCAAACCGATGATTCGCCCCATCATCAAGGAAATTGATGAAATCCCGGACGACGACCAGGAACAACTGGCCACGATGATTGAGAACGAAGCCAATGAGTTCGTCTCCGACTTTCAAGAGTTCTTTCCAGCTCGATCGATGATGCTGAGTTTCACCAGCCTTCAGTCAGATGGCCTGCATGGCTATTCGCGTTCTCCGGCAAAACACCCCATGCTTGATGGTTCCAAACCGCTTAATCTGAATCGACACGCGGGTGCTGACACGATCGCTTTTCTTAGTCAACGACTTTATCGACTGTCCGATCAGTATGACTTGCTATCCAAGTGGACTTCCAAGCTGTATCGATATGGTCGGGACTTCGCATTGACCGAGCTGGAAAAAGAAATGGCTGGTTCTGAGGTTCGTTCGGATGCCGAGTCAGAAGTTGAACGAGTTGCTGAGACTCTTCAATCATCCGAATCGCCGACCGAAGATGAACTGCTGGAAGAGTTCAACAAAGATCTGAATAAGGTGAAACCGGGCCTTAATAATTCCGATCTGAAATCGACTGCAGATACTGAAGTTCAGCAGGATCAGAATCGATCGCGTGACCGACGGGACGACGATGATGCCGAACCTGATTTCGAAACCATCAAGTCCTTCGTTTCCGATGTCGAAGCACTGTTCAAACGTTTCGATGATGTGACTCGCAACAAGCTACTGCCCGCGATCGATGGTCAGGAAGCAGGCTTGTTCATCGATGCGGTCTCGGGCCCGAATCCGTGGCACCCTGACATGCCGGTCGCCCAAACGCCACTGCCCCTGCCCTCCCCCGCGTTCGTCGTTGGCACCAATGACTCGCAGGCGATTATCGACGCGGGCGAAGTGTACTGGCAACTGGCTGACGACCTGCTTTCTTCGGCCAGGAGACACTTCCCTGAAGAGGACGTGAAAGATGCATTTTTGCTACCTCCCAATCGCATCGAGAAAAATGGCGACGTATCGTTCCGTTGGACATTTTTGCACGATTTCGGTCAGCTTGATTCGTCGATCCAACCGGGTTCGTTGGTCGATGACAATTGGTTGGTCCTGAATCTGTATCCTGATCAGGCAAAGCAATTGACCATGCCCGGAACAGACCGACAGATGTTCGGTCCCGCCGATACGGACGAGGCTTCCGTCAGTATCGGATTTTACGATCATCGAGTGGCGATGAAGTCGCTTCGAACATGGATCGACTTTGCGGAGACGCAGATTCCCAAGGATGAGAAACCGTTTGATCTGGCCGAGCGTTACCCGGCCAAGCGCGATACGCTTCAGTTCACCGAGCCTCAACTTCGCGACGCATTCGAACGAGTGTGGGCATTCGCTGACTGTTTCAAGGGCATTTCAATCCGGACCTACCACGATACGGATGGCTCCGTCAGCGAATCCTTGCTGAAATTTGAGGATGTAGCGGCCGAGTGAAGTTTTCACTGATCGGTGCGCATAAAATAAGGACGGTCCATGACCGTCCTGAACGGATGTGCAAGCACATGGCCGTGCGAGTGAGTTCCTTGCAGTGAAAAGCAGGAATCACGGTGCTGATACGCTTCTTCTGTAAGATCATTTTTCGTTGCCTGTGTGATCGATCGGATTTCGCAATTCGAAATCCAGTGAGCCGGTTTCTTGCGATAGGTCCGAATTGCTTGACAATTGCTACAGCTTCCGAGAAAGTGACAGCCGAATGACCATTTATTATCGCTTTCGTTTGCTAAGTATTACTGGTTGCGATAGCATGAAACTTTAATATTAGGTGCGCTCGAGCACATTCACAGGCTGACTTCATCGGCCCTTCTTACGTGATGGTTAAAGACCTGGTGGTTCGGTGCCCCTTGGTTTTCGGGTAGACCAACAACATCGGAATTGCTCAGGCCGTTTGATTCACTGGTTCGCATGTGCGTTAACCGACGTGGCTCAACCCGAAAACCCTGTCGAGACGAACCACTAGTTGGCAAAGGAAGTTCATGGAACCGCATCAGAATCCGATTGTTGGAATTGGTGCTTCCGCTGGCGGGCTTAAACCGATAGAGCAATTTTTCGCTCAGATGCCAGCTGATACCGGGATGTCTTTCGTCATCGTGCAGCATCTTTCTCCAGACTTCAAAAGTCTGATGGATCAGCTCCTCGCACGGCATACTTATATGCCAATCCATAAGGTTACTGACGGGATAGAAATTGCCCCAAATTCTATCTACCTGATACCACCTGGAAAACAGTTGTTGATATCGGACGGAAAGCTGGTCCTCCATAACCGGTCGCGAGAACACGGTCCACAATTTCTGATTGACGATTTTTTTACGTCGCTGGCGGAACAGATCGGTGATCACTCTGTTGCTATTGTGCTTTCAGGTACTGGTAGCGACGGATCGCGAGGCGTCAAGAGAGTTCACGAGGCAGGAGGTCTTGTGATTGTTCAGAGCCTGGAATCGGCAGATTTTGACGGTATGCCTCAAGCAGCAATCGACTCAAGGGTAGCGGATTTTGTTTGTGATCCGGATGCAATGCCCGAAACGATTGTCAATTATCAACGGCAGCTGAATCGAATCTCCAACAGTGAAAAGACTGACCTGGAACCCGATGCTTCAGCGATCGATGATCAGGATATCGTGAGGCTGCGCGGATTTTTTCGGGAGAGGGATAATCTCGATTTCGGATTGTACCAACGGACAACTGTTATCCGACGGCTGAAACGCAGGATTGGAATGGCCGCTGTTGCCAACGCAGCCGCCTACCTTGATCTGATTGAATCAGATGAAGAAGAAGCGAGGCTGTTGTTCAGAGATCTACTGGTCGAAGTTACGTCTTTTTTCAGGGATCCTTCAGCTTTCGCAATATTGCGCAACACTGTGATTCCGAATTTGATTGAAACGACCGCTCAGCATTCCGAGCTTCGAGCATGGGTTTGCGGCTGCGCCACAGGTGAAGAGGCGTATTCGGTTGCGATGGTGATTCGAGACTGCATTGAGCGTGCTGGTCGAGCCGATTTGACTTTCAGAGTTTTCGCGACAGATGTCCATTCAGGGTCGCTGGAAATTGCCGGGCAAGGCGTCTACCCAGCGCACGTGCTCGATGACTTACCTGAGGAATTCGTTCATCGTTTTTTTGAACGTAGCGGAGACAGCTGCAAGATAAAATACAATTTGAGGCAATCGGTCATATTCGCTCGCAATGATGCCGTCTCCGATCCGTCATTCACGAAATTGGATTTGATAAGCTGTCGAAATCTACTGATTTACCTTGCAAAGGAAACCAAGAAAAAGGTTCTGTCGACTTTTCACTACGGGCTCAAAAACAATGGGATCCTTTTCCTGGGACATAGTGAAAGCGTCGGTGATCTCGACAAGGAATTTGTTGAGATTGACAGGACGTGGAAGATTTATCGCAAGAATGGCAATCTTGGTCTACTGGACAGGTCACACTATCCGATTTCTCTTTCGCAAAAAATGGATCCGCTTGAGCCGCCTCGCATTCCGAGACGCAACCGATCGAATGTTGAGAATCAGCTTGATGTTGCGCATACGTATGAGGACCTGTTAGCTCGTCACATGCCGCCGAGCCTTCTGGTCAACGAAGAGTTCGAATTGTTGCACAGTTTCGGGGACGCGAGAAAGCTGTTGATGCTGCCGGAGGGTCGTCCGACTAATGAGGTCCTCAAACTGTTGGATACGAAGTTCAAGGTTGCGGTCAGCTCAGCCGTTTACCGCGCGAGGCAGGAGCAATTACCAATCGTTTTCAATGGAGTCATGGTTCCGAAGGATGAAAACGAAGAGGTCGAGTATCGGATTTCCGTTGATCCTTACCGAAGACAGAATCGTACTCTGTTCCTGATCACAATCGATCAGATGTGCGAGCCGAAGCCGCGGAAGCAGATTGAGGAAAATTTTGCCGAAACTGACTTGACTAGCGAACGAATCCAGCAAATGGAACGTGAGCTCAGCTACACCAGAGAAACATTACAGGCAACCGTCGAGGAACTTGAATCCAGTAACGAAGAGTTGCAGGCTACGAATGAAGAACTGGTCGCTTCCAACGAAGAACTTCAGTCAACAAACGAAGAACTACACAGCGTCAATGAAGAACTGCACACCGTCAATGAAGAATTGCACACTGTCAATTCAGACCACAGGGAAAAAATCGGTGAATTGACCCTGCTTTCCAGAGACATGGACCACCTGCTCAATAATGCAAATATCGGTACGATATTTTTGGATGAGCACTGTAACGTCCGATCTTATACACCGGCTGTATCAACGGCATTTGACGTTCATGAAGAATGTATTGGGCAACCCGTAGCTGTAATCGCAAATAAGCTTCGGAACCCACGTTTGACGGATGACCTCTCCGAAGTTCTGTCGACCGGACAATCGAAAGAAGTAGAGATTGAAGTCCTTGATGAAACAACGGTTTTTCTTCAGCAAATTCAGCCTTATCGAGACGACGACGGAATCTGCGGCGCTGTCATTACATTCACGGACATATCGAAACTAAAGGAAGCCGAAAAATTACGCTTGTCTCTGGTGACGCTCGCTGCCGCTGGAGAGGAACTGCCTGATTTTGCCTACTCTGTCTCACACGATCTCAATTCGCCCTTGCGTCATATCAACTATTACACCGAGGTTCTGGAAGAAACCATCGCTGGCAATGATATCGAAGAATCGAAACGAGCAACCAAAATTCTCAAAGATTCCGCAACCAAATTGCGTGAGATGATCGATGGCTTGCTGGTGTTTTCAAGAGTCAATACGACGGGACGACCACTGGAACCCGTCAACCTCAGCATTCCTATCGAAACGACGATCGCAGAAATGCAACCGGCTTTGGAAGCTCACAACGCAGTGGTGAATGTGCAAGCTGATTTGCCAATGGTCATTGGAGACAGCCGGCAGCTTAGTCAGTGCTTCCGCTACCTGTTTGAAAATGCAATCAAATATTGCGATGAAGATTCACCAAGGGTTGAAGTTTCAGCAATCGTTAACGATTCGAACATCGATGTATCAGTGACTGACAACGGGATAGGAATCGATAGAAAACAGAGGAATGACGTTTTCCGAATTTTCAAGCGATTGGGCTTCAAGGATGATGTGCCCGGGAACGGACTGGGCCTTGCGGTGTGCCGCAGGATTATATCAAGGCATGGCGGTCGAATCTGGGTTGATCCCGATTGGGGTATGGATGGAACCAGAATAACGTTCTCATTACCGCGAGGCGAATGACGAAGTTTATCTCGCTCAGTCTCTGTGGATAGTTTTTCAAGAGTTGGATCAGTTGGACCATCAAGAACACGATAACGAATGCATCGGCGCCATGGATAGGAACGACGACTTTCGAACGTACGCGAACACGGATGGTTTGGGATTTCTGATCGGAATAGGTGCATCGGCTGGGGGTTTGCAATCGATAGAACGGTTGATTTCTGGTCTGAACAAATGCGAAGACTCGGCGGTTGTCATCGTCCAGCATCTGGCTCCCAATACGGAAAGCCATATGTGCGAGATCCTACAGCGATCAACCGACATCAAAATAAAGAACATTGAAGATGGGGATCGTATTGAGCCCAACGGAATCTACCTTGCTCCACCCGGATGTGGTGTCCGAATCACTGGGGATTCGTTCGAATTGGTGGCCCGAGATCGAAAAGAATTTTTGCGTCCAGTCGATGAATTTTTTGAAAGTCTGGCTGACCAGTATGGCCGCCGTGCCATTGCTGTCGTGCTTTCGGGTTCTGGCGTTGACGGCGCAAAAGGCGTGCAAGCCATTCGGCTGTCAGGTGGAGTCACTCTGGTTGAGTCTTTCGAAACGGCTGAATTTGATTCGATGCCCAGAAGTTGCAATAAGACCGGCTGCGTCGACGCAGTTCTGCGAGTGCCCGAAATCAGTCACTGGATCAATCAGCAGATTGCCACCCCTGCTACTCGCCCTGAATTTGAACGTCTTGAAGAAAGGGTGCTGGAAGGACTCGAGTTGATCTTCTCGTTGCTTTCGACCAAGTACAAGATTGATTTCGCTGACTACAAACCAACCACCATCCTTCGCAGAATGGAGCGCCGACAACAGTTTTGCGATTGCGATACTGTTCTGGAATACGCTGAGTACGTTCGTGAAACACCTGGCGAGCTTGATGATCTTTATGGCGACCTACTGATAGGAGTCACCAAGTTTTTTCGTGACACGGACGCATTTGAATTGATCGAGAGGTGCCTCGACGATATCGTTCGTAATCTACCCGAGGGTGAAACGCTACGAATCTGGTCTGCCGGTTGCGCTTCGGGTGAAGAAGCTTATTCTCTTGCGATGTTGGCGTACCAATGCCTCGAGCGTCACGGTAGACCGTGTGATTTCAAAGTGTTCGCGACGGACATCGACAATCGTAGTTTGAATTTTGCATCGAGAGGCAAGTATCAGAAGGAGGCGATGGAGTTCGTTAGTGCCGAATTGAAACACCGTTTTTTCGATATCGATCAGGATCAGAACTTCCGAATCAAGAACCACATTCGACGAAACATTGTTTTCGCATTTCACAATGTTTATCAGGATCCACCGTTCACCCGACTTCATCTCGTTTGTTGCAGAAACATGTTGATCTACCTGCGCAATGAAATGCAACAGAAAGCGGTTAAATCGTTTCTGTTTTCGTTGGTCACCGACGGCACGCTTGTCCTTGGCAAAAGTGAAACCCTTGGCTTGCATGGTGTGAATTTCAGAGTTGTTGACTCAACATGGAGAGTATATCAAAAAATCGAAGATATCAGTTTACAACGAAAACCACTGACATTTTCATCATTTCAAGCTGACGACTCGGGGCGTCGCCTGATTAACTTTCTCAACAATGATCAACCGAGTTCACTGAGCTTTACAAAACTTGTCGATAGCTATGAACTGTTACTGGAACGGTTGGTCAAGCGTGGAATCCTCGTTGACGAAAACCGTAACATTCTGCATGTCGTAGGTGATGCTGCAAAATATCTTGGCAATCAGGTGGGAAGATTTAGTGGAAGTGTAACAGAACTTCTGAGTGGAGATGCAAGAATCGCAATTACTGCTGGTTTATTGAAAGCGGCAAAATCACCGAAAGAAACAGTTTGTCTGGCTGGCATCGCTTTTCCTCATCTGGGTGAAGAAAAACACGTCAAGGTTAATATTCGAGCTCTGGGCACGAACGCGATCAGCGAGAAAGGATGGATAATTGAGTTTATAGAAGACGCAGAGGTTTCTGAGAATGAAGTTGTCACTATTTCGGAACTCGACTTCAGCGGCCACAGTGATTTAAAGGCGATCGAGGCGGAGCTGAGTTTTACGAAAGACAATCTTAGCGCGACGATTGAAGAGTTGGAGGCAAGCAACGAAGAGTTGAATTCGACGAATGAAGAACTGATTGCATCAAACGAAGAACTGCAAAGCACCAACGAAGAACTTCAAAGCGTCAACGAGGAATTGGTGACCGTCAATCATGAGAACAACCGAAAAATTGACGAATTGCAAGAACTGTCAAACGATCTTGAGTTTGTGGTGAACAACTCGGATGTGGGTACGTTGTTCCTGAACCATGACCTTTCGATTCGAAAGTACACCAATCAGATTCGCAGACATTTCGGTCTGATGCCGGGTGACATTGGACGGCCCATCGATAATTTCCGCTCTAAATTGATGGACGTGAACTTTCTTGAACTGCTTGAACAGGTTCGTGAATCGGGAACACCGTTTTCAAAGATTGTGAAAGATTCATCAGACGTGTCAGTGATGTTGCGTATACAACCGTACTCTTACGGAAAAGAAGCCAGTGGACTTGTTGTCAATATCAGCGATCGAATCCTGAAATTGGGTGACGGCGTTGTCGGTGATCTTGAGCTTTCTGAAAATTGCGGCTACTGGTATTGGCCCGATTTGAGTCAGGAGAACGTGTGGTGGTCACCGACTTGCTACGAACTGCTGGGAATAGAAAACAGTGAAGAAGGCTGTTTTTCAACACTGTTGAGCCGGGTGCATGAAGATGATTCTGCCCGACTGAAGAATCTTGCTGAGGAACCAGACGCAAATTCGAAGCTGGATTCAATCAGCGTTCGATTTAATTGCGGAGACGATCAAATTCGAATATTTTCAATTCACATTGCCTATCGTTTGGTTAAAGATGGCGTGATCGCTGGCCTGTGTGGCTACCTCGAATCGGTTACCGATTGATTGCATGAACCGTATCCGATGTGACGCGTTTGGGTACGTTCTTGATGTCCTGCTTGCCGAATTTTAAATATGCATCTCTGGTGAGATTCATGTTGCGGCGAGTTTCCGGTAGCGTGACTGAGTCTTACTTTTTACCCCTTTTGATCGGGGCAGCGAAACCGACCGAATTTAAAACCTCGTTTAGCCACGTGTTTGGTGCTTCGGCCTACGGTGCGACGACGCCACAGCCGAAACGAATTGGGTTTCAGGTTGGAACGCATCAGTTTGATGACTTCACCCGGTTGCACCCCGAATTGCTGACGGATTGCATCGAAGGGAGTGCGGTCTTCCCATGCCATCTGGATAATTCGATCGATTTGAGCGACTGTCAGGTCAATTTTTGTTTTCTTCATCGTTGTTCTTGTCCGGGTGATTGAGACTTTGCTTGTTACGCCGACATCGTTCACTGCAGTATTTCACTTCTTTCCAAACAGCAGCCCATTTTTTTCGCCACGCAAATGGTCGCTGGCAAACGGGGCAAATTTTCTCCGGAAGACGTTTCTTGCGATGGACCATCACCGAGCTCATCTGCGACTCATGGGTGTTTTCCGACTACCGTGTTTTTGAAACACCCGCTCAGATTCGGCTCGCGTTGCTGGAAGCCGCTTGATGGCGTGCATGCGATCACGGGCTTCTTTATACCGGGTTCTATGGTCCACGATCGGAGCCGGATAGTCGCTGCCAATACGACAACCAAACAATGTCTGCTCCATTGTTGTCATCTGGTGAGGCCGAGCCAGATGTTTGTCCGGGACATCACAAAGTTCAGGAACGAAGCGACGAACAAATTTTCCCTCAGGATCTTGATCCGTCAGTTGCTTGATGGGCGAGTAAATCCGGATCGTGTTGATACCCGTTACGCCGGATTGCATCTGTACCTGGCTGTAGTGAATCCCCGGTTCGTAATCAAGAAACAGCCTCGCCAGAAACACAGATGGTTTTCGCCAGTGCAGCCACAGATGGTAGGACGCGAAAGAAACCAGCATGGCTCGCATACGAAAATTGATCCAGCCAGTCTGCCTTAGAGCTCGCATACAAGCGTCGACCATGGGATACCCTGTCTGGCCGTTGCACCACGCATCGAAATGTTGTTCGTTAAACTCGCCTTCGCGGAGACCGTCGTAGGCTCGATTGAAATTACGAAACTCGATGCTCGGTTCGTCTTCCATCTTTTGCATAAAATGACAATGCCAACTGAGTCTCGACTTGAACGAAGAAAGGGATCTGAGCCATGTGGGTTCGATTGGTTTGCCGGATTTCTTCAGTTCTTTCAGCTCGTTAACTCGATCATTCGTTTTCTGATGGATCATTCTCATCGAGATATTTCCGTACGCGATGTACGTGCTCAGACGACTACATGATGATTCACCCGTTAAAGGACTGGACATTTCCTTGCGATAGTTGACGCCACGTTCGTTTAGAAATGAACTGAGACCACGTAAGGCGTTTGCCTCGCCACCGGTTTGGACATTCGTTCTTTCAAAGGATCGAACATCGAATTTGTTCGTGATCTGAATCTGTCCTGGTTCGATTGATACTGAATTCTCCGGAAGATGAATTCGTTCAGGAGGCAGCGTTATCGGCTCATTCATTCGTCGTTGCCATGACGCAGCCCAACCTTTTCGATCTTTCAGTCTGCGAACAACTCCATACTGAGGCAACTCCGTAAACGGAACTTGCTGCTCTTTCGCCCATGCTCGGACTCGACGATCACGCTGGTAACTAGTTTGGTTGAACGTTTCTTCGTGAGCCCAAATCTTCGCAATACCAAGCTGTTGATGCAGCTGCTGGAGAACTTCCGGCATTCGACCCGTTCGTAGAATCAGTTCGCCTCCCAAACGTCTGATCTTCTGTCTGAGTTCACTCAGCGACTGGTTCACGAAGTTCAGGTGAGCCGCGTCACAATCCTCAGCTTCGATCAGCTCGGGTTCGTAAACGTACACAGCAAGGCATGCTCCGGCCTTTGCTGCGAACGCGAGGGGCTGATGGTCGCTGATCCGTAGATCTCGTTTGTACCAGACAAGTTGAACGGGCATGGTTGGGTTTCCTGTACGCTGAATTGGCTCAACTGGAAACCCGATGAGTGATTAACTCACCACTGGAATCTGCTCGAGCACCGCGACCAGAAAATCCCAGTATTTCTTGACACTGGGAATGTGGCACTTTTCGTCGGGACTGTGAGGATGCTTGATCGTTGGTCCGAAACTGATCATGTCCATGCCCGGATATCGGCTGCCCAAAATTCCGCACTCGAGACCTGCGTGAACCGCATTGACGATCGGCTCCTTGCCATAAAGTCCCTTGTAAACCGAAATCATCAACCGCTTGATATCGGAATCTGCGTTTGGCTCCCAACCCGGATACGCACCGGATTCTTCCACCTGAAAGTGTTTCTCTGGAAACGTTGACCTTATATGAGCGGCCAGTTCATCACGACTCGATTCAACGCTACTACGAGTCAGGAAATGGATTGTGACTTCACCGTCGGCTACGGTCACTTTGGAAAGATTGGTGGACGTTTCAACCAGACCGGGCACCGCTTCGCTCATCGAGTGAACACCATTGGGCGCGGCATCTAATGAGTTTAACAATACCTGTTGTTTAGTTGGATCCATCACCGATTCTGGAGCCGGTGTGGGCTCGATCGTGATCGTCAAATCCGGATCGGCTTTCGCCAGATCTTTCTGCATCTGTTCAGTTAGTGACCCGATAGATTCACGAAATCCTTCAATCGTTTCCCTGGGCACAACGAGCGTCGCAAACGATTCGCGAGGGATCGCATTTCGCAAACTGCCTCCATCGATCGAGCCGATCGTGACACCAAACGGACCGGCGGTCGTCTGCAGCAGTTCGTTCATAATCTTGTTTGCATTGCCGCGACCAAGATGGATCTCGCAACCGGAATGACCACCTTTCAATCCGGTGACCGAAAGCTTGACCGCCTCAGATGAAAACTCTATCGAGCCAATCGAAACCTTGGGATAGGACATTGCAACTGTCGAATCGATGCCTCCCGCACAGCCGATGCACAGCTCGCCCTCGTCTTCTGTGTCGGTATTGATCAGAATTTTGCCTTCCAACAAACCTTGATCAATGTTCTGAGCACCCGTCATTCCAGTTTCTTCATCAATGGTGAACAGGCACTCGATCGGACCATGTTGAATGTCGATCGAAGATAGCACCGCCATCATCGAAGCAGCACCCATGCCGTTATCTGCGCCAAGTGTAGTACCCTTAGCCTTGACCCATTCGCCATCGATCCATGACTCAATGCCTTGAGTTTGAAAATCGAATTCGGTGTCGGCATTTTTTTGATGCACCATATCCAGATGTGATTGGAGGATCACCGTTTGCCGATCTTCCATGTCCGCTGTCGCTGGCTTCTTGATAATCACGTTACCGACTGAGTCGATTATCGTTTCAAAGCCGAGCGACTCACCAAACGCTTTCATGAACGCAATGACTCTTTCTTCCTGCTTGGAAGGACGAGGAACGGCGTTCAACTGTTCAAAGTGAGTCCAGACGATCGATGGTTCGAGATTTGCGACGTCGTTGTTCATGGTTAAGACTTTCTGAACGGAGTGTGGTCAGAACGAAAGCCCAGTCCAGCCGTTCGCCATTGACGCTTGCACGAAGAGCGTTGCTACATCTGACGTCGCTGGGCGACTGCTTCGTCCTCACAACACAAAACTCGGACTGAAATCCGAAGCTACTAACTGTCGTCGTTTCACGACTTCCTTTTCAACGCTAAACGTCCAGTTCACGAACATCCAGCGCGTGCTTCTCGATAAACTCTCGACGAGGCTCAACTTTATCGCCCATCAGAATCCGGAACATGTTATCTGCTTCGGCTGCATTATCCATCGTGATTTGAATCAACGTTCGGTTTTCTGGATCGAGCGTTGTCTCTCGAAGTTCTTCGGCGTTCATCTCACCCAGCCCTTTAAAGCGTGTGACCTGCATTCCCTTTTCACCGGCCGAACGCACAGCAGCCACAACTGCTCGCAGATCTTCGACACCAATCTCTTGATCACCACGTCTCAGAACGTACCGAGACTCTTCGGAACCCGTCCGCTCGATTGGAATCATCGATTCAATGTTCAGATTGAGCGTCTCAAGTTCTTTCAATCCCGAATTGATTGTTTTGACCTCATGGTATTCCGTCACCTTCAGACGGTTGGCAGTGGAACTTTCCTCGTCGTCACTTGAATCATCATCGTTGACGGTCAATTCCGTTCCCAGTTCTTCTTCCTTTTGTTTGACAAACGCGTCAACGTCCTGGCGATTGGCTACCCAGTGTTCTTGATTGCCGAGAAAAACTCGGAATAACGGTAACCTTCCGGTCGTCAGATCAATTCGATTCGCGTGTGCCTTCAAGCTGACACCGCGACGTTCGAGTGTCTGGATTGCATCCTCCATACTGGCAAGCGTTGTTGTCAGACGACGCATATCATCGCCTTCGACCACGTTGCCTTCCCGATCATCAAACGACATATCCTTGAGACCACGCTCAAGCAACTGAGCCCGCATTTCCTCTTCCGTTTGGACGTAGCTGGTTTTGTTCTTGCTTTTTACTCGGAACAATGGCGGCTGAGCCACGTAAACATGTCCGGCTTCAATCAGCTGGTACATTTGTCGATAGAAAAAGCACAGCAGCAACGTGCGGATATGTGATCCATCAACATCGGCATCCGTCATGATGATAACTTTATCGTAACGCCTACGTGAAAGATCCTGATCTTCACCAATTCCCACTCGCAACGCACTGATCATGCTCTGGACTTCTTCGTTAGCCAGAACTTTATCCTCACGAGCCTTGTACGCGTTGATGATTTTACCTCGCAGTGGAAGAATTGCCTGAAACTCCTTCAAGCGTCCTCCGTTGGCGCTTCCACCGGCCGAATCACCTTCGACAAGGTAGATCTCGCATTTATCGACGTCTTTACTGAGACAATCGCGAAGTTTTCCAGGAAGTCCTCCGCCACCTAACACCGACTTGCGGCGAACTTTATCACGAGCCGCCTTCGCAGCCTCTCGAGCCTCAGCTGCCTGCACACCCTTTTTAACAATGATTTTCGCTTCTTTGGGATTCTCTTCCAAAAATCGTTTGAAGAACTCACCGAAAGCGGATGAAACGATTCCCTCTACCTCGTTGTTACCAAGCTTGGTCTTCGTCTGGCCTTCGAACTGTGGCTCAGGAACCTTGAGCGAAATAATCGCAGTCAAACCTTCGCGAAAATCTTCTCCTGTGACGCTAAGGTCTTTTGGAATCAGGTTGTTAGCTTTTGCGTACGAGTTCAGCGTTCGCGTGAGCGCGGAGCGGAAACCGGAAACGTGAGTTCCGCCCTCGTGCGTGTTGATATTATTCGCGTATGAGTGAACGTTCTCAGTCAGGTCTGTTGTGTACTGCAACGCAAGTTCATAGCCAACCGAATCACTTTCGCCCTGCATGTAGATGGCGTCATTATGGATCGGATCGCTGGTGCGATTGAGGTATTCAACGTACTCGATGATTCCTCGTTCGTAGAAAAATTCGTCCTTCTCTCCGTTCCGTTCATCACTGAAGATAATTCGAACGCCACTATTGAGAAACGCCAACTCCTGCAAACGCTTATAGAGAATCGAATATTCAAACTTCGTCACGGGGAAAATCTGTGGATCCGGTTTGAACGTCGTTTTTGTGCCTCGTTTTTCTGTTTTACCAACCTTGGTGATCTGACCCGTTGGCACTCCTCGTTCGTAACTTTGCTGATGAACGTGACCGTCGCGATAGACTTCCACCTCACACCACTCCGACAGGAAATTCACCACAGTAACACCAACCCCGTGCAAACCACCGGATACTTTGTATGGGTTTTCATCATCTTCGGTTTCATCAGCCGCTTCGCCAAACTTTCCACCGAATTTCAGCATTGTCATCACGCCTTCAAGCGTGGAAATCTCTCGCCCCTCTTCTTCGCTCAGCTGATCATGGCGTGCGACGGGAATGCCCCGACCATCGTCTGTCGTGGTTACGGATCCATCGGTGTTAATTGTGACGTGAACTTTCGACGCAAACTTTGCCATCGCTTCGTCGATTGAGTTATCAACCACTTCGTAAACCAGATGATGAAGTCCACGAATCGTCGTATCGCCGATATACATCGACGGTCGTTTGCGAACGTGTTCCATATCTGAAAGTCGCTTCAGTTTTCCCGAACCGTAATCGTTTGCTTTATCAGTGCTCATAAGTCAGTGAACATTTCCTATGCGAAATCGAATCTCGCTAATTTTATTTTGTGGCAACTGACGATTCAGTTCGGCCAGAAGTTGTTTCTTTTGAAATTCAAGTTGCTGAGTGATCGCTGGACTGGTCACAATAATTTCCAAAACACCACGACGCACCGCACCCGTACGAGTGAAATCCTTGAGCGGTGTTGCGATCTTTTCCCAAACTTCTTGAATCTCGTTTGTTGATTTTTGTTGTCCGTATCCTTTTCGAGCCATCAACTGCGACAACAGGTTGGCTGTTTTTTTTGGCTTTCGAGAATAACGTCGACGTTGATTGACCATCTGATGGGCGTTATCAAAATCGACCTCATCCCAATCTTCTGACATTTAACTTCCTGTTACTTGCGATGATTTGTCATCAATTCGGTCGATTCTTACCGTCGATCTTTGGCTAACGGCATGATCACGTAGCCGTAATGATCGTCAGTCACGCAATACGCTGCCTGCTCTCCGTTTTCAATATCAAGTGTAAAAGTTTTATCGGGCTGCAACACTTTCAAGAAATCAGCAACATAGCGATGGTCGAGTGTGATCGTCAGTTCATCGTTATCAAATGGCACTGGCATTTCAATTCGTGATTGGCCGACTTCCGCGGTGCTGTTGCTCAAGACCAATGAGCCTTCACTGAATGTGAAATCCACACCACGTGATTCTTCACTGGAAACAATGGCAGCCTGTCGCAACGCTGAATACATCGGTCCGACGGGGATATCAATTCGGTTGGAGTCTTTTCGATCGGGTAACACGTCTCGCCATTTTGGAAATCGACCTTCAACCAGACGAGTGTAAAAGACACAACCGGGTTCGCGGATCAGCAGATCATTGGCTCGAGCTGCCAGCTGAATATTAACCGAGTCATCTGGCAAAATTCTTTCGATCAATTGCATCGCGCGGGCGGGAACGATCGTCGCTGAGCCCGCCGAAGGGTTACCAACTTGCGATAGCGCTCCCTGCATTTTCGCCAGCCGCCGTCCATCGGTGCCTACCGCAACGATCGAATCACCTTCCATTTCCAGCAGCACGCCACCCAACGCGTATCGGCTGCTTTCAGAATCGGTCGCAAACAGAGTTCGTTTGATCAGCTCACGCATGATTCCGGCAGTGACTTCGAAATAATCTTTGTCCTCAAAGTCTGCCACCTCTGGGAATTCATCCGGGTTCTGCGATTGCAGTTCAAATCGGCTGCTTTGTCCCGTCACGAGTGTTTTGTCTGGATCGGATTCGATAAACAAAAACTCATCTGATGACTCACGCAAAATCAAACTCAGGCGTTGCACAGGAATCACTGCGGTGCCAAGTGTATCGACTTCCAAATCTGGGATCGTTAATCGGACCCCTACTTCCATGTCTGTGGCGGTCAGCAATCCTCCTTTTTCGTTAACGTCCATCTTCACGTTTTGAAGAATGGTTTTTGGGCTACGAGCCGGTGCGACAGCGGCAGCAACCTGAAACACTTTCAGGAATGATTCTCGATTGATCTTAACGTTCACTGATTGTCCTCTTTCGCGACCCGACTTGATTCATGTTTCTGGAGTGAATCCAAAGGTCGTCCTTTGATATAAAATTATTCTTTTACAGTCGTTGTATTAAACGGTTGACAAAATTGTTAATAACCTGGTGCTGAAACTGGCTGTGTACCGGAAATACATGAGAAACCAGAGATTTTTGTCGTGTGGATAACGTGTCAAAGTTCTGTTTAATTCGCGTTAATTGTTTGTTGCTGAAAATGTCACTAACCGGGCCAAATCGTTCGTCTGTCGGAAACTGTTCAGTTGCCAACATCAAGTGACATTCAATCAACAGGTTTTCCATGAGCTGAAAGTTGAGTGGTGATTTGCTGAGTTAATGTTTGCTCGAGTTTCCGAATCGTTTTCTGAGTTGCCAAAACGGTGTCACTATCGGTCTGATTCTTGTTAACTAAACAGTCGATTTTTCGCCACGAATGCATGATGGTCGAGTGATCTCGATTCCCGAATTGTTGGCCAATCTTTTTAAAGCTTGTTTGTGTCAGTTGTCGGTTTAACCAGATTGCAACACCACGAGCCAGCACGGTCGTCTGTTTGCGAGATTGACTGGCAAGATCAGCCACGGTCACGTTAAACGTTTTTGCAACCGCTTTGCGAATGAGTTTTTCAATTTCAACGGTGGCCGAATCATCGGTGTCCAACCATTGGGAGACCTGGTCGGCTTCGATAATTGGCGTGTTGTGTGATCTGTCAGATTCCGCCAGTGACAACTTGAACTGCAACAGAAAATGATTGATTCCCGGCACGGTAACTGGCAGCTTTTCGACAAGAATCAGCATCGCTTGAGGAGTAAATCTCAATCGATGTAACTCGGCCAGATCACGAATGATTTCAAATCGAGCATCAGGTCCGGGTGGGGAAACAGGCAGGCTCAATCCGGAGCCAAGTCTTGATGCCAGTTGAGGGATCAATTGAGTCGATTCAAAGGGTGAATCAGCCATTGTAAACAAAATGGGTCGGTTTTTTTCGACCATTTCGTCAATCAACTGCACCATTTCATGCTGAGCAACCGGCTTGCTTGCAAGCTCATGTAAATTGTCGATCAGCAGGCCGGATCGCGAAGCAAGAGTCGATCTGAATTCAACGACAGAATCAGTTTCCATCGCGGAACGGAATCTTCGATCAAAATCAGACGCGGAAATGTACCCCGGTTTTTGTTCGGTTGATTGATGTTCAACGTTTGCTGTCGATAATCCGTTCAAATCAGAAAGAAAACTCAAACCCAACGATGTCTTCCCTGCACCCGAAGGACCGAACAGCACCAACGGCCATACCGTATCGCTGGTCCAAACAGATGTTTTTGATGGTTTGTCGAACGCCTTGTGACCCTGATGAAAAACTTTCAGCAGTTGATTTGGCCTGTCTCCGACAAATCGATTCAGCCCGGTGGGAAGGTTCACTTGTTCGGCGGATTCTTCACTGCATCCAAGCGACTCCACACCCGCACAACGGAAGTGGTTGAGTGGCAAGGAAAAGACAGATTCAGTCGCAGCCGAAGGCATGGATCAGGTACTCGGTTGCCGCGTAAAATGGCGTCAGATTGGTTCGGAATTTCGGACGATTTTCGATGAAAATCCAGTCCCGAATTGTACCATTTTTCAGCCAATTGTACGACCGGCTGCCGGCCATTAACCCGCAAACTGTTTGCCGCTTAAACGAGCGAAAATGCGGATAAAACGCTCGATTGTGTCGTCAATCTCAGAAACGGTTGTTGTACATCCGACGCTGATTCTGACGGCACCCTCAATCGTTGCTTCGTCCGCCTTCATTGCCAGCAAAACAGGTGAGGGTTCACTCGATCCGCTGGCACAGGCTGACCCAGTTGAGATCGCAATGCCTTCCATATCAGCCGCCATCAAAAATGCCTGCCGATCGATGCCGGGAAATGACACATTTAACGTTTGAGGAGTTTTTGCTGCGTCGGCACCGTTGACAACGATGTCAGGAATTTCAGATCGTAACTGATTGAGTAGTCGATTTCGAAGCGAACTCAGATGTTCGTTTCGCTCAACGGGCTTATCTAAATACAGTTGCAGTGCGGTATTCATCCCGGTGACCAACGCGACGTCCTCTGTTCCGGGTCTTAAACCCATCTGTTGAAACCCGCCAAACAACATTGGTTGCAAATTGACTCCATGACGTAATAACAAACCACCGATGCCGCGTGGACCATGAAATTTATGAGCGGTAAACGTGAGCGCGTCGACTTGCAGGTTCTGAAAACTGATTGGAATCTTTCCAACCGCCTGAACGGCGTCCGTATGAAGCAACACGCCAGCGGCACGGCATAACTCAGCAATTTCGCGTATCGGTTGGAGCACACCGGTTTCGTGATTTGCCAGTTGAATACTCACCACAGAAGTTGGTTCGGCCAGCATTGACGTCAACGAATCCAGTTGACAAACGCCATTGCAATCGACTGGAACGGTATCGATCGTGTATCCGTTGTTCTTCAGAAACTCGGAAATCCCAGTTACGCTCGGATGTTCGACGGGCGAAATAACAATTCGTTTTGAGTGTTCACAATTGGCCGCGGCCAGGCCGGCCAGTGCAAGATTATTACTTTCTGTGCCGCCGCTGGTGAAAATCAGCGAATCCGCATCCATACCTTTGAAATTGCCGCCCAATTGGCAGATGATCGAACTTCGAAGCCGTTCCAGCTCGGTTCGAGCGTGCTGGCCCAACCGATGCTGACTTGCCGGGTTGACGTACCCAGCGGCATGGCAGTCAGCCATTGCGGAAGCAACCGCCGGGTCAATCGGGGTTGTCGAATTGAAGTCCAGATATATCGATTTCATGGCTGTTAAAGTTATCGCGACGAATCCAGCGATTGTTGGGAAGCATTCGATGGAACAACGGCTTCCGAGGCGGTTTTCGCCCCTTCTCTGTCGTTGTTGGGATCCTCATCGTCAGCCACTGCGCGAGCGATGTTGGACTTGAGCGTGTTGGCGGCGACCGTTGCACGTTGCTTGATTGCAGAAAAATCATCAACCTGGTGGCGACAGAGTTCGATCAGTCCTGTCAGTTTTTCCGAAGGCTCAATCAATTGGGCGCGAAACAAACTCTTGGCCGCTCGCTGATAGTTCCCCATCTGCAGATCAGATTCACCCGATAATATCCAACCAGCTCGGGCTCGCTTGTTCAATTCCGATTCAAAAGGTTTTGGTTTGTCTTTTGTTACATCAAATGCAAATCGCATCACGTCCGGCACGATCAAGTACATCTCGTTTCGAGCCAGATCAGCGACAGTAGGCCAGAAGATCTTCGCCGATTGAGGAAACTCCTCGTTCCATTTTAACCAAAATGGTGTTGACGTCGCGGTTTTGGAGTCCCAATCATGAAAGTCGAGGTACGTCGTCAGAAATCGAGCGTCACATGCATGGGAATCAGGGACACCAGAATCACGATACAAGTGCCACGTTTTCTGGGCTCCAGAGGCGGGCTTCTTTGAGTCGATTAATCCTTCGGTTTTAAGCGTTTGTTCCAGCTTGGTGGTGACATCGGTGTATTCAATTCCGGAAATCGTCCAATCAAGCCATGGTATTCGCTGATAAGTAAAGTGCCGTCGTGTAAAGTCATCAGGACTGAACTCACTTCCGCTGACTGATCCGTACATCAGTAGAATCAACATGCCGATGGGAATTGCAGCAAGCAGAATCAGTCCAGCCAACAAAAGAATGGGACGCTCGGCAAAATACGCTCGCTCAAGCTCTTCATATGACGTTTGATTCATGATCGCGAGCTCAAAAATTGAGGCGCCTTATCGTTTTTCCGAGTTCATCGGAACATTTTGGTCGAAATTGACCCAATCCGCCCGACCGGTCGATAGCAAAAAAGCAAGCTCACGAAACGGGGGATCTGGCTTGGTTTGTCAGACGGTATGAATGCATGATACGAAATTAAGTTAAACTTTTATTCCGACATGAAGAATCGGACCATGAATCATGTTGAAAACGAAGCGGGAAATTCTGACTATTTGCAGTTTTTCATAGGAAATAGCTGGCTGAAGAAGTAAAAATTGCGGATGAATATCGGCAGATGTTGTGCCGAAACCAAGATTCGTTGAAGTACCATCATGTCGAATGACACTCATCAATCCAATCAGTCAGGAAATCTGGATCCTGATCAAATATCTGAACCGGAAATCGTGCTGGATACCGCTGAGGCAACCAAACGAGTAGAAGCGGTTTTGTTTCTGTCGCGGCAACCGCTGGCCAGCCGAAAAATTAGTCAGTTGGCGGGTCTTGAAGATGGCACGCAGGCGCGTACCATGATTCGCGAATTGAATTCACGTTACGACCAACTTGGACAGGCGTTTCACATCAAACGTGTGGCCGGCGGCTATCAGATGCTTACTCGACCGCAGTTTTCAAGATGGATTCGCAGACTTGATCATGTACCGGGAACAGGACGACTGTCGACTCCGGCACTTGAGACACTGACGGTGGTCGCGTACCGACAGCCAATTATCAAGGCAGAGATTGAAGCAATTCGTGGGGTTAGTTGTGGAGAAATGCTCAGGCAGTTGCTTGAGAAAGGACTTGTGAAAATAGCAGGACGCAGTCAGGAACTGGGAAGACCTTTTTTGTATGCTACGTCCAGGCAGTTTCTGATTCGCTATGGACTGAACCGCCTGAGTGATTTACCTGATTCTGCTGAACTTTGTGGTCAGGGACTACCAGAAGAAAAACCAGCACTCGCACGCGTGATACTCGAAACGACAGAACAAGAAACTGAATCATCGACTGGCCATTCCGAGACAACCTTGTTGAACAACGATCCGAAGGAGATTCAATCGTGAACCTCATACTGGAACAAAAGAGCGACGACAGACTTTCGATTCAGCATCCGAGTGTAGAACCAGACTTTCTGCACTTGAGTCTGGAGGCCATCGATTTTTGCGCAAACGCTGTCGATTTGGGCGGTGCTCGAAGAGTGCCCACAATATTCGCCGAAGTCGACGACGACGAAGAGGATGACGAGTACGAGTATGAGTACGAAGATGATGACGTCGAAGACGACGAAGAAGAAGGTGATGACGAGTACGAAGATGAAGACGAGTATGTAGACGAAGATGACGTCGATGAAGATGAAGACGACGAGTACGAGTACGTCGATGATGACT
>CAYXWX010000017.1:49412-53907 GCA_964468915.1 uncultured Pirellulaceae bacterium
GAAGATGACGTCGATGAAGATGAAGACGACGAGTACGAGTACGTCGATGATGACTCAGAGGAAGACGACGAAGACGGCGAGGAGTACGAGTATGAGTACGAGGAATCAGACGACGACGAAGAAGATGATGAGTCAGCTGACGACGAAGAACTCGATGACGAGTGGGAGGAAGTCGACGATGATGAACTCGACGACGATGATTGGGACGATGACGATGATGACTGGGGCGACGACGATTGACAATTGATCCAATCGAGCGTCGAAAACAGACCACCACAGCTCAACAAATAGCTCAGGGACCGTCTTTTTGGCTCCGAAGGTCCCTTTTCTCGCATTCGCAATCAGTCACCCAGCTGGAACAGGCGCCGGACGGCCTCCAGCAGACTATTGGATCCTTTTTCAGAATCGTCTCGAACAGATTTCAGCGGCGAGTGCAACATCTTGTTCACCAGCCGATGAAACGCGTGTTCAATGATTGCTCGTTGATCATCACTGATATCATCACCAATCCGATTCATCAGCCATTTCAATTCTGCCTCTTTCGTCTGGTTGGCCTGATCCCGCAGCGCAACGATGGTTGAGTCGCTGGCAAGACCTCTCATTTCAGACAGAAATCGGTCGGTTTCCTGATCCAGAATTTTCATTGCTTTAGGGAACTGACTTTTCCTTGATTCAAGGTTGCGGTCGCAAACTTTCTGAAGATCATCCAGCGTGTACAGGTAAACGTTCTGTCGATCACCAACATCGGGATGAATATCTCTGGGCATTGCAAGGTCCAACATGAACAGTGGCTTCTGTTTTCTGTCAGGTTCAATCAAATCAAACAAAGGGATGTCGATCACCGCTTCGGTGGCTCCCGTTGTGCTGATGATCAAATCCGCCATTGCAATTTCGGAAGGCATTTGATTCCACGGTTTGGTACGACCATCGAAACGATTTGCCAACGCGTCAGCTTTTTCAGGTGTTCGGTTGACAACGACGATATCACTACCACCTTCCGCCTTCAAATAAGTAAGAGTCTCACTGGCCATTTCGCCAGCGCCAATGACCAGAATTCGCTTATTGTCCAGGCGTTCGAAAATCTGTTTGGCCAGCACGTTGATGGCCACACTCGGAACGCTGACGCGGTTTGAGTGCAGCGTCGTTTCGTTGGCAACCCGACGAGCCACTTGAATCGCGGATTGGAAGGCACGATGTGTAAGAGGAATCGCTCGGTTACTTTCGATTGCCAATTCGTAAGCACGTTTCACTTGAGCAAGAATCTGGGTCTCGCCAACGACCATGCTGTCCAGACTTGCCGCCACGCTGAAAAGATGACGAACCGCATCTCGATCGTTAAGACGATATAAACCGTCTTCAATGTCGTTGTTGCTGATTCCACGTTCACCCGCCAGAAAACGAACCATCTCCTGCTGGCTGGGAATGGAATCCGAGGTTTGCCCCGCAGCGAAAAACTCCGTCCGATTGCACGTGGACAGCAACACCGCTTCAGAGTCAGGGAACTGTCGGTAGAACTTTTCTAGAAACGGTTTGACTTGAGCCTCGGTGAACGCCAACTGCTCTCTGATCGACACATTCGACCGATGATGACTGCAACCAATGATCTGAAGATTCATGTTGAACCTCCAATCAGAAAGTCGGTCACAACCTGCGACTGCGCAAGGCAAGAAACCTGATCCGTCGTTGCATGCCCCGTCCACCATACGAGTCCCAGCTCCAACATCAAAAACAAAGCACACGTCACCACGATGTAGGCGACTTTTCTTCCCTGCCGATCCGGTTGGTAAACCAGATTGATGATCTGAGAAATCAATAACCATCCGAACAAGACGAATGATGACCAGATGACGGGATCTGACCACGCAATGGTGCCAGATTCCGCGACACCATCACTGGCTGGTCGGTTGATCAGATTGATCGCAACGCCCGAAATAAACCCGATGCCCAGCAGCACGACGGAAACGATCAAAGACCTTTCACAACAGCGTTGAAGCCACTCCAGCGAGGGTAAATGGAAAAGTCGTGAAGGAATCGATTTTGATTTTAGCCGCCGCGATTGAAACAGATAAACCAGTCCAAAGACAAACCCAAGCACGACAACTGTCGTTCCCAGTAACAACGAACCTCCGTGGACCATGTTCCAGACGGATCTCGCTTCATGAGCAGAAAACCGCGCCTGATCATCAAATTGGTAACCGATCAGAATCAATGCAAGAACCATCGGCAGCAGAAAAACGCCGATTACGGATTGTGATTGGCGAACAGCAATCCAAAGATACGCGGCGGCAAGAAGCCAGGCCGCGGCAAGACACCAATCGAACCAACTTCCCATCCAGATTCCGCTGGCTTTAAACTCCAGCCGGTTCTGCATGACCAGATAAACGATGTGAGCAAACAGCCCAGCCGCTACAAAACCAATTCGAATCGCCTGTCGGAACCTCGCTTGAAAGAAGACACGCGAAATCTCCAGCACCAACGCCACGGAATAGCTTGCCGCAAAGCAGGTGACCGTGATCTTGTATAGCCAGTCCATGTTTTTTTGAGAGCAAACTGCGGTAACAACAGTGGATAGAATACCAGTCGGGGCTCACAAAAGTCAGCTGTTGGAGCTCAGATGCAACCGATCAGGAAGGTGAATCACTGGACGACTTGCCATTCGACTTGGCCAGACCGTATTCAACCATTTTCTTGTACAGAGTGTTCCGGTTGATTCCCAGACGAGAGGCGGCTTTTGTCTGAGTTTGATTACAATTCTGAAGTATCTGATGCAGCAGTTCTTTTTCAACCGGCTCAACGATCTGTTTGTGAAGATCCTGAGCAGCTTCTTCCGCCTTGCTCAACCGGCTGTAAACGAATTCACGAATCAAAGACTGGTCATCAGTCGGTCGAAACACCGCTGTTTGAGCAGCTTTGGAATCACCAATCACGGCGTTTGGCAGTAATTCAGGTACCAGTTGATCGCCCTGGCATAACACGATGGCTCGTTCAATATAATTCTGCAATTCTCGAACGTTCCCTGGCCATGAGTAGGCAAGCAACGCAGACAAGGCATCAGGATGAATACTTTCAATTTGCCGACCATTTGCTTGAGAATAAAGTTCAAGGAAATGACGAACCAACAACTCAATGTCTTGTCCCCGCCTGCGAAGCGGTGGTAGATAAACTGGTAAAACGTTCAATCGCCAGAATAGATCCTCACGAAAGTTACCTTCAGCGACTTCTTTGGAAAGATCGCAGTTACTGGCCGCAACCACTCTGACGTCGACCTGAATCGATCGAGTGTCACCCACTCGCTCAAATTCACGCTCTTGAAGAACTCGCAACAGCTTCACCTGAAGCGTCGTTGAGGTCGAATTGATCTCGTCCAGGAAAATCGTCCCACCGTGAGCAGCCTCAAACCTTCCGGTGCGATCACGGATAGCGTCAGTGAAAGAACCCTTCACATGACCAAACAACTCGCTGTCGAGCAAACTCTCAGTTAGGGCTCCACAATTAACGCGAACGAATGGTCCACTAGCTCGATCACTTAGTTGATGAAGGGCGGAAGCAATCAGCTCTTTCCCGGTACCGGTTTCACCTAACAGCAAAACAGATGCGGAACTGCGTGCTGCGAGGCGCGTTAATTCATAAACGTCCTGCATCGCATCCGAGACGCCAATCAACCCGTCAATCGGGCCGCGTATCTCGTTATGTTTGATGGTGGCATTCATGCGTGGTAAGCAGCAATTGCTTAAAAAAAGAGCAGGTGCTGGAAAGGAACCTATTTCAATCGGATTTAAGCGACTTGCAAAGCCCTAAAGAGTAGAACTGGCCATTATGAAGCATAATTTGTAAGCACAAAACTCACAGAATCACCCAAATCGTCACGAATTGAGCCAAAATGCATCTTATCTAACCGACCAGAACTGCGCCGGCGCATAAAAAAAGCCGGGTATTGTTCGACAACCCGGCTCGATAAGTCGCAGATCCGCTAAATACGGTCCAGTGTCAAGCGATCGATGCGATCTGAACTTTCACGTACTTCTGGCGATGTCCCGTACGTCGTTTACTGTTTTTGCGACGACGGAATTTTTGAATGTAAATTTTATCGCCCTTGGTTTCACCCAGAACTTTGGCAGAAACGGAAGCGCCTTCGACGGTGGGTTTGCCCAATTTCAGACCAGAATCCGATCCGACAGCAAGAACACGATCAAACGTGAGCGTATCACCTTCGTTTACGTCACGGAAATCGATTTCCAGTGTCTGACCTTCTTCAACTTTGTATTGACGTCCACCGTCAGCGATAATTGCGTACATTTTGCTTCCGTATCCGGTCTTTTTTATGGTTGAGGCTGAAATCAGCCGGGCAAATCGCCCTTTGGAGTGGCAGTCATCGCGTGCCGGAATCTACAACATGACCGCCGGAAAACGAATCAAACCAGCATCAAGCCGAGTCGATCTCGTTTTTCGAGCCACGCATCTTATCGACTGATTCCACCTCAGTCGAGGGCTAAAA
>CAYXWX010000018.1:0-53599 GCA_964468915.1 uncultured Pirellulaceae bacterium
GCGATTCACATCGGGCCAAATCCAACTTTCGGGGACCAACTGCTGAAAGTGGAATCCCATCTGCTCGATTATGACGGTTCGTTGTACGGGCAGGCGATCGAGGTTGATTTTATCAGTCGGCTGAGAGATATTCGCACGTTCGAATCGACTGAGCAATTACAATCTCAGCTTCAAACTGACGTCGAATCGACACGGGAAGTCGCACGTAACTTCCGTGGTTAAGCCTCACCCTCAAACTTTCACTCCAAAAAGTAGATTCTCATGCAAGTCGATTGGCCCCGTTTCTGCGAAGTCATCCACAATGCGAACAACATTATCCTGACCAGCCATATTCGGCCCGACTGCGATGCATTGGGTAGTTGCCTTGGGATGGCAGGAATTCTTCAGAAGCTTGGTAAGAAAACCAGAATCGTTTGTGGACAGGAAGTCCCTGACAATCTGAAGTTTATCGATCCGAAAAATCAGATCATGTGCATCGGCAAGGATATTCAAGCCGAAGATCTGGCCGACGCGGATCTGCACATGATTCTGGACACCAGTGCCTGGATTCAGCTGGGCGACATGGCCGACGTGATCCGCAACAGCACCTACAAGAAAATCATCTTCGATCATCATCAAGGCGAAGATGATATCGATGCGGAGCTGTTCAAAAACACCACGGCCGAAGCGGTCGGTCGAATGGTCGTCGAAGCTGCCCAACACTTGGACGTCGAACTGACACCCGAGATTTCCACTCCGGTCTTCGCGGCTCTGGCAACCGACACAGGCTGGTTCCGTTTTGGTTCCGTCAAAGAGGCAACGTTCGAGGCCGCGTCAGCGCTACTCAAAGGCGGAGCATCACCTCCTGAAATCTACGGTGCTTTGTACGAACGAGAAACCGTTGGACGTGTCCGCCTGCGAGGCACCGTCCTCGCGCGTGTCGAAACCGAACTCGATGGACGACTGGCACATACCTACATTCTGCCCGACGATTACGAAAAAACAGGGGCTCAGCCAACCGACACCGAGGACCTGATCAATCTGGCATTGGAAATCGAGGGAACTCGTTTCGCAGTCATCATGGTGGGCCAGGTGAATGGCGGTTACAAGATGAGCTTCCGTAGTCGGTGCGAATCGCACGCCAACGTGGTGGCCCAAGAGTTTGGAGGCGGCGGGCACAAAGCTGCTGCGGGGGCCTTCATCGACAGCAACGATTTTGAGGCCGTTCGCGATCAGGTGCTGACTCATGTCCGTAACGTTCTTTCGGCTGAGTTTAATTCTCAGGGCTAAGGCAGAGAATAATCGCCCGAGTCGACAAAGGTACGGCTCACAAGCACGGAAGAGTCGTACTGTTTGTCCGAGTTATCGCTAACAGCAGCGTTAGCGTGCCTGAATCAGTTCGACTCGACAGACCAACGGTGGTAACCGATTTTGAATAGAGGATCCTTTATTCATTCGGGAAGCTCCATGTCACGTCGTTTCATCTTTCGTCTTCTCACGGTCGCAACGTTCGCTTTGGTAACTTGCACGGTATCGAACTGCGAGGCACAACGGCCTCGACTGCTCAAGCGATTGGCACCTTCGGTATCCTCCAGGCCCAGTTCGGCTCCATCGATGGACGCTTACCATCGCAATCTGGCCAAGAAGTTCGATACAAGCATGTATCCAGCCTACCGCAACCCGGTCGTATCGCGAATCCTCGACGGTCCGGTTCCGCCATCCAAAAGAGATCCGGTTGAAAATAACTTCCGCTACATCGGAGGTTTTCATCAGAGCCATTTTTACCACATTGGAATCCCAAGCGGCGATATTGGAATTCGAGGCAACGCCTACAACTGGAACACGTGGTAGAAGCGTCGAACAGGTTCTGAACTCTTCCCAGGGTGCTGGGGAACGCCTTTGATTCTACGGATAACGGCGTGTTGATCGGTGCAACGCCAGAGGCCCGCGGCTGCCTCGATTGCCAAGGTGGTTTACGCCGTGGTGCAGCAAGCCGGGAAGTGCGATCCGTTGCCGCAGAGCAAGTCAGCTGGAAACTTGTTAATCTGGGTGCATGCAGAATCATTCGAGTGCTCGTTCAGACGAAAATAAGCCCCTCGGCCCAGCCGCCAAAACCTCGCGAGAGCGTTTTCAGCAGTTTGTTCAGCGGTTCAAAGACCGTTTCCAAGGCGAAGACGAGCCCGATTCGCAGGATCGCGACAAGGGGAATTCCGAGTCAAAGCGGAAGCGTCGCGGTTATCTGAAACTGTATATCGCTCGTCTGTGGCCGCACTGGCGGATGGTCTTGCTGCTCGCCTCCCTGGCGATCGTGGTGGCGGGACTGGAGCTTTGCCAGCCGTTGTTCGCTCGCTACATCATCGACCAGGTTTTGTTGGGTGACCTGACGGCCGGCGAAAAATTCTGGCGACTGAATCAGGTCGGCGCAATGTTCCTGGCCGTGATTGTATTGACCCGCATCGCAGGTGTGACTCGAGCGTGGAATCAACGCCTGCTGGATGTTCGCGTCGTCCTGACACTCAGGCGTGCCTTGTTCGAGAGGCTGATGAAACTGCCACTGGAAAAGCTTTCCGAAATGAAAGTCGGCGGCGTGATCTCCCGGCTGACGGACGACATCAACAAAACGACCGGACTGCTGCAAATGGCCGTCGTTTCCCCCGGAGTCGCTGCACTTCGACTATTGATGGCGATGGGAATTCTGTTTTTCCTCAACTGGAAACTTGCTCTTACCGCATTGGGCATTCTGCCGCCCATCATTCTGCTCAGCATGATCGCGGTGCGACGCATTCGGCCAATCTATCGCACCATCCGAAAAGCTGTATCCAAGGTCGATGGTCGAGTCGGCGAAGCGTTTCAAGGGATTCGAGCGGTCCGTTCGTTCGCGGGCGAGTCGCGAGAGTTTCAGGAGTTCACCGTCAGCCACCATCACGTGACTCGGATGCGAATGTTTGCCGCGCGGCGTGAAATCATTCTCTGGAGCACGTGGGGATTCCTGATGGCATTAATCGGGGTCGTGATCACGTGGGCGGGCGGCTATTGGTACCTGAACGACCAAATTAACGGAACGCCCGAAGCATTGCGTACCACCATTGGCGACATTTCCGCGTTTCAGTTTTATACGCTGTTGCTGCTGCAACCTGTCTGGCAAATTGTCGAATCGATGACCGAACTGCAGCGTTCCCTCGCGTCGATGGAGCGGGTGTTCGAAGTGCTCGGCTCGCCCGTCGACAAGCCCGACCGCTCCAACGCGATCGAAGCGGATCCGCAAGTGGAAAGCATCTCCTTTGACGGCGTCTGGTTCTCATACAAGAAAGAGTCTGAATCGCATGAAGAATCTGAAACGAATTCTCAACAAAGCAATCAATCGAGGGTGAAGGATGACAAGCAAGATCAAGACGATAATGATCGATATGTCATCCGCGACTTCAGCTTGCACGTTCCAGCCGGTAGCACCGTCGCGTTGGTGGGAAGAAGCGGAGCAGGCAAGACAACCATCACGGACCTGGTCGCTCGATTTTATGATCCGACCAAGGGGCAGATCAGCTTGAACGGAATTGATCTTCGCGACTATCAACTGGATTCGTTCCGGCGGTTGATTGGGATCGTTCAGCAGGACGTTTTTCTGTTCGATGGCACCGTGTTCGAAAATATCGCTTACGGAAGTCGAAATGCGACGCTCGAACAGGTTGTCGAGGCCGCCCGGCAAGCTAACGCAGACGAGTTTATCTCGGAGCTGCCCGAACAATACGATTCGATCATTGGTGAACTTGGCGTGAAGCTTTCAGGTGGGCAAAGGCAACGTCTTTCCATCGCCCGAGCATTGCTGGCTGATCCGCAGATCTTGATTTTGGACGAGGCGACCAGCAATCTGGATACCGAAAGTGAGCAACTGATTCATCAATCGATGACGACGTTGCTGAAAGATCGTACGACTTTTGTGATTGCTCATCGGCTTTCAACGATCACGCACGCCGACATCATTGTTGTCATGGACGAGGGTCAGATCGTGGAAACGGGCACTCACGAAGAATTGCTCTCCGCCGGCGAGACCTATTCGCAAATGGTGCACCGCCAGCATGACGCAGTCAGTTTGCTGTAAAACTTCAGACTCGTTTAACGACTGACTTTCAAATAAGAGCAATCAAATTTGTGAGTTTCACCGTTCGTGAAAATCTGGTTTGGTTTTGGTAAGTGAGCCAGCGCTGATTTTCGAGCTGAGAAGACTCCGGCAACACCCGACCGTAATTCGTATCACAGAACAAAGATCCAGCCTTGGACATAATGCACTTAGCCCAGATCTTTCGCAGTCCGGCAACAAGGCCTCGAAAACACTACCGTAACGTTGCAAACCTGAGAGTTTTCAAAAACAGTCTGTCGATTTGAAAGTAATCAATACCGAGACCGGAGTTCCGGCATGGCAATGGTTTGTGTGTTACGGCCTGCATCCCAGATGAAATATCCGGGTTAGTCACTAGAATATCCTCAAACCGTTGCAGTGCGTTATTGAGCCGCAACGCCGAGTTCCGTTTTCAGTTCATTACAACAACCTCACCTGGCTTTTTTCTGGACCCATGAATCTATCACCGCCCAAGCTTCATTCGGTAAACGCTGACTCAGAGAAACTGTTTTTTCTTCGCAAGTCACTGGGCTGGACGCAACAGGACTCGGCCCGACGTTCGGGCTACAGCGAAAGACTGATTCGAAAATTGGAATCGGGTGCTGGCGTTCGACCTCAGACGTTGCGTGATGTTCTAACTTGCTACCATCAGCAACTGGGCAACGAGAGTTGGGAACTGGAGGACTTTCTTGTTCAACCCGATGCCCCTTTAAGCGAAAACAAGGAAGAACCGTGTCCTTATATCCAGAATGTGCGAGACTACTACCGAATCATCTACGAAGAACGCCAGCCAGAAAATATTGTTAAGTTCGCCTGCGACAGCATCCGTTTCACTGGCGAAGGAACAACTCGAATTGGCAGAGACGTGTTGGAGCAGCGAGCACGAACTTTTCTGGACGCGTTCAATCCCATCAAGTTCACGATTGACAGAATTCAGAGCCAATCGCAGATCGTTTCAAGCTTCTGGACTGTTGAAATGAAGCATGTTGGCCCATTCCTTGGCATCGAGCCCACCGATCGCGAGGTAAAGGTACGGGGAAACTCGCTGGTGGTTTTTGCCGAAGGCTTTGCTGTCGAAGCGGAAGACCAGTTTGATGTTGATGATCTACTTCAACAGTTGCAAGGGCTTCCGCCAAGAATTATCTAACGCTTTCGAACCACCGCGATTTGTCTTGGACGGCATAAGCTCTTTGCCTACAGCTTTGCCTGTGTGGCAATTTGAATCGATACGCGCAGGGTGTCCAGCTTTGGTTTTCAGTCGACGATTACCTTGCGAAAACTGCCTATTTCCTGCGTCGAAACGGTGCATTTTCCAGAATTGACCAGATGTGTCAGGCGTCCCGCGATACTGTTGATGACATTGGGAACAACGCCTGACTCAAGGAGACGAGTGCACGTCAGCATGGCAGCCAGTTGTTTGATGCCGTCTCAAGGAGAACGATTCATGACAGCCATTCGAAAACGAACGCAAACCAGTTACCACGCGTTTCTGGTCAAGCCAAATGACGACTTCTGCCCCAGCAATTGGCAGCAGAAGCCCGAATCGTATCAAATTATCGAATACCTCGGACCTCGCAATCGGCTTGGCAGTGTCGACGCGTGGCGTTTCATGCACAACCACGCCGCGATCGAGCAAGGAACGGCTTCCGATGGCTGGGCAATCTACGTGCGTTAGACGATAAAACCAGTCCGAAACGAACGTGGTCCACTGATTACGATTTCACGATTCATTTGAGTTCGTGTGCAGATCAAAAACGTTTCATCAGAACAATCGGTCTTAACGTCACAACCCAACTGCCAGAGCCTGATTCGTCACTGGAATCCGATTGCAGCCTTTCAATTGCAACCTACCTTTGCCGTGCGGAACGCCCCCGGTCCAAGCAAAGTCAATTGTAGGAAATAACTGTGGAACAATTTACGCAGACCAACTTGCCAAGTGCCTCGCTGAGCACGGAAGAGTTCTTCAAGGAAATCGAAACGATCTACATGCTCGACCGACCGAGCCCTCGGCACCCCGAACGTCGTGAGGCTCCCCGAATTCATGTGACGATGCCAATTCAGATCGATTTGCTGGATGACAATTTCGACCCGATTGGTAGCTCTCACGAAGGTATGACGCGTGACTTGTCACCGCTTGGTGTCGGGTTCGTGACTCTCGATCCCATTGGCCGAAAGTTTGCCTTGGTGCGAATGAGCCCCGCAAAAGGCAAGCCACTCACCGCCATTGCTCGAATCGTTTACAAGAAAGAAGTCGGTTTTTACTACCGATACGGATGCCACTTTATCACACCGGACAACGAGCACTTTGCCGTTTGATTGATGGCACGCCACGAAAATGGCGTAATGCTTTGGGCACGTAAAGTTCATCAGTCCCAAAACCAAACGGCTTAATCCGGGCGTTGCAAAAATCCAATTGTCGATTGAAACAGCTGCTGGCTGAACTGCCTCGACTCCGTCGTCCCAGATTCATCTTCCAGCTCTTCAAGATTTGCGCGACAGTAGCTACAGCCCAGCAAATTCACATGAAAGTGGACAAAGTCTGTCCAATCGTCAGGCAGAAGTTCCAACGAAAATTTTCCCAGAGTCGTTCGCTTGGGACAACTGGGACGCTGGTTCTCCCAAACCTGATTCAGGCTGGGAAAAAATGTAGACTCCAAATCGTCGCCGTCACCTTCGCGATCAAACACATCAATCAGCGAAGATCGCAGGCGTTTGAGAAGTCGGTGTTTAGTGACGGCGATTTCGTTCTCTTTGACATCCATCAGTTCCGCTAACTGTTGGTTTCGCAAGGTCGCAAAAAACAGCCCTTCGGCAATTTTCAGATCTCGAAATTTCGATTGCTCTTTTAACTCATTCGTAAGTGCAAAGATCGCGTTGCTCAGTCGATATTCAACGATCTGAACCTGTTCCCGCCTCAAAGCGTGCTGGCTGACGGAAAGATCGCTGGCAATGACTTGAAGATTTGCAACCTCGCATCCCGGGACCCACGAGGCAGCTCCCGTTTTTCGAAAATGGTCGTTCAGGCGAAATCGCAGAATTCGAAACAGGAAGGTTTCAAGAGAGCATTCACCGCGAAAGGTTTGAATCGCTTTCAAAAACGAAACAAATGTTTCCTGAACCAGGTCTTCCGCAACAGAAGATCGATCCGCCGAGTTCAGCTTCTGCCGACTGAAAGCGATCAGCCGCTGCTGAAATCGGGAAACCAGCGTACGCCATCCGTTTTCGTCACCCGCTGCCACCAGTTGCAGCAAGTGCCGATCGGCTTCCGATACACGTTCGTTCAGTTCACGCAAAATTCATCAACACGACAAAAATCAGAAACAGGAATCCAATGCTGAACACAGTTCCCGCCACCGTCCAAACAGGACCGCGATAATAGCCTTGCGTCATCCAATTGGAAATCCATCCCATCAGAACCGTCAGGAACATCAATCCGGCAATCATGGACTCAGGGTTTGAGCCGATGTTCGAAATCGATCTTGATCTGGATTCTGACGCCGCAATAGATTTTGCGACCTGTCTCGGACCTGCGATTGTTGATGCCACATCACGATTTCCATCGACCGGTTGAAACGATGTATCAGGCAACCCATGATCAATCAGAATTGCTTCGCGCCAGACGCTACCATAGGGCATGGTCAGCTTCTGAACAAATCGGTCGATCACGTTCCTTTCCATATCGTAGCCGACTCGAAAAACTTTGTTGGCTGCCCCAGCAAGCCGCACGTTCGCGTTCTGGCGAGCGGAAACTCTCGCTTCTTGTTGGCTGGCGGCAAGGCGCGGAGAGAATCCGACAATGAACTTTCGTTTCGGATAGCGTGACACGAACTTTTCCGCATCGGTAACCCATGGTTTCTCGATAAAGTCGCAAGCGAATTCCACCTGTCCCAATCGACCGGTGCGTTTCAACTGGCAGACAATCTGACCGCTTCGCTCACGAACCTGGTTCGATCTTCGATCGTCCCATTTCGCGAAGCCCCCCACCCCATCGCTGGAATGGTAAACGGTCACGTACAAACGCTGGAGTTGTTTCTCTTTCTCCGGATCTTTGGGCGTTGGATACGAACCGGCCGTCATATTGTCGACATAGCTGCCGGGAAAAGCCGTGGTGAACTCCTTGCGGAATTCGATCAGGAAATTGAGGAAGTCGGGTTGATCCAACCCACTGTTTTTCAATGCGATTCGATATTTTTCTGGAGCGTCCGATTCTATCCCCGGGGTCGCTTTACTGTCTTCGTTCTCTCGTTCCAAATGCCCTGCAAGTTTCCATGCCAGAGGCTTTCCACATTCGGCAATCCCCGGATAAACGTTGGCGACAGGAGCAATCTCCTCATCCCACGCCGAGGTCTCTGGCCCATCCGTTTTGATGGACTGCGAACCAACCACCGGATGAACGGTTTGAGTCGAAACGGATTTCGCTCCCACTGACACCCATTCGTCAAACTTGTTTTCGCGCATCAAAAACCGAGATGCAGGTTTCGACATATTTGCAACAGTGTGAAACTGTGCTGGAGCATGTGAACGATCGATTCGAATCATGACTGACAAAGCCATCGCAAACAAAATCAAAACCAACGCCGGAAACAGCCAACCGTTACGCCTCAAACGTGATTCATTCAATCGAGCATCGTTTCGTTGGTTACGCAATCTCGCCGCGAATCTCAGAATCAAAAACACGACCAACCCGATCACAGCAAGAGCGAGCAGCATGCGAGGAAGAAGCAGGATTCGACTATACATGGACGTTCTCCTTCATGTCTGACTCGGGTGAAGTTTCGGCTCTTGTCAGCCAGTTTGTCCAAGGCTGCTTGTTGTCCCGGGTCATTCGAGGTTTGGCGTTATCCGGAACGTTATCCAGATCCTGGTATTGCGGCGCGAACAACTGAATCGATACCACCACGGCACAGATCATGGCCGAAGCGGCAATCGTTTCCTGCTCAAGACGCGAGGTCAGCGACGCCAGCACAAAAAATACGGTCGTGGCGAACAGAGTCCTTAGCGTTCCAACGCGAGGATAACGTTCGACGGAGATAAAACACCGCCACTCCACCAGCAACCCCATGAACGCAATTCCGGTCAGCCAATCTTCATCGAATCGCAGGTTGATAAACTCTGAGACAACACCTCCATACAGGGCAGCTACCAACACCAGAATTCCGGTTGACAGGATGCGACTTACGATGGACCAGCGGAATTTGGAGCTCCGTGGTAACCACTGCAAAAACGACCACGTCAAAAACATACCGATCAAAGGCAGCGTCGCGATCAGAAAAGCGACTCCGTTTGGCACAATGTGTGTCGCGTCTGAAACAAGCACGACGATCACAGCACAGACCAACCAAGCACTGAATGCTCTTCGCCCAAAGCCTACGGAATCGGTACCCGTCAGCTTCGTCTTCGGTCGCAGCCACCAGATCCCGGCTTGATTCAAACGCGTTCTCACCTCGTCGGTCAGTTTTGGAATTCCTGGACGCTCGAACGGCTGAGAATCTGTTTCTTTTTTGGTATCAACCAGCGAGACGACAGGAATCGCGGTGTCAAACTCATCCTCCAGGATGATCGCCTCGGGCACCGTTTGCCGCTCTCTTTTTTCTGCCATGCGATTTCCAATCATGGAAAGCGATGCGGGTGGAGGCAGGTAACTGGAATGGTCATCTGGTGAGAGCGAAAGCAGCATCTCGTCAACCGATTGAAATCGATCTTCCGGATTACGAGCCATTGCTTTCCTGATCGTCCGAGCGAATGGTTCGTTCAGCCCGTCGAGGTCAGGGGTCTGAGAAATATGCTTGATCAACACTTCCCCCATGCTTTCCCCCACATACGGAGGCTGACCGGTCAGCATCTCGAACAAGATGACTCCCAAGGCATAAATGTCGACCGCTTTGTCGTATCGACCTTCACCGATCTCTGGAGCCATGTAGTGAACACTGCCAACGGTGGTCGTGTGACCTGTTTGATGCGTGTGACTGATCGCTTTGCTCAGACTGTAGTCACCAATCTTTACGGCACCGTCTTCAAAAAATATGTTGTGGGGCTTCAAGTCACGGTGCACGACTCCTGCGTCATGCAAGTAACGGATACCCTTGATCAGTTCACGCGTGAAGTACATGGCCTGATCTTCGCCAATCCCGCCTTGGGCCTCGGGTTCGTTCAGCATCTCACGCAATGACGGCCCCGAAACGTACTCCATGATCACCCACGGAGTTCCCTGACCGTCGTGTCGCACATCAAAAATCGTCACCAGATGCGGTGACTTGAGGTTCATGCAATGGCTGATTCCCCGCAGTTCGATCTCTTCATAATTCTGCACCGCCTTGAGCGCCACCTCTCGTCCGGAATCACTGACTGCAAAATAGACTTCTCCAAATCCTCCTCGCCCCAGGCCGTACTCAATAGAGTAACCATCAAGCGGCCGATCACCTTTGTTGTATCGAAACCCCACCATCAGCTGATGCTCCCGGTCGTTTGAGTTGAGGAAAGCGAGAATTGGCAGTCATGGATCTGCAAAGCCGAATCCACAGGAAACGGCTGGTGAAGCGTCTCGCCCTGTTGGTGAATCAGAAACCCATCGTTCGTGTCAGGCATCGCCCTGAGCATGATCGGTGAATCGAATCCTGACATACGAAAATGGCCGCGATTTTGTCCAAACACCACGACATCATCAACCAAAACGATTGCCCTGATGTCGCGTCGTTTCATTTTGCTACCGGTGATCTGCAAAACCGCCGTGCTGCTGGCAGCAACCGGCCGCGAATATTTCAGCCGGCCGCGTTTCCCAATATGAATCGAATCACTGTGCTCCAGCAAATGCCGACTTGCCAGAAGATCATTCACAAAGAACGGTTGCTGGCTGGTCGCGAAGTAATCTTCGCCGTCCCTGCAAATCAAGATGCGATCTTTCGAGCCTTCCGTCTGCAAGGTCACATCACATCGGGATGCCGTCGCCGCACCGACTGAGCAAATATCTCCCTGAACCAGCAACAGACTACCCAACTGATCGACTTGCAAAATCGACCGAACCGCAGACGGCCCAGCCTCATTCGAACGATCGTATTCCCCGCCATGTCTGTTCATACGACGACGCTTGTTCCAATTTCCAAGTGCGGACGGCATTCGCTGTTCTGGCGGCAAAAAGCTTGCCTGACCGAGCAGACCAAATGGCCCGGCTTTAACGCATTCGACCCGATCCAGGCACACTTGCACCGAATCAAGCATGTCGCTGATCCACGTTGCTTCAGGAAGTTTCCGAGCCAACAACTTCAAATGTCGATTTGCGTCAACGTAGTCGGACTCCTCAACCGCTCGACGCACATTATAGCATCGGTTCAGCTGAACCTTCACTTCTTGTTGAACGGATCCGTCGATTCCAGCCTCGTTCAACAATCTCAAGGTCGTCTCGCAGCGATCCAGCAGGCCCGATACGAGATCTTCATTCGCTCGCTCGGTCAATTTTGTAACCGAAGGTTCGATCAGTTGTTTGAATTGGTCAGCCATCCAGCCGTCACGCTGAAGTTTCCGGAACCTTGAGATAGCTTCCTCGTGCTGCCCCGTCGCAACCAGCCGAGAGACTTCCTCTGAAATTCGCTGCTCGTGCTGACTTGACGCGTGACGAGCGATCGACCGTTCTTTCGCATCGACTTGCATCAACATACGAGTCACCCTCAGTTGCCTGCCACCCAGCTTGGCAGCCAATTCGGCGTCACGTCTGGCCTGAGCGAAATTCTCCTGTTCAAAATTCTTCTCGCTTCGATCCACCAGGGCACCGACCAACCGGTCAATCATCTTCTGACCGTTGGCGTGCCGAGTCGCCGTCGAAGACTTGAGAATCCGACAAGCCTCCTCCAACCTGCCTGAATTCAGGGCGGTTTCAGCTCGTTTTAAGTCAAGATTGAACACAGAAACGGCTCTTTCGCACGGAAGGAAACGAGAACACAAACGGTTCGTACACGAAGCGAGAGTCTTGCGATTTTGTTCAATAAAACCGCAAGACCAGAAACACGCGTTTAGCCCAAAGGACATGGAAAACGCCTTCGCTTCAGCCTCACCTGACTCTCAATGAGCCTCCGCCGCATCGATCCTTGCAACCGAGGCATTCATTCCGTCGTCGAAGTACGCGTCGAATTCCGACAGGACATCCCGCTCGTCGACGGCAACTTCCAAATTTGAAGCCTCAAGCCCATCATCCTGATAATCCATTACTCGCTGAGCCACCTGCAGCCGAGTTTCAATCTGGTCCAGCAATTGATCGGCCTGTGAAAGCTGGCTGCCATCCACCAGAGTCCCCGACTCGATCTGACTGGCTTTGATCAAGCGATGCTGAGCGGCCAATGCCTCCACCTTCAGCTTCAACTCTGACTGACGGCATCGCATTTGATCCAACATCGTAACTGCGGCAGAGAGCCCTTCCTTGCGTTTCTCAAGCAACTTCTGCTTGGCATCCAGAGACAAACGAGACTGCTTGAAGTGGTTAAATCGAGCCTGGAAGTGCTCAGTCATCTGCTGCCGGTTCAAATCAATCTGCTCAACCGCGTAAGACGCCTGGGTTGTTCTCATCTTCTCACGCAGCAATGTCAGCTTCGACTCCAGAGATTCAAGCCGCGTCTGGCCAGCATGAACTTCCTTTTCCAACTTCGCTACAGCGACTTCTTCTTCGGCAATCATGCGAACCTGTGACTGCAAATCCGGAAGAATCTCGCCGATTTTCTCCTTGGCTCGCTGCAGTTCAAATTCCAACGGTACACGTTGCTTGACTTTCTTCTGAACTGACTTCGCCGTGGTGGAAATCATGCTGGTCAAGTCAGAACCAAAGATCAAAAATCCGGTCAGGCACACGGCCAAAACCGCCCCGGCCCCACACTTTAATAATCGCAACATCGTAAATGGTCTCCTCAAAACGCGGCCGAAGCCCCGATCATGGCCGTTTGCCAAACAAATCGAAGGCTTTGAGAGGACAGTCGCAGCGGGCGACGATTTGTTGCAAAGAAAAGTGAAAAAATTGCACTTCGAAGACACCTGATGCTCGGTTGCACACCGATTAGCCGCATGATTCAAGGTCGAGGCACCCGAACAATCCCAATCAAGCGATCACGATCGTGCAGAAACATACCGACCACTCACACCTAAAATCCGATTTTAAATTTTCGAGGTTTATGGCTCGATTTTTGCTAACTGGGTGCTACAGACCACTCGACCGCTGACGTAGTGTCGCGGCATCTTCCATTCGCATCCAAGGAGTGAGCCATGTTGGTGCTTTCCCGCCGCCTGAAGGATCAGGTAACCTTCCCCGAGCTGGGAATTACCGTCGAAGTTTTGAATGTAAACGGTTCAACTGTCAGATTGGGGTTCTCCGCACCCGAGAGTATCAGGATTCTCCGGGGTGAACTTGATGCTGGCAGCCCGGCTTCCACAACGGTCGATTTCGCACCGACGCCCAAATAGCGAATCGACTTTGCAGCAATTTGTCTGAATGGCCGAGAGGCGATTCACCGTCCTGTGAATATTTGCGAGCACAGCTAGCTGTCGGTACGGTCGTCGAACTTCTACAATCGACGATTGATATATCTTCTTTCCATGCAGCCGCTGCCTGAACGATATTCATGACTGAAAATCCGAATCCAAAGAATCCACCGCCGTCCGTAAATTTCGAGTCGTCGGAGGCGGAAACAGCGTCGTGCGTCGCCAGTGATCAAAGCGGCAGTGGCGGCGAGGAATACAACGAATTTCACATCGTGGGCGTTGGAGCATCCGCGGGCGGGCTGGACGCTCTGGAGAAGTTGTTCGCTGCCTTGCCATCCGACAGTGGGATCGCTTTTGTCGTCGTTCAACATTTGTCGCCCGACTTCAAAAGTCACATGGAACAGCTTCTGGCTCGCCATACCTCGATGGCCATTTATCGGGTCGAGAACGGGATGCAGGTCGCTCCCAATTCTATTTACCTGATACCTCCAAAAGTCGATATGATTATCTCTGGCGGCAAGCTGTTGCTGACCGACAAAGGGAAAGAGGGAAGCCTGTCTCATCCCATCGATCAATTTTTCCGATCACTTGCCAGCGACATCGGGCGGTACGCAGCCGGAGTGGTTCTCTCCGGAACCGGCAGCGACGGGTCACGAGGAATCCGAGACATCCATGACGCGGGAGGTCTTGTTTTGGCGCAGGATGTCTCATCAGCAAAGTTTGATGGGATGCCGATGAACGCTCAATCAACCGGATGCGTTGATCTCGTCCTACCACCACAGGGAATCGCAGAGGCGATCGTGAGGTACGTCAAAGAAGGCTTAACTCCTGAAGCCATGGCGACCGACGAATTACTGGCTCACACCAATGAGGGCGTTGATCGTGTTTTCCAACTGCTCAACACACAGCATGATCTGGACTTTTCTTATTACAAGGCAACCACGGTAAGTCGGCGTATTCAGCGTCGTATCAGCCTGCTGCACCTTGACAACGTTCAACAATATCTCAGTCGACTGGAAGAGGATCCGGCTGAACTGAATGACCTGTACAAAGACCTGCTCATTGGAGTGACTCGTTTTTTCCGGAATCCGGAAGCCTTTCAGTTCCTCGAAAAACATGCGATTCCGAAACTGCTTGACCGATTGAAACGAGACGCCCCCATCCGAGTTTGGGCTGCCGGCTGCGCCACCGGCGAGGAAGCGTATTCGCTTGCCATTCTGTTCGATGAAGCACTGCGAAGGCGAAGGGAGCGTCGCGAAATCAAGATCTTCGCAACCGACGCTCACCACGTCTCGCTGCACGCCGCAGCGCGAGGTGTTTTCTCGGAAGAAACGCTCAACGAGATGGACAAGAAACGAAGGCACCAATATTTCAGCGAGCGACGCGATGGATATCACGTTTCAAAAGAGCTGCGACGACTTGTGGTCTTTGCACCTCACAACGTCATTCGCGACGCCCCATTTACTCAGATGGATATGGTGTCCTGTCGCAACCTTCTTATCTATCTGCGGCCGGTCGCGCAAAAGAAAGCGATATCGATGTTTCATTTTGCGCTAAAGGCATCAGGGATACTCTTTTTGGGTCCCAGCGAGTCTCCCGGCGAAATCAAAGATGAGTTTACCGAAATCGACAAGCGTTGGCGTATCTACTCCAAACGTCGGGATATCCGTCTACCCGTCACACACAATTTACCGATTGGATCTCCATCAGAAAAAGAATCCGGTCGCTCGGATGCCCCTCCAACGCGAGAATCACGCAAGACTGAACATGATCTGCTGCGCACCTACGATCGGCTGCTGGATCGCAAGATGCCGCCCTCATTTCTGATCAACGAAAACTACGAGATGCTGCATACATTCGGTGGAGCCGAACGTTTCCTGAACATGAAAGCAGGACGCCCAAGCCTCAAGCTGACCGAGCTGATCCACGATTCTTTGAGAACAGCATTAACGGGGGCTGTGCAACACGCATTGCGGAAGAATGACATCGTCAAATACACAGGCTTGAGCATCGCGACTGATCAAGGTCGCGAGAATATCACACTGACGGTCGAGCCGATTCACGATGACGATTCGCAACCGTCGAGTTTGCTCGTGGAGATCGAAAGCGCTGAGACTCCGATCGAAACCCTATCGCCGCCCGAGAATGTCGACATGTCTGCGATCACTCAACAGAGAGTTGCTTCGCTGGAATCCGAACTCCGCTATTCGCAAGAGAATCTTCAGGCAACCGTCGAAGAAATGGAGACCACCAATGAAGAACTTCAGGCGACGAACGAGGAGCTTGTCGCCAGCAACGAAGAACTACAAAGCACCAACGAAGAATTGCATTCGGTCAACGAAGAGTTGTACACCGTCAATACGGAGAACCAGCGGCGTATCGAAGAGATCAACCGTGCCAACGACGACATGGACAATCTGCTGGCCACAACTCGCGTGGGTGTGATTTTTCTCGACAGCGATCTGTACATCCGTCGTTTCACTCCAGAGATCGCAAGGATGTTCCATCTGATCTCTCATGACATTGGTCGATCTATCGAGGTGTTCACTCACAATCTCAAACACGATTCACTTGCAGATGACTTGCGAGAAGTGTTGGAACATCAACGCGAAAAAGAGCTTCGCGTATTCGACCGAAACGACCTGCCGTTCATCCTGCGGATGATGCCCTATCGAAGCGACAAAGACAAAATCAAAGGCGTGGTCATGACGCTGATTGATATCAGCGCGCTTTACAGAACCCAGGGTAATCTGGAACAGTTCAAGTTCATGGTGGAATCTGCCGCTGACGGGATGGTGCTGGCAGATTTCAATGGCGACATCTGCTACGCGAATCCGGTCTTCTGCAGTTCGCTGGGCTACACACGCGACGAATTGATGAACATGTCCGTAATGGACATCGATCCACTGTACGACAAACGGCGATTTCGTGAGGTTTTCGAAGAAGCAATTGAAAATCAAATCGCTTCCATCGAAACGGAACATCGGCGTAAGGATGGTTCCATTTTTCCAGTCGAAGTAACGATCAACGGTGTTGAACTTCGCGGTCAGAGCTTCCTGTTTGCCAACGTTCGTGACATCACGAATCGGGTCGAAAGAAATAAAATGATGCGTCTGCACCATCTGGCAATTCGAGCCACGATGAACGGCGTTTGCATTACTGACCCGTCACAAGACGACAACCCGATTATCTACGCGAATCCCGGCTTTCTGAAACTGACCGGATTCGCGGAGCACGAAGTCCTCGGTCGAAACTGTCGACTCCTTCAGGGAGACGCTCACGATCAATCTGAGATTGAAACGATTCGCGCAGCGGTCGAAAACGAACAACCGTGCCGAGTCACCATTCAGAACTACCGCCATGACGGAACACTTTTCTGGAATGATCTGCAGATTACACCCGTCCATGACGATCATGGTCGCCTCGTCAACTTTGTCGGAGTCCAGTCCGACGTCACGTCGCAGCGAGAAATACAAAACCAGTTACAGGAGACAAATGAAAGGTATGCCAAGCTGGCGGCCCGCCTGAAGGACAGTGAGAAAACGGCCAAACAGGCCAACGCCGCCAAAAGCCGCTTCCTTGCCAACATCAGCCATGAGCTGCGAACCCCGATGACATCCGTGATCGGGTTTGCTGACATGCTGGATAATCAGCTGGACGATCCGATCTCGAAAGAGCGAGTGCAAACGATCAAACGGAACAGTCAGTACCTGCTTTCATTGCTTAACGATCTACTGGACCTGTCAAAAATTGAAGCTGACAAACTTGAAATTGTCGGTGATGAAATCAATCTGCTGGATGTTCTTCGCGACGTTCGCTCTCTGATGGACGTGCGAGCAAGCAGCGAGGGGGTGCCACTGTCTTTCAATTTCACGTCAGCAATACCGACCAAAATCACTGCTGATCGTCTGCGAATCCGCCAGATTCTGGTCAACCTGATCTCAAACGCACTCAAGTTTACCGACGAAGGCAGCGTGACCGTCGAAACCGAATTGACCGACGACGAAGAACGCAGGTTGAATATTCATGTGCGTGATACAGGCATTGGAATCAGCGAAGAAGACATTTCGCACATATTCGAAGCATTCACGCAGTCAGAATCATCACGAAAATCAGGTGGATCGGGTCTTGGTCTCGCGATCAGCAAACGACTGGCTGAAGCGATGCATGCCAGCATCTTGGTCGAAAGTGAATTAGGCGTCGGCAGTCGGTTCACGTTGTCTCTACCGACCACCGACCAACAGTGCGAGACACTGATTGAAGCTGATATCGAATCCAGTCGACAGGAAGATTCTACTCAGCCGCTTCCTCATATGGATGCTCGCGTGCTGGTCGTCGATGATCGACGCGACGTGTGGCGTGTCAGCAAGTATTTTCTTGAGCGATGCGGAGCCTCCGTAGAGATTGCAGAAGATGGCCAACAGGCTGTCGACGCAGTTGAACGAGCGATTGCCGACCGAAATCCGTTTGATCTGATACTGATGGACATGCAGATGCCGGTGATGAATGGACGGGAAGCGGTTGAGGAGCTGCGACGCCGAGAGGTCAAGACGCCTGTGATCGCCATGACGGCTGATGCGATGGACGGGGAACGCGAACGCTGTCTTGAATTCGGTTGCGATGACTATTTTCCAAAGCCCATCGATGGTCCGCAACTCATGTCGTTGTGTGCCAAAGTGATTGAAGGCTCGAAAACAGGCGGCTGATTACTCACTTTATGTTCCGGGGAACAGACGTTACTGCGGTTTTCGTGGTAGACCACCATCAGATCTTCAATCAGACCAAGGATTTCCGACGGATGCGGTAACCTGCTTCCTTTGGGCCTATTTCAATCGTGGTGATCTGCCGTTGATCAATGTCATTGGGCAGGGCTCGCAGAATGGTGCAACTTTCCATGAAGAGCCTATCCCACAACACCAAACCCGACGCGTCACGGCGTGTTGGTTTCGTGCCGAACATGATGTCGATGAAAATACCACAACCCGAAACGCGAGTGAGGGACGAAGGCTCCCTCGCTGATGCAGCGGGTTGCGATTAAACCAACACGCCGTCCAGCGACGGCCCCACCACTGAAGATGCGCTCGCTGACGCTTCGCCGTATTGGAACAGTCACTCAGGATCATGGGAGGAATCAGTTCGGAATCTGTCGCCATTCGCTCTTGGAAAAAGGACTACTTCCGCGGATTGAAATGCGACACTGTTTTTCCCTTGATCCGGAGCAATTCTTTCGTTCTAAATGGCACAGCATGTGCTTTATCAAACGTACTTTACCTGACGTGCCTTTTTGCATGTGCTTTACATCTGAAATTGAGAGTAGCGAACGTGAAAACATTTGATTTACTCGTTCTTGGTTCTGGCCCGTCCGGTGGCCAGGTCGCGAAACGATGCGCTGATGCCGGATGGTCGGTAGGGATGATCGAAGCAAGGGATTTTGGAGGCAACTGTGCTCTTCGAGGCTGTAATCCGAAAAAAGTGCTTGTCCGTGCAGCAGAAGTCGTCGACTGGGCCAGAAGGTCAGACGGGCGTCTTTGCAAAACAGACGGGATCGGTATCGACTGGAAATCGCTGATTGAGTTCACAACTGAATTTACGGACGGCGTGCCAGAGAGCAGCCATGAGAAGTTCGCGTCCGCGGGAGTCGAGCTTTTTCAAGGGAAGCCTCGCTTTGTGGATCCTAATCACATTCAGATTGGCGACGAAACGATTCACGCCCACAAAATTGCGATCGCCGTCGGTGCTCGCCCGAGTACGCTTGATTTTCCCGGCTCCGAACATGTGATGCTGAGTGATGAATTTCTCACACAGCCAGAAATTGGCAAGCGAATTCTGTTTATCGGAGGCGGATACATTTCATTCGAATTCGCTCATGTTGCCAATCGAGCTGATAGTGACGTTGTGATCGTTGAGCACGGCGATCGTCCGCTCAAGGCGTTTGAACCTACTCTGGTGAACTGTCTACTCGACAAAATGAAGCGGATCGGAATTGAAACTCGCTGTAATGCCGAAGTCGTGGAAGTGAAGGCGTTACCGACGGGAGAATTTGAAGTTTCAATCAGTTCCAATGGATCACCCTCTCAAACAACCGTCGATGCAGTGTTTCACGGAGCAGGCCGCGTGCCGAATCTTGATGGACTGCAGCTCGAAAAAGCGAATATCGCGTACGATGATCGCGATGGAATTGCGGTGGACGAATTTTTACGAAATCCGGGGAATCCGAATGTGTTTGCAACGGGTGACTGCGCCGCCACCGGTCAACCGAAGCTGACGCCGATCGCTAATCAACAAGGGTTTGCGGTGTCAGAATCTCTTTTGACCGGCCAGTTCATCAAGCCCGAATACGGATTCGTGCCGGCTGTCGTTTTTTCGGTGCCAGCCCTTGCAACAGTTGGCATGACCGAGGAATCGGCCAGGGAATCAGGCAAAGATTACCGCATTGAGGAAGATGACTTGTCCGCTTCGGGGGCAGTGCGAAAAGTTTGCGAGACGCACGCGAGGTACAAACTGGTTGTCGATAAAGAATCGGATCAAATTCTTGGTGCACATTTGGTTGGCCCAGCTGCCGCCGAAACCATTAACCTGTTCGCACTTGCGATGAATCAACAAATGACCGCGCGTGACCTCAAGTCCATGCTCTTTGTATTCCCCACATTCGCCGCGGGCGTTCGATCGATGGTCTGAATAACCCGCGTCGGTGGCAATCATGACAAAACGTTGAACATGCTCCGACCATGCCATCATCCGTTACCGTGATAACAGCAAGGCAGATCGTCCACGGGAAACGTTCGCCCAAGATACCAAAAAAGGCATGACCGATAGCGTTCCGTTTTAACGGGTATGGACCTGAACGTTTTTATATCCAATAACAGTTTGCCAAATATCAACAAGTCAATCTGACTTGATGCCTGGCTCAATACCGCCCAGGCAATCACAACCCGACAGCGATCACAGACGAAGCTGAAAGGCCAATATCGACATGATCTGGATTACTCGAATTTTGTCTGTGTGGCTATTGAGCGTGACACTGCTTCCGCTTATTCCGACTGGCAAGTGGTATGTACGGTGGTGGGATTTTCCTCGTTTTCAACTTGCCGTCTTACTTGTATTTGCATTGATCACTTGGCTGTGGGTCGCCTTGTCGAATCCGGATCACAAAGCCTTAGAGCCGAAGCTTTGGTGTTCCGCTCTGTTTCTGGCGTGCATCTGGCAAGCGTCTCACGTTATTCCATTCAGCCCGATCTGGCACAAAGAGGTTCGCGATAGCGGCCATCAGCAGCTCGCCGACAGTATCAAGATCGTGGTCGCCAACATTGACTACAAGAATCTTGCGTCCGCCGAAGACGTTATTCGCGAGCTGGACGAAGAACGCGCCGACATCCTGTTAGTTATTGAGAACAACGAAAAATGGATGCTTCAGCTGAAACCTCTGCGAGACAAATACTCGTTTCATTTCGAACATGTTCAAGACGAAGGACTGGGAATGGCAATCTGGAGCCAGCTGCCTTTGTCGGCTACGGAAACCAGACAGCTCGTATCGGAACGACGAAAGTCGTTATGGACGACAATCATGCTTGAGGAGCAAACGACGATCAACTTTGTCGGCGTCCACCCGACTCCACCAGGTTTGATGGACTCGACGGGCCCCGCTCGACGCGACAGCCGTGTCCGCGATGCTGAACTGATCCTCGTGGCTCGCGAAATTGCTCGCCGTCAGGACGAGTCGTGGATCGTCGCGGGCGATTTCAATGATGTTGCATGGTCTCACACCACTCGACTGTTCAAACGAATCAGTGGTTTACGCGACCCTCGTATCGGTCGAAGCTTTATGGGTACTTACATCGCTCAGTATCCGCCCTGCCGTTGCCCCATCGATCATGTTTTCGTCTCATCCGGATTTACCGTGGCCAATCTTTCTCGAAAACTGATTCCAGGCTCCGATCACTTTGCCGTGCTCGCAACTGTTTCGCTTGATGTTCCCAAGGCAGGCACGGATCCTCAACCCGAGGGTGATGATCACCAAGAGGCAAAAGAAATCATCGAGGATGGAAAACAAGATGCTCAGGACCGTGGAATCGAAAGTGAATCGGCGTCTTGAATCATTCTTTCTGTCAGCTGTCCTGCCTGATCCGATGCGCCTCGCTGGTACTCGCCACGGATGGTCCGCAGCCGGCGTTCGGTGTGGTCCTCTCCCACATCACACGCTCCAAAGAAACGGTCAAAGATTAACCAGCCTGGGCGTTCAGCGATCGATCAGGTAACTTTTGCACGCCTGAACACGTGTTCCGACGTGCTTTTCACGTGACTCGCTCCAAAAAGGCACCCGAGTCGGCATACGAATTGCACCTTAGTGGAAATTGCTTCGTTTTACAGATTTCCCAACGGAATTAATCAAAGGATTTTTCGATGACTACTTACGTCCTTGCAACTGCGGATCGCGACGAACTTGAAACGACCGTCTTTTCCAGTGAGTCGGGAGATGTGGTTGCCGTGTTCACCCAGGAGAGCAAAGCTCGTCAGTACTTGAAAGACGCGGGCTGGCAGGACGACATGACCGTTGCGGAATTGACCTCGATTGACCTGATGGAGTGGCTGATCAAGTGCCATCGTAACGGAGTTCAGCTTATCGCAACTGATCCTGATCGTGCCGAGCAGGAGTCTGGCGTTCGAATTGACACGCTGACGATCAAGGATCAACTGGAGTACGCAGGCGATCACATAACCCGTGTAGCGAGTCCGGACTTTTAATTATTTGAAGTAGCACGCTTGAAACCAGGCGGTTTTTGTTCTGGTTATCGCGTTGTCATGCCAAGATAGTGGGGCCAGCAACTGAGAATGGCTCGTTCGGATCGAACCAGAATGAAACGCCCGCCCCTGCTGACAGCTCAGGCAACGTAGCAGTATGTCATGGTTCAATAATTGGCTTGGCATTCCGATTTAACATAAAAGCACGTGTGTGCCATTTTGCCGCCAATCCGAAAATTTAAACGACACAAATCAGCAGTCGTTCGCGTTCATTCAGCACTTTGCCAAGTCAACAACTGCCTACCTTCGGTGAAAGGAAACGGAATGTCTATTCGTATCGATTGTCACGGCGAATCTCATGTTGGCCGACGCCGCCCAGCCAATGAAGATCAGTTCCTGATAGCCGATTTGAACAAATCGATGCGTGTGCATCAAACGAGTCTTGGTTTGAACCATCAGACGCGTTTGTTTGGCGGTTCGCAAGGCAAACTTCTTCTGGTTGCCGACGGACTTGGAGGTCATGAATCTGGCGAACGAGCCAGCACATTAGCGGTTGACGGTGTCACCAACTACATCCTGAATACGATGGACTGGTTTTTCCAACTGAACAAGCAAAACGAGGCCGAATTTGAAGCAGGTCTTCGTGAGGCGTTGCAACACAGCCAGCAGGTGGTCAATCGCGAGGCAGATGCGATTCCCCAACGGCACAACATGGCGACCACGCTCACGATGACCTACATCGACTGGCCTGAACTGTACGTCGTTCATGTTGGAGACACTCGCTGTTATCACTTCCGCGATGCCGCGATTCGTCGCTTGACCACGGATCACACCGTTGCCGAACTAGCCAAACAACCTCAATCCACTGAATCGGTTACGGCAGGTGATGGCCGCGACAACATTCGGGAAAGCGATTCGCGAGGTCAGGCATTGTGGAATGTAATTGGCGGCCCCGATCTGTCGCTCGATCCACAAACCAGTCACTCTCAATTAAAACTTGGCGATGCTTTGCTATTGTGTTCTGATGGGCTGACGCGGCATGTAGAAGACAACGAGATTCTCGAACTCGTTACGGATGACAATCTAGGTTCAAAGCAAATTTGCGAAAAGCTGATCCGCATAGCGAACGATCGCGGCGGAGAAGACAACATCACGGTCGTGCTCGCGCGATTCATGGAGTTGGGTTCAGAAGTACACATCGATGCAGAAGTGGTCGAGTCCGATCATGATGGCGCGGTCGACCTGAATGACACGACACCACTGGTTGCCACGCCCAAGACCTGAAACACTACCATTGCAATTCCGGCGTCGCGATCTTGCTGAAAACCCTCGTCAACGGCATCTCAATTTCGCTCAAGCCGCATGGCGATTCTCAGTCTTCAACTTCGTAAACTCAGATCTTATCCCACAACATCAAAACCCGATGCGTCAGCGAGAGATCAACCACTGAAGATTTCCTTGCCGACGCGTCGAGTTGTAATTATTTACGCGGTATTGGGATCGATATTTGGGTTTGAAAAAGCAAAAAAGCATTCGGCCAAAACTGAAGCTGTAGATGCGTCGCAGTGAGTTTCTTCAGGTTACCCTGTTGAGGCACCGATACTTTGGTACCAACATTTTCAATGCTGTCACCTGTACGATTGTTTCCAGCACCTCATGATATCGAATCCCCCCAGAACCAAACGATTTGACGCAACACGTTTTGCATGAACGCTGACTCGCCATTCCTTAAGAAAGTTTTGATCGTTGCTGTGACCAGCCTGTTGGTCGCGGGAATCATCGTTGCTGTTGCATTCGCGGTCGATGTTCTTTTGCTCCTGTTTCTGGCGGTGCTTTTTGGTGTCTTCCTGACTCAAACGACGGGACTTTTGACCTCATGCCTGCGGATTCCTTACGCCTGGAACCTTGCACTGATCAACACCGGGCTTGTCATTGGCAGCGTGGTTATCCTTTTCATGTTTGGAATGAAAATCGAGCAGCAATTTGAGCGCGTATCGGATCAGTTGGACGAATCCATGGAAAAGGTTGAAGCGTGGGCAGATCGTCACCCTTTGATCGTGGAAAGTATTGAGAGAATCCCAATCGCCAAGGACTTGCTTTCATCCAAGCAAGAACAAAGCCCATCGCCGCCCGACTCCACGGATCGCTCTGACAATTCAACGTCGGACGCCACGTCGACCGCTGGCGAAGATGAACCACAAGCGTCCTCAAAAAATGAAAGTTCGGTGATCGTGCAGACGGCGAAATCCGGAGCCGCCCGAAGTGCAGCCGGACAGGTCATCCGAGCCTTCAAGAAAACAGTCGCGACTACATTGGGACTACTGGGAAACCTCGGTGTGATCTACTTCATCGGGCTATTTCTGGCGATCAATCCTCAGCTCTACCGAGACGGATTTGCCATATTGTTTCGCAGTCAGGACCGCGACAAGGTGGCGACCGTCATGAACAAGATGGGCGAATCCATGTTCAATTGGCTCAACGGCCGCCTGCTTTCCATGTTGATCACGGGAACCGGAACCGCAATCGCATTAGCTATATTAGGAGTGCCGATGCCGATGACGGTAGGCGTGATAACCGGGTTTCTGACCTTCGTTCCTAATATCGGCGCGATCATTTCACTTGCCTTGGCGATTCTGTTGGCTCTCTCTCAAGGCCCCGAAATCGTGATTTGGGTCATCATCGTCTATGCGGCCTTGCAACTGGTCGAAAGCAATATTGTGACACCCATCATCCAACAGAAAAAAACCTCCATTCCACCGGCTCTGCTACTGGCATTTCAGCTGATCATGGCTGCGCTAACCGGATTCCTTGGCGTCATGGTCGCCACGCCATTACTGGCTGCGTCGATCACTCTGGTTCAGGAAGTTTGGATCGAAGAAGTGATTGAGGGAAGCTGAGTGTTGCTGAACCTCGACTCAGCTACGCACAACAGGCTATGCGGACGTGGAGCATAGGCGACTTTTCAACCATAAATTACTGGAACGCAAATGAGAGAGAATCTAGCTCGGATCAGTCCACTGAAACTTCTGTTGCTCGGCTACGTCGCGTACATTCTGGTTGGATGGATCGGACTCTCGTTACCAATTTCGCACAAAGGCGACCGCGTCGCTGCCATTGATAATCTCTTCACGGCAACGTCAGCCGTCAGCACAACGGGGCTCGCGACCGTGACCACGCCCGAGTCATATTCGTTTTTCGGTCAGTGTATTATCCTGGTCATGATTCAGCTTGGCGGTGTCGGCTACATGACCGTCGGTTCGTTTATTCTGCTGGTACGAAAACACTCGCTTCCGCAAACCAACGAGGAGGTAGCAAAAGCAGCTTTCACTCTTCCCGAAGGTTTCAGCGTTCGTGAATTATTGAAGAACGTCGTGCTATTCACACTTGGCATCGAGATCCTCGGCGTGATCGCTCTATACTTTGCGTTTAGCAATGCGAGTGTTGAAAACGCATTGTGGCAGGCGGTTTTTCATTCAATCAGCGCGTTCTGCACGGCAGGGTTCAGCCTTTTTCCGGACAGTCTTGAATCGTTTCGTTCCAATTTCTGGGTCAACGCAATCGTTGCCACGTTAAGTCTCTGTGGCTCAATCGGATTCCTCGTTTTTAGCGACGCCATGCGCTCGATTAAAAGTCCCGGTGCAAAACGGACATTGACGACGCGCATTATTTTACAGGCCACTTTGATCTCGGTGTTCGCTGGTTGGTTTGTTCTGTTCTTGTGTGAACCGAGTTACCGAGCGCTGCCGCCCGAACAGAGATTGTTGTCTTCTGGTTTTCAAGCCATCAGTGCTTTGACCACGGTCGGTTTCAACACAACGTCGATCGGTGAACTTGCGCTCGCACCGACCTTTCTGATGTTGTTGCTAATGATCATGGGCGCGTCACCTTCAGGCACAGGAGGCGGACTCAAATCAACCACAGTATCGGCCGCCATCGCGACGACGATCAGCACGCTCAAAGGACGTGATCGAGTGACTTTCTGGGGATGTGAAGTGCCGTCCCATCGCCTTTCGCTGGCGTTCGCGTCGCTCGTTTTCTATATCACGATCTTCTTCATTGGAGGTTTTCTCTTACTTCTGTTGCAAGGCGACAATCCATTCCACGATGTTATTTTCGAGGCGGCGTCCGCGCTTGGAACGGTGGGACTTTCTCGCGGCCTGACAGGCGATCTAACTCCGGTCAGCAAGTTAGTGGTCATCGTCCTGATGTTCATTGGGCGCGTCGGCCCGATTACGTTTGGGCTCGCGCTGGTCGGAGAAACACGTTCGATCCGAAAACGCGATGATCTGGCGGTCTGATATTGAGCGCACTCCCGGGGAAGAGGCCGCAGCATCGCAGCGCTCGGACAGTTCGCTGTCGCGGCATCCAACGACCGCGTTCGCGTTTCTAAATCCACTTGGTCCACCGATTCCGAAGTCGGCATTTTCGCGATGAGCATCATCTCGCCAATGTAGAGCGGGATAATTTTTCTTCGAAGGGCCGCCGGCACCAGCTTGCCCAACAGAGCGAGCGTGCGATAAATCAGCGGATTAAACTCCTTGAATTGAAGCAGAGAGTAATCGAACGTCAGCGGTTTGAATGTTCGCCGCGTCGAAACATGTTCCGTCCCCATTCTCGACGCAAACGACTCGATCTTATCAGGATCGAAGTAGTGCAAGTGTTCTTCTGGAATGTAAAAGTACCAGCGGCTTCCCATCAGCTTCGCCGGAAGCGACGAACAATTGGGGACGGTCAGTACGACGTGACCACCCGGCTTGAGACGGTTGGTGATGTCCCGCATGAATGATTCCGGATCGATCACATGTTCCAGCACATCGAAAGCCGTAATGCAATCGTATTTCACATCTCCATCGAGATCAGCAATCGTTCCGGCTGAAATTGGAATTCCCTGATCTTTCCCTTCGGCAACTGCGTTCTCGCTAAGCTCAACTCCCTCGGCGTCGATGCCCAGTGCGATTGCTTCTTTCACGAACACCCCGTTGGCGCAACCGACATCCAGCCACTTTCCATCGAGCGAAACAGACTTTTTAAGTTCCTTGATTCGTTGCCGAGCCGTCAGCACCTTCATTTCGTTGGCGGCCGCGAAGTCCCGATACATCCCAACGTCGTACGAATCCTCGTAGTAATCTTTGAGATCCTGTTCCGTCGGAAGCGGATGTTGCTTCTCCAGTTTGCATTCACAACAGCGCCAGAAACGCCTTCCTTTTTTCTCGAACCTGAAACTAAAACTGGTTTCGTTTCCGCAACTGGGACAGTGGATAACCTTGGAAGGAGTTACAGGCATGGTGGTGAGAGAGCCGAGTCTTGTGATGTACATGCTGTGAAGAAGGAGGCGCAGTGTATCCGAGCCAACGATTTTTCTCAAGAATCCGCTCGTTCTTCGTGGTGGCGAATAAACTGTCGACCGGCCCTTCAATAGAAAGCCAACTCGAAGTCGCATTCACTAATCGTAAAACTCACGCCAACTGAATAGAGATATGGGGAGTTTCCCAGCGACTATGCTCTCAGACGACCGAGCATACGGGCTTTGTACCACGACGTTTTGGTTGGCTGAAGTTTGCCGGTTTAATGTTGGCTGGTTATCCGTTCGAGTCGGGTTGTGATCGCCGAGGAACGCCTCTGGCCAACACGATCGTCCACACGCGTGCCATGTTCAACGCAGGTGAGCAGCGAGGATGCACTCTGCTGACTTCTGACCCGCGGTGGAGGGTCCTTGCTTCCGTTCGAAAGACTTGCACCAACCAGTATTCAAACACACATCAGAGCTCTGACATTGTGACTTTTGAAATGTGATTCGTCGCAAAGCCTTCATGCTTATGGGATGGTCAAAAACAATCGGCTGACCTCACGGTGGACCTTCGGTCCGTTTATGCATTCGCCTAAGCTGGACGCTCTCTCAAGCCGCTACGACGAACGGCGTCTCCCGAAACTTGCCCGGCACACACGAGAAAAGCCCACGAAACACCGGGTTCCATGGGCTTTCTGCAAAGCGACGCGGACGGGACTCGAACCCGCAACCTCCGGATCGACAGTCCGGGGCTCTAACCAATTGAGCTACCGCGCCAAAAATGACGTTGATCGGGTCATCGCCTCGATCATCGAAGGAAAACTCCCTCCATCGAAGATCAAGAAAATATCTCGAATCCCCCTGATATGCAAGGCGTAAGGACCAGTGATACGAAGAAATTTACCGGATCGGTTCTCTCGAATATCGAGTTTTGACGCGGTCTACTTTGATAATTTTTGAATGACTCAGGAAGAAGTGACGGCTTCCGTTCCTCTGCAGGCCAGAATCGGGATTTTCGCAGCCTGCACGACCCGTCCAAGTGTCAAATTCCCCAATCCTGACTTAGCGATGCCCTGGAAATTCGGGGGTATCCCAGTTGGGACGGTTCCAAAAACGTACGCTTAAGAAGGCCTTCATTTTCAGACGCACGTCCAACCCAGTTTTCAAGCTCCGCTTTTTCGGGAACGAATATGGATCTGATCCTAAAATACTTTCGATTGCTCCAGTATGAACTTGCCCAAATGGCCCAGCAAATAGACGGAGAAATTGCCGGCTTGCTGGCGGTATTGACGATCGCCTCAGGCTGGTTCTGCCTTCGTGGGAATAAGATCAAGCGGTAACGATTCAGTCGTAACGTCGGTCAACACAGCGAAGACAACGAACACTCATCATCAATACAGATTTCCATCCGGATCAAAACCGAGCGATTCAATCCGCTTACGATCCAGTCGTATTGCGTTTGCGTTCCCCGCCTTACGATTCGCCATGACTCGATGGTGCAAAACTGCGGCAAACGTTTTCCGGAATCGAGCTCGTTCTTCGTCAGATACCTCAGCCGAAGTTTTCAACAAGCGTTCGAGCACCTCCGAAACGGTAATCGCAATACTCAGGTCAGTGACCGCGTCTTTTCCAGTTGAAATCCCATCGATCAAGTTGTCAGGACTTGTCCATGGCAGCAGGGTCAGTATGAATCCGCGTGTATCAAGGTAGGCAATCGCCCTCATTGCCAGCGGCTGACAAATCGAATCATCCGGCAATAGGCCCGCGACCGTTTGCGGATCAAATCCAAGCTCGATCACGTGAGCCCGATCAATGTCACAACGATCCGGTTGATCCAGATTCTCAAGAATAAGTGCGCGGCAGACCGTCAGAAAAGCCAGTTCCCGCCTTCGAAACTCAACTTTGACACGCAGGTCATCCAAAGCCGACTCCTGCGTAACGGTTGCCGGATACGAGCCTTCCGTGATTTTTGAAATCGCGTCAACAAGCATGTTCTCTCGATCCTCGAGTGCCCCACGAACAGCTTTGATGCGGCGACTCAATTGAAGCAACACGATTTCACGAGTTTCAACATCTTCAGACAACATTCCCGCGGCAAGCAACGCCTGGCTGGGAAGTGGCATCTGAAAATCAGGAATTCCTGACTGGTAAGTGGTCGTGGAAATCGCCTGTTGAATCTCATCGGCGGCCGTCTGCAAATCATCGCCTGCCAATGCTCGGAAATACGCCTGCTCGTTCAATTCGTCTGGCGACCGGGAAACACGTTGAACGCCCAACGCGCGAAGCTGTTGAAACGTTTTCCATGCCGCCGTGAAGTCTCCGGCCTCGCATTGAGCCTCTCGCTTTAACGTTAACCATTGCCGCGACTGTGGGTCACGATTCAGGTTTGCATTGCAGTATTCAATCGCCTGTTTCGCCCGGCCGTTATCCGTCAGCCAGTCAACCAGCTTAGTTTGCACATAGCCACTTTCTGGCAGCATTGCCGCGGTCTTTTGTAGTGATTCAATCGCGGCGTCACGGTCTCCCGCTTTGTATTGCAATTCCGCTCGAGCGGCCCGCCACCGTAGCGGTTCGTGATGCATCAGCGTCGGAACAAGGACCAGACAAACAAAAAACGTCAGCGTCAGAGCCGTTGCGACGGGATGATTGAGATTGATACCTGACCGGGTCCGCCTGTTCATCTGGCTCACTTTGCGTCTTCGGCTGTCAGGAATTGGGTCACGGTATCATGAAGTTCACGTTTGATGATCTGAATTTGATTCTGATTTCGAATCTTGTTTCCTTCAGCATCCGTCACGTAGAACACATCAATGACTTGATGACCGTACGTCGCGACGCGTGCGAAACGCAAATCGAGGCCGAGTTTGTAGATTTTTTTGGTGACTCGATACAACAATCCAAGTTTGTCGTAAGCGAAGATGTCGATAATCGTTGCGTTGTTAACGGTTTCGTTGTTGATTCGCACTTGTATTTTCGGCCGTGAAAGCTGAGCGGCGCGACTGTCATCCGATTCCGCACCCCAGACCTTCCGAAACTTCGGCGGGCCATCTTCGACGCCATTGATCAGGTCGAGTGTTCGCTGGCGAATTTCCTGAAGCCTGGCTGTGGATGGATTTTTGTTTTCACTATCCTCAAACTGAAACCAATACCAGACAGTTTGATCATCAATCATCTTGATGTCGGCCGACTGAATTCTCAATCCCATCGACATCAGGATTCCGGTCAACTTGTAAAAGTTACCCGATCGTGGCCGCAACAGTTTGCCAACACAGACTTCATGCAAACGAGTATTTTGAACTGGGTTCACCCAGCAAAAGACCCTCTCATTGGTCAGCCCTTTCAATGTCAGTAGCTGAGCGGCAACGATTTCGGCAGAATGCGAAGTGCAGTAGTTGTTGGGCAGGCCTTTGACCTTCTTTTTCAACCACGCGGACGTTTCTTCATTTTCCGCCTGCTCTCCGACCTCTTCGTAGAACGAAGTCAGCCTCAGCCTGGATGCCTCGCCTTTCTTGCCGGTCAGAATGGACCGGGCGTTAACGAACAAATCATCCAACAAACCCTGCTTCCAGGGTGTCAGAACGCCGGGCCCAACCGCGGTAACATCGGCACAAGTCAACACGTAAAGCATCGACAACATTTCCATCGAACCGAGATTCGACGCGAACTCGGCAACCAGAGCCATATCATTGATATCGCGATGAAAGGCAAGATGAGACATCACCAGATGGTTGTGAACCAAAAACATCACGTCACTGGTGTCGTCTTCCGAAAGCCCGAAACGATTTCCCGTCTCCTCGGCAATTCGACGGCCCACTTCGCTATGGTCTTCGTCAAATCCTTTGCCAAGATCATGCAGCAGCAACGCCAAATGAAGAATATTTTTTCGTCTGATCTTTCGGTAAACGCGCCCGACCTGAGTTGAGTCGTCCTGATAGTTCAAAGCCGCCGCAACCGCTCGCAACGAATGTTCATCGACCGTGTACTTGTGATATTCGTTGAACTGAAGCAGGCCTCGCACATGCTGAAAGCCAGGGATTATTTTCTCCAGCACCAGCATTTCGTGCAATTTACGTAACAACCCCGCCAGTCGCGCCGTGCCGGAAAGTAACGCCATGAAGCGTTGAGCACACTCGCGAGTAAATTCAACATTCGGATTCTTCAACATCTCGTGTCGAATTGCGATCCACGTGTCGTGCTCCAGATCCTTTTCATGAAGCGACGCAAGCTGCATCAGATGCAACACCTGCTCCAGATCCGATTTAACGTCATCAATCGAAGCAGGCGCGACTCCGATCTGCATCGGACCAATAACAAAATGATCGTCGATTTGCCGGGCGAGCAAAGGATGCAAAACGACGGCAGCGGGGCCGCGTTTTCGAGCCAGCATTTTGGAGACAAAGTGATCGCAGATGTAACTGATGCGGCTGGTGTAGCGAAAATAGTCTCGCATGAACGATTCGACTGAAAGCAGCGCGTTCGAACCGGAGTAACCAAACATCTCCGCCAGTCGGACCTGCTCGTTGCGTCCAAGAAGATCCTCCGGCTTGTCCGCATGAAAATGCATCTCGTTACGAACTCTCAGCAGGAACTCGGTCGATTCGTTAAGCTGCTTCGTATCCGCAGTCGACAACCCTCCCTTGTTCAAAAGTTGCTGGAGATCGGTAACGCCGTATCGCACAAACCCCAGCCAGCGGATCAAGTGCACATCTCGCAAGGCGCCTCGCGATTTCTTGATGTTCGGTCGTAGCAAGTAGACGGTTTCGCCAAACTCAACTCGCTCTTCCTCGCGTGACGTAAGAATCCCGCGAGTCATGCTGGTTGCCCGACGGTTGACGATCCGCTTGAACCGCTGCTTGAATTTCTTGACCAGCAACTCGTTGCCACAAAGATGCCGTGCCTCCGTCAGCGACGACAGAATGTATGCGTCCTGCAACGCCATCGAACAGGCTTCTCGCGGTGTGCGCAGGCTGTAGCCAAGCTGCATGCCGGAATCAGTAACGTCCTGGCTGATGCGGCGAGAAAACTCAACGACCTCGTCAGTCAGACTGCCCTGATAAAGGGTCATCAGATCAACGTCCGACCAGGGTGCGATGTCCCGACGCCCGCATCCACCGAGCAACACAAGGGAAACTTTGGATGCGAGGTCTTTCGAGTGCTCCTTGACCGCCCCGTCATAGATATCGATCAACACCGAGTCCAGCAGATCACTCATTCGGTGACAAACCAACCGCCCGGGCGCACCTTCATCATGCAACTTATGAATCTTCGCCCGACCATCGGCCCAGCGTTGACGAGCCGCAGTGACTGCCGGTCGCATCGCGGCGTTAGTGAAGTTCATCGCATAGTTCCGCTGGCACCGCAGCTACGCCAATCGACGGGTCGCGGGCTCATTCGTGAGAAAAAAGAAACTTAGCGTTTCAAGATCTCAGCGAATCAACCCCGCAACAGAGATTGATCGTCTGGCTGGGTGTAAGTTCCCATGTTGCAGCTTGAATCGAAAGCAACAGGTGGTCAATATTGCCCGCCGATTCACTGCAACCCAAATTATTTTTGTGACTGAGGTGGTCATCACAGCCACGGTTACGGCTCAAATCCGCTTGCGGACGAACGGTTTGCGATTTGGAATCGTCAAACGAAAACACTCAAACCGCGTCGCCGCCGGTTTCACCGGTTCGGATTCGGATTACCTCAGACAGATCCGAGATGAAAATCTTTCCATCACCCATCTGGCCGGTCTGGGCCTTCGACATGATCGTGTCGACAACCTTTTTGACAATGTCTTCACCGACAACGACTTCCATTTTGACTTTCGGCACAAAGTCGATGGCGTATTCGTTGCCACGGTACATTTCGGTATGGCCCTTCTGGCGACCGTAGCCTTTTACCTCTGTGATGGTCATCCCTTCCACGCCGACCTCGGTCAGAGCGGTTTTGATATCATCCAGTTTGAAATGGCGAATGATTGCTTCGACTTTTTTCATTTGCAGAACTTTCTCTAGAACGCTTAAACAACTTCGAAAACTGGCGGCAGCGTTGCGCCGCAATTTTCGTATCTAACCACCGATTGGAAACAGACCAATCGACCACCGTAAACGGTTTCCACGAATTATAGCTGATGCGGGTTGATTACTCACCCTCATCGGATGCACGAGGCAAAAAATCCATTCTTTGAAGATGAACGGGGCTTTCCTGCACTTGAACACCCCTAAAACCAGTGGTAACGGGCAGCTCCAGCCCCTGGATTCGTCTAATTGGCTTTTTCAGACGCATCAGCATTCCAGCTGGTCTCGGGCATACCGGCCACGTGATTCACGTGCCGGGCCAGCACGAACAGCAGGTCCGAGAGCCGATTCAAGTATACACTTTCCGTGGTCAGATTTGAGGATTCGAGGGAATCCACAAGCGCAATCAGCTGCCGCTCTGACCGGCGACAAACGGATCGAGCCATGTGCAACCTGCAGCCAGCTTCGCTTCCGCTGGGAAGAATAAACGCTTTCAAGGGAGCCAAACTCCCATCAAAGCGGTCGATTTCCGCCTCCAGATCGGTTATTCGGGCATCGGGAAAACTGGCAGGTCGAGCAGATTCGGACAGACACCCCGCAATCCGGCTGCCCAAATCGAACAGCTCATTTTGGATTTTCTGCAGCAACCGTTCCGTGTCGCTGTCTGTTATCTCGCATCGCACCAGCCCCAGCCAGCAATTGGTTTCATCCAAACTACCGCAGACTTCGATCGCTTGATGAGCCTTCGAAACTCTCAATCCGCCCAACAGTCCGGTTTCCCCATTGTCACCTGTCCGAGTATAAATTTTCATCGCTTCGTGTTTCTGTATCGTAAATCGAGTTGTGGACAGAACGGTTTGCCGAATCCCAAATAATGGATCAGGTAGTTGTTGTTCTGGCAAATGGAGTGAGATGTGCAGGTTGCAAGATCGTGTGGGTTTCTGATTTTTCGTCGACAGCCGGACTTTACGTTTCTGCTGATGAAACATGCTGACCGCTGGGATATCCCCAAAGGTCATGTTGATCCGGGCGAAACGGATGAGGAAACCGCCTTGCGCGAACTGATCGAAGAAACGGGAATTGCGGAAACGGATATCGAGGTCGATTCCGAATTCTTATTCCAGCATCGGTATGAAGTTAACCTGAAACGATACGGCAATAAACCTGTCATGAAGACGCTGATCGTGTTCCTTGCCGAGCTAGTTCGGGATGTCGAAATTATGGTGACGGAGCATGAAGGCTATCAGTGGCACAAATGGTCACCACCGCACAAGATTCAGACGAAAACAATCGACGGGTTGCTGGAACATCTGGACGATCACTGGCAACGCCATCCGCCAATCGATACGTAACGGTCGATACGTAACGGGTAACGCAAAGTCTCTGGGACGGTAAAACCGCCAATTTGTTTTCGAATTCACTTTACCCGGCGATGCGATCAGAATGGACACTCAAAGCGATCTGCCGATCGAACTGGCCCGGCTCGCTTCGCTCGAAAGAGTCTTTTTGTCGAGCGATGACATACTGAGGACGTCCTTTGACTTCGTCGTAAATCCGACCAATGTATTCGCCCAACAGACCCAGTCCGACCATCTGAAAACCGCCAAGGCTCAGGATCGCGCAAGCAATCGTTGTGAATCCGATTGATGCGGTCTCCCACCCCAACGAGCGTTTGACAACGAATACGGCAGCCAGCGCAAAGGCCACCATGCAAGTCGCGGTACCGCAAAGAGTCAAAAGTCGCAAAGGCTTCAGAGAGAATCCAAAGATTGCATCCATCGCATATCGAATCAGCCGAGCGAATGTCTGCTTCGGTTCACCACCGGCTCGAGGTGGCCTGTCAAACGTTAACAACGACTGTCGAAACCCAACCCAAGCTCTCAAGCCAGGGAAAAATCTCCGCGATTCCGGAAGTCGCAACATGGCATCGGCCGCTTTTCGGTCCAGCAAACAAAACGTTCCCGTGTTGGGCGGAATATCGGAATCAGAAAGCTTCCGAAAAAATTTGTGAAACGAGCGAAATGCCAACCCGCGCAGAAAAGTTTCCTTTCGAGACGTTCGCTGAGCAATCACGACTTCGTCGCCTTGCTGCCAGCGTTTGACCATGTCGGCAATCAACTCAGGGGGATCCTGCAAGTCACCATCCATCACAACAACGCACTCGCCCGAGCATTGCTGCAGTCCTGCAAGAATGGCCGAGGGCTGCCCGAAATTTCTTGACAGCTCCAGCAATGTCACTTGTCGCTGTTGATGATTCTGGTTTACCCCTTCTGCGACCGCATGTTCACTCAGCCAATCGGGTGTTCCGTCATGGCTGCCATCATCGACATACACGATTCGATATGGCAAACCAATGGAATCGCAAACTTGAGTGACTCGATCGTGCAATTGATTGACGATCTCGATCTCATTGAACACCGGAATCACAACTTCAATTTTTCTCTGGTCCATCCCTGTCCCCAATTTGCAAATTGAATGTCATCTCGCACATCGCCGACATCAATGCCACTTCCCCACTGCATTCATGCCGATTTTTCATCCGCCTTCGCCCATCATGGGTTTCAGCTATTGTTCCAATTACAGATTGCACATCAGCGAACAATCGATCTTTGTCCGAAATCTCGTTTTTGTTGAGCAACTTCCACTCGCTTCTGATTCCTGTAAAGTTGAAGGATCTCTCGATCGCTGTTCTCAATCGTGTTTCCAATCGGGACCCATTGCCGGCTATTCAGTAGCCGTGTCCGAAGCTTGTTCTGGTATTTGTTGATCAAGTTATGAGCGACTTGCTGTTCCAGAAAATTGGCGGTCACGAGGCCAGGCAAAATCAGATAGTCCACTTTCTCGTTGGCGTCTGAAACCAGTTGGTCAAGTCGTTCTTCGGGTGATCCCTCAAGCTCATCCCAATCCGCTTGAGCCACGACTCGAGAGAACACCGGCCTGGGTAAAACCTTGATCCCACCGATCTCAATATCGCCCGATGCAAAGTTGGCTTCGGGGATATCAAATCGCATCGTCGCTTCCAGACTGAAGGAGTGCAGGTAATACATGTGGCTGCTGTCCAGCGTTACTCTCTTCAAGCCTTCTTCCCTCGCGTCAGCGACGATCAGATCGATCGTTTGCTTATGAGCGGCCATCGAGTTGAATGAACCAGCTCGGTGATCTTTCCAACCGTCAAAACCAACCAACAGCAATGCCACCAGCGACGCTGCAAATGCGGAAACCTTCGTTGCTCGAGTTGCGAACAGCGACCGATCGTTCGACAGCGAGCTGGAAAGGTAAAGCACCAGCCCAAACGCGGCAGGCATGCTCACGTATCGATTCAATCCTGCACCTCGAAGCACCAACAAACCAATTGGCGCAATTGCCAACCATACCAGGCGGAAGTCAGTTCCCTCAATCGACTTGCGTACGGTCGCTTTCAATGCCGAAGCCAGACTCTGATTTTCAGAATTCTTTTTGGCAACGACCAGCAAGCCGTTTAACAACGCAAGCCAACACAAAAACACGATTCCAATATGATCGAATGCGAAATTAATATGTCGAGCGGCTTCCGCAAGCGACAGCTTTGCGTTGGCGTCCGTGTTCCAGACAAAGTAGTAGTACTTTAAGTAGTCGAAGTTAGTCACGTAAAACCAACCTGCGCCTGAAACTGCCACCCCAGCCGCAAGGCACAACCCTTTGACCAGATCAGCACGAATTTTCGTGACAAACAATTCGGCCACGACTAACGGACCGAGGCTCAAGACGATGTACACCGGGGCAGTTGCGCGGAACAGACAAGTTGCGGCGATCGCGGCCCCGAATAACATGAAATGGACGTACTGACCGGTTTTTATCGAAATCAGATACCAGACGCAGGAAACCGAATACAGCAGGTACAGGCTCAGATCCATTCTGAAGTCTGACACACCACCATGGCTTTGATACAAGCAAGATGTCAGCAGGAAAGGCGTGACGAAAATCATCGCCATCCACGGTGTCGCCTGCTTCACAATGCGAAAGTAGCAGACAAGCGATAGCAGCAGAATCAGAACTTCGGCAACCTGTAGCCAGACCGCAAAATTACGCGATGGCCCAAACACGGGTGATACCAATGCCGCGATGCACTTCGGCGCGAACACGGTTGAGTTTTCGTCCGATGCCTGTCGCAATGACGCGACTACCCCTTCTTGTTGCCCGGTCGTCATGACTCGGTGGACTTCGTTGAAGTATGACAATGAGTCAAAGAAAGGCTGGTAATGAGAGTAAAACGTGTTCTGCAAACTGCAGAAATAGACTCCCAAACCGGCGCACACGAGGAAAATCACAGAAATGACCGCGCGAGACTGCCCTTTCACAGCATCGCTCGACCCACCGTATCCAGCTTGATCGGTATCGGTTTCGTCTACCATCCTTGGCGACCTTTCAGCGGTTCAACAGACGCCAGCTTTAGCGTCTAATATCCTGAGTTTAGCCATGAGACACCGATTTACCAATGTGAATCGGCTCGGCTGCTGGCACGCCCAAATCGCTGAAAGATCGCTCCAGCTACGGCTTGCCAGTCGATCTGACCAATAATTGTGAAAAAGGAACTCCACAATGAGGAACTCCACAATACGGCAACCGTCTTTTCTGCGAACGCTGGCATCAAGTGGTGCCATCTTATTTGTTGTCAGCATGTCACTCGCTTCGCCTTCGAAAGCCGATGATTGGACTGGCTGGATGGGCAATCAACGTGACGGCGTCTATCGTGAAACTGGAATTGTCAACGAGATCCCTGAATCGGGGCTGGATGTAAAATGGCGAACGCCAATCGAAGGCGGCTACGCAGGTCCGTCTGTAGCGGACGGAAAAGTGTTTGTCTTCGACTACCAGAAGACGGCTGGCGAATCTTTTAATGACCCGACCAAACGCGCCAACGTACAAGGCAACGAGCGTTTGCTCGCGCTCGATGAAGAAACTGGAAACGTGATCTGGGAGCACAGTTACCCATGCCCATATAGTATTTCGTACCCGGCAGGACCACGGTGCACTCCGACGGTTGATGGTCAACACGTGTATATTCTGGGCAGCGAAAGCGACTTACGGTGCCTGAAGGTGGCTGATGGCGAACTCGTGTGGAAGCGAACGTTGAAAGAAGATTTCGACGCAGAAGTACCCATCTGGGGATTCGCTTCTCATTTGCTGGTCGACGGGGATCTTGTGTACTCAATGGTTGGCGGCGATGGTCAGGGAGTCGTGGCGTTTGACAAACTGACTGGGGACGTCAAATGGAAGGCATTGGATGCACGAGCCGGTTATTGCCCTCCCACCATCATCGAAGCGGGTGGGACTCGACAGTTGATCATTTTCCACCCGGAAGGTGTCGCCAGCCTGAATCCGACAGATGGCACGCAATTCTGGAGCTTTCCGGGGGAAGCAAAGTTCGACATGTCAATCACGCGCCCGATGCAACAGGGAAACCTGCTTTACGTCAGCTCGATGAAGCAGGAGGCGATGTTAATCGAACTTGATTCGGAAAAACCGACGGCCAAGCTGCTGTGGAGTGACAAAAACCCCAAAAAGGCCGTTCACTGCTCCAACGCAACGCCCATGTTTGTCGACGGAACCGTCTACGGATGCGACTGTATTGTTGGCGCGTTGATGGCTGTCGATGCGAAAGACGGAAGTCGTTACTGGCAAACGTTCGAGCCGACGGATCCATCAGAGAAAAGAATGCTGCGTCATGGAACCGCATTCTTGACGCGTCTTGGTGATTCGAATCGTTATTTGATCATGTGCGAAACCGGTGAGCTGATGATGGCACGACTGACAAGTGAAAAGTTCGAATCACTGGGGCGATTCCAGGCCGTCAAGCCTTCCGGCGAAGCTTTCGGTCGCTCCGTCGTCTGGAGCCACCCCGCGTATGCCAACCGCACCGCCTACATTCGAAACGACGGTGAAATCATCGCAGTGGACCTTTCTGCTCCCTGATCTTCTGCCAGCTGCACACGATCGGCTCTCGTTAACCAGCTAACGATTCGTCGTCCGTCACTTGCGGCAGAACGCGTTTCACTAGGTTTTAACGGGTTTCTGTCGTCTTTTCACTTCATGTTTCATTCGAGCAACATGCGTGGTGGGGTTATAACGGCAGCCTGATTCGGTTCTGTGTCAAAAATTCAGGCTCAGTGTTTCCCTGGACGGGTGGGTGCGTTTCCTGACCTAGGTTTTTCATATCGGCCTCGACCAGCGGTCAGAAGCTTACCGCTGCCGAGCTGCATCTGAAGACCCAGGATCCACCATGAGTTACCTTAATCGTTTCTTTGACCAGACGTTTGACCCCTCGAATTCCTCGAGTGCCACTCCCGCCGGGCATGACCCGTCAAACCAATTGACGCGACGCCAATCCCCGGAATTCAATCCAACGTCTGCTGTCCGCCCTTCAAAAAACTCGAACATCAAACCCGCCGAAGGCTTCCGCAACGACACTTATGTCGATGAAACAACCGGAGCAAAGATTCCAGTCATCATGGCTTCGGTCTCGAAGGAAAAATTATTCCAGACGTTCATGCGATTGATTCAAAGGCTTGGGTCAGTCGTCGATGTGGTGATCGAATCCAGCCACGATTCCAATTCAAACGGCCACGTTGATCTCTATCGTGAGCATATCGACATGCCGGTTCTGACCAGCGTGTTGTGGGAATATGAAGACCTGCTGCTCAACGACGGGTGCACCGGGATCGCGGTTTTGAATCCGGAGATTCCGCAAGAGATTCAGTTTGAAGAGCACAAGCTGCTGATTTGTTACGGCAGCCCTCTTGAGCCATACGAATTTATTCTGGACGGAGCCGGTGTTGGCGAGCAGCCAGAAATTCGTTTCATTACCGAAGGGGAACACGTACATTCCTCCTCCAATAGCTACGCCCGTCAGTTCGAGCAACTTCGAACTGATCTGGGATTGGACGGCTCGACGGATCGAGACGCCGATCGCAACAACGAAGGCTACGGCGACTTTGGAGACTATGGTGATTCCGCCGGTGGCTTGATGTAGTTTACTTTTGCACCTTCCACTGCAATCACCGCCCTTCGCTCGGTTTGATCGCGTTCGAACCCACGTGGTAACTGTGGCAGTGAGTGCAACCGCTGTTGGTACTGCCGGTGCGATGGCAGCTGACACAGTTCATCTTCGTGATCGGCGCGAAATTGCTGACCACGTCTCGCGGGTCGTGACTCACGAACGAATCCTTGTTGCTTACCGGTTGCGACATGTCATGACACGCCGCACAGTCACGAAGGTGAGGCTGCAATGTGTGTGGCTGGTGTGAGAATTTCGTGAACGCTCCGATCGCCGGATCTCGGTACTCGGGAGCCCAGTTTACCTGAAAAGAAGCGTCCGACATCTGATCGACCGTGTGGCAAGTTGCACAAAGTCCGACACCGCTGCTGGCAAGAAACTGATCGAATAGCGGTTGCGATTCAGGCCGGATATTTCCTTCAATCACCGATGCTGCGAGATCGCTCCAGGCTTTCACACATTCATCCGCGTGGCCACTCGGTCGATAAAAGACTCGGAACATCTGATCATCTCGATACCACCCCGCACGTAAAACCGAGGGTTCATTCAGAGTGAATTTTTGCTGATGACCACCCTGATCCGTCCGTTGCGCCGACTCATCTGAATCCGAATCGGTCGTCAAATCAGTTGGAATTGATACTCCAACGTCGGAGTCGCCTTCTCCAACATTCAATGGATTGATGGCCAGCAAGTCAGAATCAGTCGCAAGCTTGTCCGAAGATGCATCAGCGTCCTTCAATCGAAGCGGCTTTCTCGTCACGGGCCCTGTTTCGGCAACTTGGCTTTCAGTGGCATTCTGGCTGCGATTCTCCGAGGAAAACCCATCCCATGCTTCATCAACTGCCGTGGAATCATCGTTTGATGAAAGGGTCGGGCTGTCTGTTTTGACTGTCGGGAAAAGATCCTTGAGCGGATTGGGCACAAGTAAATCGTCATCGCCAGCAGCAACTTTTAAGAACTTGACTTGCCTGAGCACTGCTCGCAACGATTCCGTTCGTTCATGGTCAACCGAATCCGGTGATAGCCATGCGGCCTGACGATCACGCCCAGTGGAAACTTCCTGTTGCAAATCGGGCAACCAGCGGCGAATCGTGTTTCTGAACACATTCTCATCCAGTTCTCCAGCCAGCGACGCGACCTGATCAACCTGAACATCGAAAACGATTGCTTCGCTCAATCGACTCCTGATCGCTTCCTGACCATCACTCGCCAAGTCATAAAGCAGCCGCTTGATTGCCCAGACCAGTTCGACCGCATCCGCGACGTCTTCCGGCATCGATGGATCGACATCTGCGAAATCAATCTCATTGCCAAATTTTTCACGCATGCGATCAAGGACGGGCTGAGCGACCGGGTCGGCTTGCAGCAGTAAGCACATCGCTGGTGGAATTCGGCCATCGAAGTCGCCGGTCGCCGAAAGCGGCCAGCTGCCAACGCTCAAACCTTGCGCTTCAATCGCCTGGGGATCAATGGAAGGTAGAGCAAAAATGGCGAATCCATTTCCGCCACTCTGTTGGATCTGCTGTGCGTGACACTCCGCACAGGATTTTTCAAACGAGGCAAGAAGCTTGACATTTCCATAGGGGCCGCTCACGTGGCATTGATTGCAATTGAATTCGGCTCCCTTGCCGGGAAAGTGCTTTCCTGCATGCGTCGAATGATCAAATGCGATGCGTGACCGGCGTTGCAACGGCCAGTTGGTGAATTCGGGGTGATTGGACTCAAAGCTGTCGAAGACCTGAGCGTGACAGCTTTGACATTGCTGATCGGTAATTGCCGACAAATCGGCCAGACCATGATGCTCTCTGTGACAGGCGCTGCATGCGATTTCAGAATGCCCATTCACTGGAGGCGACGAAAGTGACTGAACGATTTGCCGCGAAGAAGCGAACGAAGCCTTCTTGAACTTTTCCGTTCGGTTTTGCAGTTCTGTTCTGGCAACGCTGTGCGGATTCAAAGCAAAATCAGGAGAAATTGATTTCTCATGACACTTCATGCAAAGGTCTGACTGACTGACGGGAATCGTGCGTCCTCCAGTCAATGCGTCGGCGACCCACGAAGCCAGCGTCTGATCGGATGCTCCATGACACGCCGCGCATCGGTCAGCCCCCTGCCCTCCCAGAATCTGAGCGTGGCTGGAGCACAAGGGGCCAGGAGCCATAAAGTCATTCTTGTACGGCGAAGTACCAATGATAATCAACGCGCCAACCGTAAACGCCGTCACCGCAAGCGTGAAGATGGTTCGTCGCGAACGCAAGTTTCGAACTCGGCGTCGCGGTTCGGCTGCTCCTGTTTCATTGTCCGGAAACGGCGGTTCGACCCACGTATCTTGTGGTCGGTGGTAATCGTTCTTTGTTTTCAGTGGTTCCTGACCGAGTTTGCGAATCATCGCAGTCCCCCGGCAAAGGCATGAGCCATAACACCGTGAAATATCGAAACCAGCAGCAGGCTGTACGTAAATCCGATGTGAGCGAACAGCCAGATTTTCAGACGCCCCTGTTGCGCTGCGTGATAGTCGAGATCATCTTTTTTCTTGACCATTCGGCTTAATTTCTGACTGAGTGACCGTTGGTCGCTGGAAAGATATCGGTCGAGATCGTCAATCTCGGACATCAGTTGCCTTCGTAATCTGCCGTTGGGATTGGCAAGGTAAGCGAGCGAACGAGGTTGCTCAAAGTACACGGCCAGACGATTGCGATAAAAACGAGCCAACACGTCCGAATGCTGGCAAGCCTCAATAACCAGCTGTCTTGCCTCGCTGGCCAACTGAGCGCGAAACGCTGGGATGCGTTCAAAGATGACTTCGTCATTGAGCGCGGTCAGCTTCCTTGGAATGGTTCGAGTCACGTAAAGCCCGTAAACGCCACTGAAGGCCACAATCAGGTACAGCGCTGTCAGCAGCAGTTCAAACCCGCCATTGGGAATCTTCCAACCGACATGAAAGCCGAACAGGACAAACGTTGCCAGGCCAACATAGATGTGCAACTGCATCCAGAACGCCGCCGAACCTAACTGGGCGATCGAAGGGATGCGTTTCCGCATATTGAAAGCGGTCAACAGAAAGAAACTTCCCAACAGGATGTATCCCGTCGTGAACGTCGAATGCACAAGGTTTTGATTCTGAGACACAATCAACGTCCCAGCGGCAAACAACGCAACAGCCAGCAACCCGACGTTTCGAATCCGGCGGATCGGCAAAGCAGCCCGAGAAACAATCGAGCGTTGAGTTTTATTTTCGGGCTTCATGATGGCTACCGTTTCGTCCAATCCGTTACGACGTCGGGTAAAGTCATATCGATTCGTACAAGGGCATCATGAGGACAGGCCGACTGACACGCTGGACCATGATTCGTACTGGCGCAAAGATCACACTTGGTGGCTTTCTGAATCGGATCGCCAGATTTTTGATCCACGATCGGCAACCCTTTTCGGTCGTTGATCGTCACCATCTGAATGTTCGAATACGGGCAACTGTTTGAGCAGGTTCCACACCCGATACAGGTTGGATCATTGATGGTCACGCTACCTGATTCCGCATCACGAGAAATTGCGCCCGTCGGGCAGCCGATCATGCAAACGGGATCAAGGCAATGCATACAAGCATTGGCAATCATCCAGTTATCATGCTGCTTGCCATGTCGAATAAATCGAGGATTGTTGTCATGAGTCGCAGCACAGGCCCGCACGCAATCGTCGCAACGCGTGCAACGGTCCAGATCGATCATCATCGTCTGGGTGCCGTTGATAAACCGCTGCTCGACAAGGAACTCCAGCAGTCCCTGATCCATGCTGTCCTTACGCGCCGCCATCCGTCGTGATTTACCCGGTGTCTTGCCATCAGCGTTCTGGCGAGGCAACTCAGGTGGCAGTTGCTCTAGAGGCACATTGGGGAGAATCAAACTCTCGACCGCCTCTACGGGAATTTTCAACACATCCACATAGCCGACTGCTCGCAGACTTAGCAAAGCAGGTCGATTGTCGTTCGTTTTCCAATTGTGCGCAAGTTCTCTCAACCCAAATGCTTGTCCTTTACCGAGGTAGGCAATCGTCTGGTGTCCGTCACCATGCTGCCGGCTCAAGCGTGCAAAACCGTTTCGAACCAGAATCAGCCCATCCAACGGCTGTCCCTGTTCCGCAATCAACGGTTCCTTCAGAATTCGCTCTGCAATGTCCTCTTTCTGAACTTTGCCGAAGTCATGGCTCCACTGGAATCGCCCAAACGTCTCCAGCTCAGTTGCGGCCGCCACCTTCGATATCGCATCGTCAGGAATCCCCGTCAGAATATCTGTTTCACGGAGGTGTGCCTGCAGACTGTTTTGACGATACAAACGATCAACGTGCTGTCGAAGCGCAGGATCTGACTTCATCAAGTCCCGAAACCCCTGCCAACGAATCTCCAGCACGCGAGTCTTCGAACCGGCAACGACCGTCGCCGACCTGGGCGTGCGAGTCAGTGCGGAAAGTTCGCCAAAAATCTCGCCCTCTTTCAACGTCACGGACTTGCCAGGCGGAATGACCCGTGGAATATCATGCAGGAAAATCTGCTGGCCACCATCCGTCTCTCGAGAGCCGATTTCATTTGAGTCGCCCGTAACGGAATAGTCTCGAACCTCCGCATGCCTTGAGTTTCCCCACAGCTTTGCGATCGCTCTGGTCCAACTATGATCTGGTTTGCTGACTCGCCCTAATAATGCGGGCGGCAATGACTGCAAAGAAACAATCGCGTCTCCTGAGAGAATCAAAAACGCGCTGCTTCCGTAGTCACCCTCGCGAACGATAATATCGCCTCGCTCGAGTTCCAGGATCCGGCAATCGTTCGCCAGGATCCCTTCGAGTGGGACTCGCTTTGGAAATTTCGCGGCATCCATGGATGCGAACGGCTCGAAGGCGAGCATTTTCTGAACGTCTTGATCCGTCAGATGCTCATCGAGCGGTTCGTCCCAGCGGGCAGGACGTCGAATTGTCTGAAGTCGTTCGGTCAATCGAATGCATCCTTGCATTGTGGTTGATCAGTGAAAACGTTCGTTGGAACGAACACTGGTTCGGCCGTTCCCTCGGCCTTCAATTTGTACTTATTTGTAGGTGTTCGGATCTGGCAACATTTCGTCCAGCACAGCAAGCTCGCTTCCATCGGATGACATGGCGAACTGGCGCCCAGCGATCTGGATCTGATCCGCAATTGCCAACAACGGTGCTTTGTTGTTCACCTTCAATTCTGCACCAGCGAATGCTTCCAGCGCCGCCTGCACAAAAGGATTGTCAATTTTTTGCTGAACCTCAAACAGTTTCACGGCGGCTTTTGCGGCTCGGTTTGCAACTTTCAGACCGTAGGTGGATTTCTCGGTCGCATTGGCTGTTGCACGAGCGCTGTACTCCAGATCCGCAATCAAGCCAACGACATACATCACTCGCAATCGGCCAGAAGTCGATTGAGCGTTGTACTCGCCGTTGGTCCGCAAGTAGTTGTGACGCACCATCCCCTGCGACCAGCGAACCAGCTCGAAATCTTCACTACCTGCATTGTGCCCACCGACGTTGACCAGTTTTTCGTTGGGTACGGTATGACACTGATAGCAACTGCTGGCGATCAGATATAAGTCACGAGTGTTTCGCATCCCAAGCGATGTGCATTGGTCCAGTCTGGCGGCGCGATGATCGGGGGTTTCATCTTCTTTGGTCGCCATTGGACCACCGTAGTCGTTATGAACGGCAATCCAGTCGACCGACGCGCCATGACAGGATTCACACGATATTCCGGCGATTGCTTTGATACGACCGTCGATTTCCTGCGTCGTGAAATGGCAGTCGATACAGACATCACTCCGTTTTACCGATCGCAAGCCGAGCTTATTGCAAATCTCCTTCGCTTCCGGGCTGCGACTGAGTTGTTCAAAGGTCTGAAAGTGCGGCGTCTGTTTCCATGTTTGTACTTCGTTGGAATGACACTTCGCGCACTTTTCGGCAGAGTTAACCTTGGTCGGATCGCATTGAGGTGGCTGGCCTTTCACACTGGAAACCAAAAGCACTGCGATGAACACACCGACCACGCTGATTCGAAGGCAACTCATCATCAGGCTCCCAACTTGATTGAACCAGCAGGACGAGCCACGCAGGGCAGACATTGGCCGGGCTCGCAAGCGACCTGAAGGTTTTCCGGGTACTCGACTTCTCCTGCAGCAAGCACTGTCGAACACGTGCCACAACTGCCTGCTCGGCATCCGAAATCGATTTCAACACCATTTGCTTCAGCAAGCGCCAGCAACGATTCGTGCTCAGGAGCCCACGCAACCGTTTTACCCGTTTGATCGAATACGACCTCGACCGCGCCAGCCGCGGCAGGAATGGAAGCGGCGGTTGGTGAACTGGCTATCGACGCCGGACCAAATGCCTCAGAATGAACCTGACTGTCCGGAACGCCCCACTCCTTCAAGCCGTTACCAAGCGACTTCATAAAGGAAGGAGGACCACAAAGATAGAACTGGCAATCTGGTTTCGGCATCAATCGCTTGATTAAGTCGATTGAGACAAAACCCTTGACGTGATAGTCCGCCCCCTGAACATCACCAGCGAGGGGGTTCGAGTAGCAGTTCACCAGATGAATGTTGTCGTTTGCTTCGGCAATTCGTTTCAGCTCATCGCCAAATGCATGCTCAGACTTGTTGCGTACGCCATAGAACACCACCGTCGGGCGGTCGGGTGAATTCCTCTGAATCGAATCAAGCATACTGAATATCGGCGTGATCCCAATCCCACCCGCCAGTAAGATCGCCGGTCGTGAATCTTCCAAATCAACATAGAACGAACCCGAAGGCGATTTGGACTCGACAATATCACCTTGCCGAAGTTGTGAGTTGATGAAATTACTGACCAGTCCCGGTTCGTGACCGTCCTGGTCAGCTGGCATCGCTTTGACCGAGATTCGATATTGGAGTTTACCAGGCCCATCGGACAATGAGTAGCAACGAATTACTCGCTTGGATCGACCGGGAATTTGAAAACGCAATGGCAAATGCTGGCCGGCGCGAAAGCTCGCGATGGGCAACCCATCAACGGGCGACAGGTACACGGAGGTACAAGTGGAAGTTTCTTTTACCAGTTTGGATACGCGAAACTTGCGAAATCCTTGCCACGATCCATCCGCCTGCACCTCAACGTTGAGCCCCGGTTTGGCAGCAGCGACATCTGCCAACGCAGAATCGTTGGCGACATCCCTGGAGCTGTTTGATAAAGACGCTTCGGCCCCGACTGGCGTTTCAGCAACTGGAGCTTGATTCGCAGCCAGAATCTGCTGACGTAACAACTCCTGCGAACCGCGGAACTGAGCGCGATTGTATTTCAACGCCAGCCATGATTGAGCTGTCCACAGCGCAAGTGGAAGCATCGCCATCACACAGAGAGCGAAACCGAAAATACGAAACACAGTGTCCAGTTGGTCCATCAACTCGCCCGATCAATCCCAAACCGCAACAAGCCCGAAATCGTCATAATCGATGTAATCGCTACTCTCAATCGGACGTTTCTCGGCCAGCGTAGTCGTGGGATCGACTTGTGCCCGGAATTCCTTGAAAGCAATGCCAGCAGACGGAAAATTCTCAACCTACACTTGAAAGTTAAATCCGTGTTCTGAATTTTTGACTGGATATCGCGTGCCAACTCGCTTCGACACAGAAGCCCTTGATGCGACTTTGACATCGCTGCCACAACAACCGGTAAGTGCCGTGGAGATGGCAGCTTCCCAAGGTCCTGCGCCGGGAGCCACAACGCTGTCATCGTGGCTGAGAGCCCTGGGAGACTTGCAGCGATCTGTCGCTGGGAGCCACGAGTTCTTTCAGCAGGCCGCCAGAGCGGTTCACGATCCTGGTGGGCTCGAAGGTGGTTTGATTCTGTTGCCCTCGGGACACGATTGGACGTTGGCTGCCAGCCACCTTCCGTGGTCTGATTCACCCGTAGTGCATCGGTCTGAACTTGTGGAACAAGCCGTTTCCTCCAAAGCCACGATCTTCCACGACACGCGAAAAATCAACCAGTCGCTTCGAAACTCAGCTTTGCACAGCGCAGTCGTTTCACCCGTATTTGATAGTGCTGGCAACGCGATCGCTGCCATCTATGGGTTTCGAAGTCCAAACGACAAGAATAACCGTCGAGGCATCCGACGGCTGGAAGCACAGTTTGTGCAAGTCATTTCTGATTCCATCTCAGCCGCCATGACAAGAATGGAGGCAGAAGCCGATGCAGCTCGTTCAAGGGCATTGCTGGATCAGACGTTCTCACCAACCGTCGCCCGACATCTGGAAAACGATCCAAGCTTCCTCAACGGAAAAATGACGGAAGTCACTGTGCTGTTCGCCGACTTGCGTGGTTTCTCTTCGATCTCCGAAGCGGTCGGGCCTAAAGTCACTTATGAGTTGCTGACTGACGTCATGGATCGCTTTAGTGCAATCATCTCCGATCATGACGGCGTGGTCATCGATTTCTTTGGCGACGGGCTGGCAGCATTTTGGAATGCACCCATTGAGCAGGCTGAGCACCCGGTATTCGCTTGCCTGTGCGCCAGCGAGATGCTGGATTCATTGGAATCGCTGAATCAAAAATGGAGTTCACGATTGAACAGAACGCTCGAAGCCGGAATCGGCCTGCATACGGGGATGGCTCAAGTGGGAAATTCCGGAAGTCGCACTCGGTTGAAGTACGGTCCTCAAGGCAACACGGTCAACATTGCCAGCCGAATTGAAGGCATGACTCAACAGATCGGCTGTCCGTTGATCGTTTCCTCTGCAACCGCTGATCGAATTTCGGCCGCCATGACAATTCGCAGAATCTACCGATCAACTTTGAAGGGGATCAAGCAACCGATCGATCTTTATGAGGTGATTCCAAGAGCAGGACAAAAGTTCTCGTCGGATCACTACAAAACGTTCAATCAAGCGTTGATTGCGTTCGAAGCAAACGACTGGCAGAAATCAATCCGTCTGCTGAGCGAACTGCAGGTGACCGGAGCGATAATGGACCCGGCGGTCACGTTTCTGAAGAGCCGAGCAACTGAAAAGGCAACCCAGGACGCTGTCGCGATTCGCTGAACTTGCTGACCGGGATACTCATCAGAAAGTTAGTTCATAGCACACGATGAACAGACCGGTTACCGGATAAAGCGCAGGCCAAAAAAAATCGCAGCGAGCTTGATCAAGCTCGCTGCGAAAATAAAACTCAAATCTTCATCCGCTCGTTATCGTCTGCGACGCAGCAAGCCAACGGAAGCGGCAAAGGCAAGCAAAGCGGCCGAACCCGGCTCAGGAATCGCAGCAGGAGGCAAGATCGTGATGTCACGAATCAAGTCGCCGCTGGCAATCGTACCGATCAGCGACGCCGATCCAGTTGACAGATCAATCGTGAATAACTGAGAGTTCGGACCCGTCTGCAGGTTTGCGTAAGCAATTCCCGTCGGGCCTGAAATATCTAACCCAAGCTCGTTCGTCAATGGAGAAACACCCAAACTGCCAACCGTCTCCAGCGTGCCAGCATTGTTGGCTACCGTGGTCAACACACCAAGAGATGCATCAATTCCGTACTGTTGAGTAGACATCGCTCCGGGAACACTATTGGTGTAAGCAAGCGCAGCAATGTTTGGGTTCACGCCTTCGTTCGGGTCGCCCGACGCGTAGAAAACAGGTGTCTTCTCAACCGGAGGCAGATACTGCCCCGTGTTCCCGCTGATGACTCGATTTTGGTCAGTGTTGCTGACAATCCTCGCGAATTCACCACCGCGAAACGCAGGATTGAAATCGAAACCAAAGCTGTTTCCTCTCAAACGAGGTGGGGCAAAGTTTCCGACGAGCGTGGCATCAAAATCAGCCAGGTCAATCGTGTAAACATTATCCCGATTTCCAAAAGCATAGACCTGGCCGGTCGCGGGCCGATAATCGATCCCCAACAAGATCTCGCCCGGTGCCAAACCGCCAATGAATCCACCATCCAGTGACACTGTCGGATCGTCACTGTTGATGATCTCGATTCCATTTTGGGTTGTCAGTCCAACAACCGTTTCTCCGGCGGTGGCATAGCCGTTGAAACAAAAGAGAGTGGCAAGCATCGTTGTCGCCACCAGATTTCTTCGCAGCATAAGTTTCCCCTATATCAGAAGCAGAGCGGATGACTGATTTTCTCGTTGCAGTCAGATTAGTCAGTAGAGTCAGTCTCTTTCCGACAGAGCGTAAGGGTAAAACTCAACAGCCACAACGCGCGGAGGCAAATTCCCGGTAGATTTCCCGGAAATAGAATTTTTAAAAGCTGCTCAAATTCTTCAGCTGCTTTTGAAAAAACTGTCACGCTTTGTGCATGCGTTTGCTGCATCGCATCGTGCCCGAGAATGAAACCGGTTTCGGATTCCTGATGAATGACGCGTGAAGAATGGCAACGGGATGGAAATCAATAAGAAGCAGCGGGTTCTGCTTAAGTCAACACGCCGTTGCTGGCCGTGACCATTCCAAAAACAAACCTCGCCAACGTCTCAATCGCCGGCGCGCCAGAACGACGCTGCGACAGCGCGGGGCGACGACAACTCAACTGCGCCGCCTGGGGTACGTCACCCTGTTCAGGCAGAGTGAATTTCAAGCTGTCAGACCCCGCAGCATTTCAAACGTGAAGATTCCGGAGCTATGCCCATCTGAAAAATGGATGTTGTAAGCGTAGTTTCCAACGGGATGCATCTGTTCGATGTCCATGGGTCTTGCCTCAGCCGCCGAAAGCACAGGAAGTGCGTTGATTGACGGAGGCTGGCTGATCGCTTTCTCGCGTTTGTCCAGGCAAGTTGCACAGCGACAGGCGTCGCGAAGTTGCCTGAATGAAAGCGTTTGCGTGAATGAATCGCTCCAAACGATCTTCAGCGATCGGTCTTCCGTCTTGCTAAGTTCGACTGGATAGGGATGCTCACTCATGGCTCACGCTGGTCGATGAATCGATTTCCTTTGGCTTCAAAGCGTGGCAAGCTGCCCGCTGCAACATCCTCCACCTCCACTCTCAGCCCCAATCTTGAATTCAGCATCCGGGCAATTCGATCAGGGGCGTGCAATTGATCTTCCACTTCGATTTTCAATTGATCCATGGAAGTATCGCGAAATGCCGTCAAACGGTATTCGTCAACCTCGGGAAATTCTCGAAGAATCTGTTCGATCGCGGTTGGAAAAACATTGACGCCTCGAATGATCATCATATCGTCGGCTCGCCCCAACACGCCACCCTCCAGAAGCACAAAGGAACTGGCTGATTCATGATTCCAAAGCGGCCGCACCAGATCTCCGGTTCGATAACGGATCACCGGACAGCCGCAACGGCCCAGTGTTGTCAGGACCAATTCAGACAGTTCTCCCTGACCCGCCGGCTGACCGGTTTCAATCGATCGAAACTCAGCGACGAAATGCGCTTCATTGACATGAATTCCTCGACCATCCCCATCCGGGAATCCCCAAGGGCCGACCTCGCTGGCTCCACTATGATCGATCACAGCCGCATCAAAACCATGTTCAATTCGATTTCGAATCGAAGCAATGGAACCGCCCGGTTCACCGGCCACGACGATCGAGCGTACACTCGACGCACGCAAGTCCATCTGTTGCTCGCTGGCAATCTCCAGCATGTGCAACGCATAGCTGGGCGTACAGAAGACTACCGTCGCATCGACGGATAAAATCAACTCCAATCTTGCAATCGTGGACATAGCTCCGGTTGGAACGACCAACGATCCACGCTCTTTCACCGCGTCAAATGCGCTCCAGAATCCAATGAATGGACCAAAGCTGAATGCCATGACAACTCGATCCGCATCCGTCAGTTCGGCTGCATCCAAGACATACTGCCAGGCTTCCATCCACCATTGCCAATCGCCCTCGGTGTCCAGCACCACCATCGGACGCCCTTGCGTGCCAGACGTTCGGTGGAAGCGGCAGTACCGGTCGATCGGCCACGTCAGATTCCGCGCCCAGTCGTCACCGGCCAGTGTCACCGCACCAACAGGTTGGTTGGTCTTGTGCAACACAGCCTGTTGCCCGCTCAATTCCTGTTTGCTAGTGAATGGCAACGCGCTGATTTCGTCGATCGATTCCAAGGGCGAAAACCCGTCGAGCTTCTTCGCGTAAAACTGGTTGTCAGGCAGAACCACCGAAATCAATTCGTTCAATCGCTCGCACTGAGACTGCTCAAGACGCGTTCGATCCCAATTCTGGATCGCCAGTCTTTCATTTCTGCCGGTTCGTCGAGTCAAACAATCAGTCATACGGCTATCATATCGTTCGCGTTCCTGTTTCGCATTCCCCTTTTTCGCATTCCTCGTTCAATCACTTGCGTTCCCAAATGGCATTTTCAGCTCAAGAAATCAAAGCGGCTCGACTGCACCTGCAAAAGTCCGACCCCATCATGAAGCAGTTGATCAAGCGAGTCGGACCATACACTTTGAAAACTCGACGCGATCGATTTGCAGCATTGGTGAAGGCAATCCTCGGCCAGCAGATTTCCACCGCTGCGGCTCGAACGATCGAGCAACGTTTGATCGATGCCATTGCTCCTGACAAATTATCTGCCGAGCGTTTGAGTCTATTCTCGGTCGAGCAATACCGTCTGCTCGGGATTTCACGGCAGAAAGCCGGTTATCTGCTGGACCTGTGCCGCAAAGTGAATGATCAATCCCTGCAGCTGAAAAAACTAGGGCGGCTGAGTGACGATGACGCAACCTCCGCTCTGATTCAAGTCAAAGGGATCGGTCACTGGACCGCCCAGATGTTTTTGATGTTTTCATTGGGAAGGTGGGACGTCCTTCCTGTCGACGACCTGGGCATTCGTAAAGCGGTAGCACAATGTTATGACTTGAGCGATCTTCCTGACGCAGATCAAATCACCGAGATCGCAAAGCCATGGCGACCCTACGCATCAATGGCTTCGTGGTACCTGTGGCGTAGCCTTGAGCTTGACGACTAGTGCATGTTGCACTTAACTGTAGCGTC
>CAYXWX010000019.1:0-6358 GCA_964468915.1 uncultured Pirellulaceae bacterium
ACGCGATTCCCATCCGGGGTTGCTTTCAACGACGCGATTCCCATCTGGGGTTGCTTTCCCATTGCCCCGGATGGGGCTCGCGTCGGTAGCTCGGGGTGGAAACCCCGAGACAATTGAGCAGCACCATAAACCACCCTGCTCAAGCCACCCCGGATGGGGTTGTGACTTTTTAGAAACATGGTTTGCAATAAAGCCTTCAGGCTTTCGAAAACACCACGAACAAGCGACGAGTGCATGTTGCACTTAACTGTAGAGGCTGCGGCGTTGAAAAACCGAGCGAATAGTATCGAACAGCCGCTACTACGAAGGGCGCTGCCCGGAATGTGCAAGACCCCGGTAAAAATCACAACCTCGAATGGCGTCGGCGTGAAACCTTTACCACTCAATTGCGAAAAGAATCATTCGAAGAGTACGGAACCAAACTCTTCAAACACCCGCCAGTAGTCGCTCAACGGTGCAAGCTGGTCGACCGGCGTTTTGCTGATCGGGTGCTCAAACGCCAGCCGCCGCGCGTGAAGCGCGATCCAGCGTTGACGTTCGTCCTCGGTTTCCGGGCCAAACGGGTTCACAGCTCCGTACAGAGAATCTCCCGCGATTGGCCAACCCATCTCCGAACATTGCAATCGAATCTGGTGCGTCCGCCCGGTTTGCAATTCGATCTCCAGCAGTGCAAGTTCCTCACTCCTTGCCAGAACTCGAAAATCAAGAATCGCCTGCTTGGCATCGGGATGAGTCTGCTCAACAACCTCTGACATCGCTCGGTCAGGGATCTTTCGCATCCAATGTTCCAGACGGCCCTCGTTTTGTTCGGGGCGACCTTCAACGACCGCCCAATAGGTTTTGGTCACCGTTCTTTCTTCCAGCTGTCTGGAAATCCGCTGGGCTGCGCGAACGTTTTTGACAACCGTAATCGCTCCTGACACCGGTCGGTCGAGCCGGTGAGGAACTCCAAGATAGACTTTGCCGGGCTTCTGGTCGCGAACCTTCAGAAAGTGCTTGGTTCTCAGCTCAAGGCTGTCGATCCCCGGTGGTCCCTGAGTCAACAAACCGCCTGGCTTGTTCATGACAAACACGGCACCGTCTTCAAGCAAAATGTCGGGATCGGCTGGCAAGTTCAGACTCGGAAAAATAACCGTTGGAGATCCGGAAACGATGGTCACCGAACTGGATACGCAGTGATAACTCGATTCCCATCGAGTATCAGCTTGACACTTTTCAGCACCGGATAGCCCTTGCGCTTTCCCTTCTGACCTCCTTCATAACCCACCTTGCGTTGCATCTTGATGGTATGAGCCTGATTCCCGCGGGAGTCGGACGAACGAACCTGAGGTGAATTGGCCTTCACCAGCGAATAGGCTTCGTCGATCAACGCAAGAATATCGTTCTTATCACCTTCAAACACGCTGTGAACAGGACGATTGGGCATGTCATCACCGTGACGCATCACGTGGTCAACGCGATGCTCTCCTTTCGGACCCATGGTGTAAAGCAGGCCTTCAGGTGACATGAAATGATTCCGACCAACCGATCGCAGAAAGTCCGAATCCTTGTTGTTCGTACGAGCCGATTTGGAATCCGAATTGCCATTCGGTAAACGGACTTCATAACGCGGATCGGGTTTGCTGTGATCGGACCGAGATTCGGTCGCCGAGGGAGTTCGTGGCGCAGCCTGATCATTTTCACCAGTCAGCGTCGGGAGTTCGCGATCAAACCATCGTTCCAATGTCGGCCGACTGTATTGATAGCCGACAATCAGCAAGACGATCGCGATCCCCGCGACACGCCTCCAGTCGATGTTTTTTCCTTTGGCTTTCAGATTCATTGAGTGTGTTCAGAGCTGGATCAGTTGAAAGAATCAAGAGCCATGATCTTCGGTCATCATCGCCCCATTCGCAACAGCAGGAGTTCACTTGAATGAAATTCGCGACAATCTTCGTCCAGTCTCACGATCGCTTGCTTCAAAACATCGAATCATCCGGCGAGCGAGGCTGGGATGGTGAACATCATAACCCGCTGCGTCAGCGAGGGAATAAAGGCTCGAACAATGCGGTCCCTCACTCACGTTTCGGGTTGTGAACAGGGCGTCAAGCAAATCTTTTCACGATCCCGGAGCGAGGCTCCGTCCGAGCCTTGCGGAGCGAGAAGCTTAATCATTCAACCGAGTGCGGACGGAGCCTTACCGTTACGATTCTGCCAACTCGAATACTTGGCGTGTGGTCAATCTGATAAATACAAATGGCCACGCTGGTTCGTCGTCCACCGTGGCCATCCGTCACTGACTTCTGTCAAACGCGGGTGCTACCTGCGGTCCGACGCCGTGTGTGTCTGCCTTGCTGCTCTAACGGCAGCTTTGCCAGTTTGCGATGTGCCGGCAAGAAAGTTATCGATCTGAGCATCCTCTCGCATGGATTGGAAACGCTTGCCCATCGCCAGGCGGAGTTTCTTTTCACGAATGTTGGCGTCCAACTCGTCGCGGACCGCTTCAAACTCCGTCACGCGCGGCTGAGTCCTTCCAAGGCAGTACATGATGATCCAGTTTTCTCCCACCTGGACGACCTTGGAAATCTCCCCAACGTCCAGACTGAACGCCTCGGCTTCCAGTTCAGGTCGACCGCCGTGCTTCTGGATTGGAGGGACCTCGCCAAAGTTTGCCTTCGATGCGGGCTCGACCGAAAACTGATTCGCCAGCTGACCAAAGTAAGTCGCTTCAGGATTCGCACTGGCCATGTTCCAGACTTTCAATGCATGTCGATGATCGTTCGCAACGATCGCCAGCACTTCCACTCGGGGACCAAAATTGGCTTCGAACCCTTTCTGCAGATCTTCGTCGGTTACTTCGACGCCCGCCTGAACCAGTTTCTTCAGTGCGACGGTCGGCCAGACCTGATCTTCAATATAGAAATCGATCTTGTCAGGCTCGTTGCTGGTGACAAACGCCAGCCATCGAGCCATGTCGACTTCACCATCTTCGTTTACGTACCCGAGCGATGTCGCTGCTCGATCGATCTCGTAGTTCACATCTTCCTGAGTCACTTGCATACCGTTCGCCTCGAGCGACTGCATCAACATGACTCGGTTGATCTCTGTATCCAGCATGTTGGTGCCAAAGCGAGCAATACACTCTTCACCCACCTGATTTTTCAATATCTGTTGCCCATTGACGATCGCCGCCACGCCGGGCATCTGCTTTGATCGCTCTGGATCGTTCATCACGTTAACCAGCTCGGCGCTTTCCTGCATCTGCTTGAACAGATCGGTCGCGGCATCCGCCAATTTCTCTTTGCCAAGAGTTTCCTGAATTCGTTTCTCGGCCGCCTCGAGCTGCTCGCCGGTCAGTTCCATGGCTGGAAAGATCCGCTCGCATTTTAAAATCACGAAAGTATTCCCCAGAGGAAAGATATCCGAAATCTGACCTTGCTGTAGTGAAAACGCAACGTTTTCAAACTCCGGCAGGCCGGCGTTGCGACGAATCGGAGGCAGCAAGCCTCGAACTGACGCACTGTTTGGATCTATCGAATGATCTTTCGCCAGTCGACCAAAATCGTCCGGATTCGCTAAAACCGCCGCGTGCAACTCTTTCGCTTTGGATTCCGCATCCACGGTGATTTGGCGGACCTGAATCTTTTCTCCAAACTCAAACTCCAAACGCTGTTGAATTTCATCTGGCGAAACCTGCGTGTGTTTTTGCGCGAGCCGACGAAGCGCCAACTCATTCCAAATGATATCGTTCTTCAACCGACTGGCGGTAATGTTGCGTCGTGAGCAAATCAGCTGCACATATCGCTCACCTGACATACCGAACTTTTTTGCTTTCTGGACGATGTCGTCGTTGACATCCTGTTCCGTGATCTGAATTCCATTGCGTTGGCATTGCTCCAGCACAAGCATCTTGTTGACGATGCTCTCTAGCACGTCTTCGCCGAATCGACGCATGCATTCGTTTGCGATCTGTTGCCGAGTGATCTGCTGGCCGTTCACAACCGCTAAAACTTCCAGCGGCTTCCCCGTTGGTTGCTGCGGAGCGTTTTGAGCGACCGCGAGCACGGGTGCAACAATAGAAAATGCAAACAGCACTGCAAAGAACTGAGCGGATCGGTTGGCTTTCTGAGCCATTTGGTTTCTCCATAAACCGTGGCGAAGCGGGAACCTGTTTCACGACCGGCAATCCAAGCCGCATCAGCACAAAAACAGGAAATCTGGACGGAGTTTAAAAAATCGGCTCAAGTCGAGTCAACAGGAATCAGCCGGCAGCTCCAGGACCCCGATATGCTGCCAACTGGAACTGTCGTTGCCACAAATGAACCCGTGCCCATGCTAGCTCGGATATTTCATCCGGGATGCTGGCAGTAACACGAAACGATTGACCTGCCGGAACTTCGGCCTCGGACTTTCTACCGTCGATAACGGCAGATTGTTCTTGACACCTTTTCGGTTTGCAAAGTTCCGGCAGTGTTTTCGAGACCTTGTTGCCGGCCTACGAAACATTCGATGCTAGCGTGCACATGCTTCAACACCGGGAAAGGTTAACCCGTCCCCACTTTGGGGCAAGACTACATTAGCTCAACCGATCGGACCTCCTCTGAACTCAGATTTACGGAAAGGACGATTGAAGGCGGATCGGTCGTTTCACTTCGGCCGTCAAGACCTTCGTAAGCAAATTCGATGCACCAAATATCTGTCTCTCCTTTTTGTAAACTTGCGCCAAGGCAAACTCCATGGCCATAGCCTTGCGTTCGCATCATCCGTTCGGCAAGCTCAACAGCCAATTCAATCTTTGTAGTCGTACTCATATTCAACTCCTGATCTTATCGTCTCGTAGACGGATAATTTAGTGACCATTTTCTTTCAAGGTCGTTCAACTGGTCCCAAATACGATTGTTTTTGAGACGATCCAGCACCACGCGTTGCGCTGGGGTAAACTTGGTGTAGTAGGCGTCACCATACTTGTTGTAGTCGAGCATATGAGAAAGCTCGTGCCTTACGTTCAAACGGGTCGGGTTTTTCGGCAAAGTCATTATACCACGCACACCGTCAAAACTCCCGTTTATGCCCTCGTGGAGGTAGATGCCCCGGCGGTTGAGATACTTAACCAGAGCCGGAATTTTCTCGGCTGGGAACAGTTCACCGCCAAGTTGGCCGACTTCATCCATAAGGTCTTTACTCCTTGGGGCACTTACTCTTTCTCCATCAAACGCTCGGTCATCTCAAGCAATTTGATCTGAGCCTCAGCTGCCTGGTTAACTTCCTGATCAAGCGTTGCTGACGGAACGTCGCCTCCGCGAAGCTGTTCGACTCGACGTGTACGCCGATTGAGCCGCTGCTGTTGCATACGAAGAATTTTCAGCTCGGCCGATTTCTTCAGCAGTGGCTGCTTACCGCCGCCACCTCCGCCTCCGCCACCACCGCTTTCACTCTCTTTCTTCGCTTCCTCCAATGAATCAAGCAGATCAAGAATCCCTGCTTCGATTTCTTTCTGCAGCAACTGAGTCAACCGATTCGTCTGTTCCTCGTACAACAACTCGGCGACTCGATCGAGATCCATCCGCAGGTCCTGCAGCGCTTCCGGAAAGACGACACTCGTACCATCCTCAAGCAACAGGTCATACGCCTGCTGTCCCACCTCACTTATTTCCAGTTCGTCCGTGGCAACACGCAGCACAAGAAGCTGATCCCGCCGATTCAGCGGACCGAGATTCACCTTCTTGTCATCCAGGTCAATCGTCATCGCACTGGCGACCTTCTGGCGATCGTACATTTCACGAAAACGAGCCTCCAAACGAGCCAGTTTCTCCTCCCGAGTCTCCTCACGCAGTTGATCCAGCCGCTGTTCGATTTCCTCGAGCGCTTCTTCCATTTTCTCCTGCGCTTTTTTCTGATCCGATTGAGCCTGGTCGGTGTTGCCGTCATCCAGATTACCGGCGGCCTGCTTCATTGACTCGCCGGCAGCCTCCATCTGTTCCTGCCCGGGAGTCTGTTGCTGACTCGGATCCTGCCCGTCGTCTGCGTCTTTCGAGCGTGGTGCTTCGCTCATCTTTTCGACCAGATCCATCGCTTTGTCACGAGTCCGACGCTGCTTGCGAGCAAGATCCTTGAGCGCTTCAGGAGGCAATGACTCGATCCGCCGTTTTTCTTTTTTCAGTTCAGCGCGAGCTTTTTCGAGATTCTCCAACGCTTGTTGCTGGTCTTTTGCTGCTTCCTGTGCACGAGCACTTCCGAGTTTCTCCTCAGCAGATTTTTGCTGCTGGGCCGCTTTCTCTAACGATTCCTGCCCGGGCTGAGGCTTGTCACCAGATCCGCCTGAACCGCCTTCCCCAGATTTCCCGTCGCTCGGTTTTCCACTGCCTGATTTTCCACTGCC
>CAYXWX010000019.1:6458-52004 GCA_964468915.1 uncultured Pirellulaceae bacterium
GATTTCCCTTTGGCTTCCGATCCCTCTGAGGACTTGCTTTCACTCGATTGTCCCTCGCCAGGGGTGTCCGACTCACCCGGCTTGCCATCAGCTGATTCACTCTTGCCGTCACGACCTTCGGGATCTCCATCACGCGGTTTTCCTTCACCTTTCTGTTGTCCGGCAGGATCGGCCACGTCTTCAGCCAGTTTCTCCGTTTCCTTTCGAATCTCAAATTGCTCATCAGCGACCTTATCCAGCGCTCGCAACCCTGATTCAGCGTTATCTTTTGCCAGTTTGATCGCGTCCTGCTGTCGCTGTATCAGGTCGTCCAGTTTTTTAATCTGACTATCCAGTTTCTGCGTCGCGGCATCCTTGTCGGAGACTTTCGAAACTTCCTGCCGCTGATCTCTCTGCTCTTCGATTCGCTGCTGAATATCCTGCTTCATCTGCTCGAGCATTTCGATTTCCTGCTGTTTGGAAACCTCCGGCGTTTTCTGATTGATCAGCAGGCGAACCAGTTTTTCGAGGTTTTGAACGACCTCGTCGAGTGTCTCTTCCGCTTCGACCAACTGGTTCTGATCAAGCAATTTAACGGCATCTGCCATCTTCCGAGTAATCAATTGCTCACGCGACTGCTGATACGCCTCGACCAATCGGTCGGCTTTCGTTGGATCCTTTTTTCGAATTCGATCGGCGATCAGCGTCAGCTGACCTTCCAGCTCGATCATTTTTCGCTCGACCAGTTGTTGACGAGTTCCAAACTCAGTTCGTTTTTTTTCACCAAGCCGGGCTCGTCGGGAAGACGGTTGATCCTGCGCGTGTAAAGTGCCTGTCAACCCAACACCAGCCACCATGACAAGAACAAGCACTGCCGCCAACAATTGACGAAGCAAACGCGTGGTACCGTGAACGGTCGGCCAATGACTTCGATCTGTCGTTGACTGTTTAGTGCCTAGCCCAAAACTGTATAAGCAATCATAACCCGATGCGTTAGCGAGGGAATGTTCAGTGATTTGTCCCTCGCTTACGCGTCGGGTTGCGATGTTGTGGGATAGGCTCTTAATCATCAAACACATCCTCCAAACCTTCGTCATCGAAAATGTTCTTTGGCTGGAGCGACTTTTCAATGTCGGTTTTCAAACGCTGCTGGTCCGCCTTCAACTCCAATATCCGATTCACCAATTCCTGGTACTCTTCGCTGCTGGTCATCGCCGCCAGAATGAGATCCATTTGGTCAACCACTTCCTGCTGGACGACCAATGCCTGCTCGACGGCGCCGGCCAATCTTTCATTTGCGGGCGTCGCCAATCGAACCGCATCCAACTGTCTGGTGGCACGCGCGATCTGGTCACGATCAAGTTCCCGAATCGGCTGGATGATCCCATTGTCAAACCTGGCCATCAATCGATTCTCGGGTGCAATACCGGCCGCGGCTTCCGATTCGTCAAGGCGATTATTCTGAACCTCGACCAGAAATTCTTCGAAACGAACCGCAACACGATCCACCATCGTGCCCAACCCTTTCTGATCACGAACCAGACGAATCAGATCGGATTCCTGCGAAGCGATGAATTCGTCGGTCGGCTCGTTTTCATTCCACAAAGACAACCAGATTTCCAGTTCGCCCCTCATCTCAACTTGCTGATCGCGAGCATTTAAAAATGCTTTTCGTTGTTCAATCTCACGCCTCAACAAGTCGGCTCGCAACTCTTCCGCCGAAACGATCCTCAGCAGCAATTCAGACGAACGCCCGACACCTTCACCACCGGGATGAAAATCCTGCGCCTCGACGACGAATCGAAAACTGGCTCCGGGAGTCAAACCCAGGGGCTTCAAATCCAGAACTTCGACGTCATCAATCTTTTCGACAAGCGGTGCAGATTCGGGCAACTGAGTCATGGTGAACGCAATGTCGCGAGAGATCGGCTCATCTGCATCAGTCATGTCGGGCATCTTCCACTGCGTGCTGAACTGCAACGCTCGAAGACCAAACTCGTCCACCGCTTCGAATGAAGTCGGCAACATCGCGTTGGGCACAACCAAACCGCTGATACCAAGCAGATTCGCACGCACGGCGGGTGGTTTGTCCTGCTTGATCGATAAACCAAATTTGGACTTGCGAACATTTTTCAGGCCCGCATCATCCGTCAGAACAAACTGGTACTCGCCACCATGAATCACATGACCGATATTCGAAGTTGATTCGGGAGGGACAGAATCGACCGTTTCCGATTCATTCCTGGAACGTAACGTAACCGCGAACTTCGTTCCGGAATCATCGACAGGATCAAGCACAACCTGCCCCTGATCGTGATTTAAAACAGCGGATGAGAGCTTCTTGTTCGCTTCGATTGAAACGTTCAGTTCACTGCCGACAAGAATCGAATGGGGACCACTCCCAACAAGCAACTGAGGCGATGCAGCAGTGTAGGGCGGAAATGTCGCGGTCAACTGAAGATCAATCAGTGCAGGCGGCTCGACCAATTCCACGTCGACCCACGCGGTCACGTCGTCGCCTCCCGACGCCCGAAATCGAAACGGAGCCGACACGTTGTGAAAAACAAAAACATGCTCACGACCGTTATTGCGTCCTGTCAGCTTCATCGGCTGAACCACGCGGTTGTCACCGTTTTCGATTTCCAGTGATACCATCACATCGGAAACTCGGCTGTCAGGAGTCACTTCCACAATCTGTCGATGATCGGCTCCCCGGGGGACCTGTAAACGGCCTCCATTGACGCCCGCGATTTCCAGATAAGTCTGACGAGGCCACTGAGCGTCGCCCAAAAGGATATTCCTGTTGAACCAGGTACTTAAAAAGGTCGAAGTCATCACTCCTATCGCGAGCCCAATCAGTACCAAAAGCGCCAATCCAGCTCGAATCAAATAGCTTCGTCGTTTCCCGTCGTTCAACACCGAACCGAAATCTAATTCTGCCGCCTCACGGAACCCCTGTTCAATAGACGATTTCACCAGATCGCTGGACGCACCTGAAACCACCTGATCATTGTCAGTGTTCAACTCTCCCAGCTGAGTCGCCGTCAGCAGGCTTTCTCGCAAATGAGGATGCTTGGATTCGATCTCGTAGATCAACGCTCGATCAGACGGAAGCATAAACAACGGCCGAACGACACGCCAGATAAAGAATCCGACCGCGACCGCAATCATCGCAACTAGCAAAATCGCACGCTGAGCCCAATCCATGCTGAACATGCGATCAACGATCATGTCGAGCAGCAGAATGCCAAGCACCAGCGTCAGCCAGCGAGCAATCCCTCGGACCGCAGTCCAGCCAAGCAACTGCCCACGCAATTCGCGCAGACGCCGCGTGAAGGATGCTGGAATTCTTGTACTGGCGTTCATTGAATCTACAGGCAGTAAAAATAGTCTGGTCTTGAAACGTTTTTAGTTATAAAAGCTTGTAAGCCTTGCGCAGTATCCACTCGATCGACAACAGAACCACCGGAAGCCCCAACGTCAGCCATCGCAGCGTCGAGTTGATATCCCAGAAAGGTTTAGGTGGACTGTTCAGTTCAACGCGGCGCGAAGAAGCAGGCAACTTGTCCGGAAGCTCTGAAATGCGAGCCAGCGAAACGTATTGACCACCCGAACGTTCGGCGACCTCCGTCAGAAGTTTCTCGTTCAACCACCACGCCCCGGATTCTGCATTGGGCGGCACGACACGAAACGAAACGGGCTCGATCATGTCATCTTCTTCGTTGGCGTTGGGAATATTGATGGTCGCCTGATAGTTCCCTGTTCGTTGAGCAACAAAAACAGCTTCGTATCGACCTTCCTGTTGTGGCAGCAGCTTCATTTCGACTGTTTGCAATCGTCCATCCTCGGATCGGACATTCGCTTCCACGGAGGACGCAGTGAGTGGCTTGAAGGAAGCGTCAAGAACACGCCCAATCAGTGTGACACGATCTCCAAGTTCAAACTCATTCTTCTCGGCGTCGATGAAGCCGCGTCGCGATCCCTGAAGCGATCGATTCTCAACAAGGTAACGAACCGTCTGGATCCAGAATCGGTCAAAATACTGAGCCTGCACTCCGACGGACCGCCAACGCCATGTATCCTGGAACCCCATGTACATCACGGTGCCCGATCCATAGCGTCCATCGACCAGCAGCGGCTGATTGCCCTCGCTGTTCACCTGGTCGCCTCGCTCAAGTAAAACTCGCGCAGTTGGCTTTGCGGCGATCGCCGGGAAGTTCCAATAGACTCCCGGCAGGGAGTTCCAAATCTGTTCCGTCTGAGCGGCGTCACTGCGAAAGCTCATTGCCGGATGATCAAGATTATGACTGACCGGCAACATTTGCCCGGCCTGATTGTCGGTGGCCGATGCTAATGCCTGAATGGAATCGATGAACTCGTTGTCGCCCAGACGAACCGGCAGCAATTGTCGAATGTCGCGTAAACGGTTCATGGTTACAAATTCACCAGTGAACTGAGGCCCACAGACGAACAACAATCCACCCGCCTTGTACCGGCAGTAGTCTTTCAGCAGGTTTATCCAGGATCGATCGAACTCCTGCGGGTTCGGGTCCATCATGATCACCAGGTTGTACTGCCCCAATTCCTCAATCGAACGCGGCAACCTTGAGATCGGATCATCACCCTCCTGAGGGCGAGTCTCATCCATCGACTGCAACCAACAACTTAACGAGATCGTGCTGTCACGTTGCAGCAGACGCTGCACCTGTTGGTAGTCCCAACTGGGCAAGCCGCTGATCAGAAGAACCTTGACCTGGTCATCAACGACCTCCAGCTGGGCAGAAGAGCGAGCGTTGTCCGCCAGTTCGATCTCATCTTCGACGGCTTCCACCTGAACGGTGTAAATGTACTGTCCCGGCTGATCAAGCACGTGATCAAAATTCACTCGCACCCTGCCGCCTTGATCGGGAACATCGGCATTGACCGATTGAATGATCTGAGGGTCAAGCAACTTACCCGATCGAGCATCAACACTCTGTTGCAATAAACGCACTTCCACTTGCGACGGCAACTGAGTCTGCTCGCGATCGGTTGTCTGCAGAACCGATTCAACCTCGAAAGGTTCATTCGGGTAGGCTCGCTCACGAACATAAACTTCGGTGACCGCCAGGTTTTTTGGAGGCCGCGGATCACCGACACCCACCGCGTAAATCGGGACACCCAATTCTCCCGCGCGAGCCGCAATCTCACGAGGGTCCTTGCTGCCGTTATGCTGTCCGTCTGTCACCAGCAAAATCGCCGATGGTTCATCCCCGTCGTCAAGAACTCCCTGCAATGCCTGAGCCAGATCGGTCCCCAAACCATTGGCAACCAGTGGAGGCATCGTCTTTCGCGTCGGATCCGGTGGATTCACAGAATCGCTCGACTCTTTCGAGCCCTCGCCGTTATCCGTTGTCTCGGGGTCATCGTTCACTTCCAAATCGTCACGACCCAACGCTGGAATCAAGCCGGTGGGCTGATTGTCGGTGGCAAAATCAACCACTTTCACCGACGCTTTCTGACGCAACTGTTTCAGCAGATCTGGTTGAGAATCAAAAACACGGTTGACCAGATCAACACGAGAGACCGATCCGTCTGCCAACTGTTGTGGCTCAAGCCCCGTCGTCGCGGCAAGCTGTGCGGCGATGGACTCGCTGGGGTATTTATCCGCCTGCCCGAACGACAGCGAACGGTCTCGCAGCACTGCGATGGTCGGTTTAATCTCATTGACCTGTTGGTAAAAGATCGACGGCTTCAAATACATCGCCACCAACAACAGCAGAACCGCCAATCGAAGTGCCGCCATTAATTTCTTGACCGAACTCGGGCAAGTGTTCAATTCATTGCGATAAAGCCAGAAAACACCGAACACCAATGCGGCGACGATCGCGATCAAGACGAACACGCCCCATGACTCGGGCAGGTTCAGCCATTGCAATCTTGGTGTTCCGGCCTGGTCAGGATCCGTACCGACGATCCATCTGAGCCAATCGAATTGAGCGAACAAGGTCAAACTAATATTCCTGGACATCGAGTGCTATTGATCCATGTTCGGACCGAGGGCGTAAAGCCGATTGCCGCCGTGAACCCAAATCCTCTGTCCGTCACTGAACAGATTACCCACCGGCGCATTGGTGCCGAGATTGACTCCGACTTTCGCGACAACTTCCGCTTTGCCTTTTCTGCCGCTTAAACTGAACTTGAAAATTCCGTTGTCAACGGGAATGTAGATCGCGTCCTCGGTAAGCATTCCGCGGCCTTTGGAGGTCTTTCCATCAAACAACTCTTCGGCACCCCAAACCATTCGACCTTCGCCATTCAGATCGTACGCGATAATCGTATCCGGTCCTGCGGCGTACAACATTCCGTCGCGGACTCCCAACAGATAGTCAACGCGATGACCGATCGGATTCATCGGGCAGCTCCATATCGCTCGGCCGGTGCTGCGGTCAAGAGCGAAAATCGTGTCCGTGTCAGAGCCAAAACAAATCAGCTGGTTCTGCCAGGGAATCACGGTGTCGCTGGACCATCCGTCAAAGTTCAATCTCGCCTGCTGGCGATTGTAGACACGAATGGAAGGATCAATGATTCCCTTGCGCGGATACCGGCGAGCAAATCGAATTTTACCCGTCGAAGCATCCAACACAAAAACCGCCCCAAGCCCTGTGTTGACAAACAAATCACTCCCGTCGAGTGACAGCTGAATGGGTGACCAGGCAACTGCACCTGTTTCCGGTTCGTCACACAAAAATGATTTCCATACCGTGCGGCCGGCATCGTTCGGGTCCAATGCATAAACCACCACGGCACCACCTTCGCTGACGGGAACAAGGATCAAACCCTCGTATCCGATCGGAGCCGCCATGAACCCGCCCGAATCAAGCCATTCAGATTCACGAGTCTCATCAACGGAATCAACCTCATCTGAATTCGTAGATGTTTCATGAGGTAACGACCACTGCAACTGCCCTGATGCTGCAGAATAGGCAGTCAATCGATTCTTCCGAACGCGACGAATGGCCATGTCATATTGAAACCGAACATTACGATTCTGCCGAGACACGGGCATGCTGTCGTCAAATGTTTCCCCTTCAATCGCATAGAGGAAGCCATCACAAATCGACATCTGTTGATAAACCTGATCGCCAAAAAACTGAACTTCGTTTCGGGACAGAGGGTAGGGCGATTTCGCCGGAGTCGACCTGCGCCGCCGCTGATAGTTACCAAACTGACGCCGCATGATCTGCAACACTTGAGTTGCCGAGTCCATCTTGAAGGCGTTTCGCCAGACGCTTCGCCAGGAAACCCAATCGAGAGGATTTGTTTTTTCAGTCGCTGCGAAACTGATTTCCGAAATTTTGTTTCGGTCCCACGCCGCAATGTCAGCCACCGTTTTGAAATAGATTCGATCATGGTCAAACAGGACCTGCCCCGCAGGCCGCCAGCTCCTTGATCGCCACGAATCAATCAAATCTTTCTCTTCATCGTTGCGCGTATCCTCAGCCGAATCACCATGAGATCTTCGCCCCACCAAAGTCCGTCCATTGACCGTCGCCGCGACGTATCGGGTTTTCTTTGGCTCAACATAGAACTGCCAAACGGCCGCCAGATCACGACTCGTGTAACGATCCGGCAATCCGGGCATCACTCCATGACGTCGATTCCCCGTCAGCCGCATCCTGATCGCCTTGTCGGTTATTTCAGAGACGGTTTTCATGGTCAACTGAGGCAACGCGTTCCTCAGCTGTGACGGCGAAACATTCCCGGCAGTCGGGCGATCCACCAGATACTCCTCGGCCATCTCAAGAGCACGTTCGGACGATTTTCTGTCACCCAAAAACGCATGACACAGTGCGATCCGCAAATGAACCTGGTCCAGCGGAATGTCAGAATCTGGATACCGATCAATCAATTTCTGAAACAGACGCAACGCGCCAACGAAATCGTATCGATCCAGATTCAAGCAGCCTAATTGAAAGGCGGCATCGTCACCGACTGAGCTGACGAAAAAACTTCCAACAACCTTCCCCAGAGCCTGCTGAAGCTGGCGCCCATCCGCTGCCGCGAGGATCGCCCTTGCGTCCGCATCCGCACGCACTCGATAAGCTTTCAGTGCATCCGGCGGCAGGTCGGCAAGCGTTCGCTCCACCTGGTCAGCTAACGAATAATAAATTTCTCCGTCGTCCGAATACATCGCGTCGCCACTACGATCAAGAACCGCCTGCCACAATTTGGTGGCGACAACCCAGTTTTTGTCTTTTGCAAACCGGGCAGCCTTCTGCAGAATTGATTCGAGGTCGGGATCCGTTTTCAAAATCGCCAGCTGTCCCGAATCTTCGTTCAGCAAGTCTTGCGAGTCTTCGAACAAGTCTACGCCCTGCAACGCAACGAAATTGGGCAGGATATCGTCGATCAGGACTCGTTGGTCATCGGCCCGGATTGGCAGTTCCTGAGCATGCAAAATACTGCTCCAGCAACTGACCGCTACGACAATGCCAGCACAGCGAAAAATCACGCCTGGACACCATCGCAGGAAACGGTTCAGTGAAGTCTCAGTGCCTATCGCAATACCGCGTGAACAATCACAACCCGTCGCGTCAGCGAGCCAATTTTTAGTGTTTGGCCCCTCGCTGACGCGTCGGGTTTTGACATTGTGGTCGGGAGTCATATTCATCGGCCTCTCCCCCAGAACCAGCCAAGGAACTGCTCCAGCATCAAAACGCCAAAAACCAGCATCAACAATGACATCCAGATTTCGGTATTCGCTCCTGCAACCGATTGCTGCCCCAGCTGAGTCATGGAGACTCGGTTGACCTTGCTGGAAAAGAAATCGCCTTCCAGCGAGGCCGGGGACAGGCGAGTTAAATCGCTTTCTCGAGGGTCAAGATTTGTCGCAAAGAGCACCGGTTCGACGGGCCGGCCCGGGTCCCCCTTTCGCTTCAACTCCAAAGTGTGGAAGCCTCGTTTCCGCACGTCGTCGAACGAAACCTGATACATAACGCTCTTTCGACCAGATTCACCCTCTTCGGCAGGACGAGCGATCGCTTCGATTCGTTCGTTATCAGGATCGCGCAAGGCAACACGTGGATCGTAAACTGAAACATCGATCGGGTACCGAATGGCGTCTCCCGGGCTGATCGACGCGCTATCGGAAGACTGTCCCACCAGATAGTCCACCAGATCGATTACAACCGGTGCAAACGTCGGGCTACTGGGCCACATCGACCAGTCACCGTCGCCCGGAATCGTGAACACGATCACGTCACCCGATCCCCAGCTGCGATCCACCATGGCAATGGAGTGATCTTTATCGGTCAATCGAAGCGGCACCGAAACCGTTTTGTTCGCAAGCTGTTCGTTCAACTCGGACGTCCACCAACTGAAAACGTCTACGTTGCCAAGGCTCGAAGCGTCGCTTTCAACAATCACTCTCAGTGCCGGATGAATCTGTGGATTGACTTCAAAGTTGACCCACCGATTCATCGTGGGATCACCGGCCATGGACCGCAGTTTCAAAGGTGAAAGCCCTTCGCCGTCGTTGAAGAATGACTGGTTGAACGTTTCAGCACGCACTCGGTTACCAGGCATCAGCACCAGCGAACCTCCTTCGCGCACCCATGTTTCCAACGACCCCATTCGCTCCAGCGACGCCTCGTCGACGTTGCACAGGAAGATCACCGAGTATCGCGACAGCGTGGCGGTTTCGAATTCGCTTACCGTCGCAACGTCAATCTCCAGCCCCGTCCCCGGAACACCGACCGACCGCAAGTAATGAGTTTCGCTGCGTTCGGCCGCCGCGGAGGGATCGCCGTCCACCAACAGCACGGGAATCCCATCCATGATTCGAGCAGCAAAAATCGCGGAACTGTCCTCAATCATCTGATCTGATTCAAGCGACTTTTCGTCCAGCGAGGGTCGATCGATCTCAACACTGACGCGGTAGCTGACGAAAGGAAGCCCTGCATCATCTTCTTCGTCGTCGACGCCAAAACGTTCCTTTTTGCGGCGTGCAAACACGTGCCGAAACGCGATGGTCTCTGTTTCACCCGGTGCGATCGAGGGCACGATTTCGTAGGCGGGCTGGTTCTGGTCGACCTGCATCAGCAATCGAACATTCTGCACGATCCGCGTTCCATAGTTAGTGACGTCAACCGAGAAACGCATGACTTTATCGGCAACCAGATTGCTATCCGGGCGCACGGCTGTTACCGCGAGATTTCCGTCCATGGAACTTCCAGTGTCGATCAGGAAACACCCTGCTGTCATTTCTGCGGCGTCATTCAACAACCGATTGGGCAATGACTCGGCGTCTCCCGAGTCAACCGACTCCCAATCGCGCGATCGCATATCACTGAAAACGTAAGCGACTCGATTCAAACCGTCACTGCTTCCGCTGACGTATTGCCTCAACTGTTCCATTGACGCACGATAATCGGCAACCTGATCGGAACACGTCAAATCATCCAACGTCTGCACGATCGTACCCACGGTGCTTCCGTTGAGAGGCTCATTTGAAAGGACCGGCTGATCTGGAACACTGGTCAACATCACCGTCAGATACTCTTCCGTATCATCCGAATTCGCCAGATCCGTCACCAGATCACGAACCGCTCGCGTTGTCATCTGCATTGCTGGCAGTGTGCCATTGAGCACTCTCTGAGACAACGAATCGTCGATCACCAGCACCCGTTCAAACCGCTGAGCCTTCTGCAACAACTGGCTGACACCCGATGGCAGAAACGGACGCGCCAACAGCAGAGCCAGCAACAACAATGCAAGGCATCGCAACGCCAGCAGAATAAAATTCTCCAGCTGAACTCGACGACGGTTCTTCTTGTCTGCCTCAAACAGAAAATCCATGGCCGCCCATTCGACGATCTTGAATCGGCGTTTATTGAGCAGGTGGATCAAGATGGGCGACGCAATCGCCAATCCTCCAAGCAGCATCCACGGATTAAGGAACCAGGTAAGCATTAAACGTTGGTGAAAGGGGGCAAAAGAACAAAGAGCACAGCGTTTTGGGCTTTCAGCATGAGACCAAATGCCGAATCACCGCTTCTTCTTTCTTGTTCGAGAACGAAAATTCAAATAGCTCGACAACACTTCGCCGACGGGTCGCGACGTATCCATCAACACGTGATCCACACCGGCCGACGCACAGATCTTTTTAACGCTCGCCTGGTGTCGCTGTACCGCCTCAAGGTAGGTTTTCCGTAACGCTCGTGGCTCGGTATGCAGCTGAGCATCGGTTTCCATCCCCCGGAACAGCGTGTTGTCCTGAAAAGGGAACTCGAGTTCATCTGTGTGCATCACCTGAAACACAATCACCTCATGCTGTCGAAGTCGAAACTGATCAAGCGACCTGGCCAGAACTTCCGGATCTAGAAAAAGATCCGAAAACAACGCGACGATCCCCCGCTGGCGAATGGCTCCACCGAGTGACAGAAACGGCTCGGCGATGTCCGTCACGTCAGACGGTTCCGTTTTCTCAAGTTCGTGCAGCATCAACTTCAGGTGCGAAGGATGCGAGCTTGGCTTGAGCATCTGGTCAATTTTGTTGCTGAAAAGGACCAGACCTACCGAATCCTGCTGCTGTTGCAGCATGTAGCCAAGACTGGCCGCAGCGGTCGACGCGTAATCGAACTTGCTCCAGCCGGATGACTCTCCGTATCGCATGGATTTACTGCAGTCGACCAGCAGATGACATTTAAGATTCGTTTCTTCTTCATATTCTTTGATATACAGGCGATCTGTTTTCGACCAGACCTTCCAGTCGATGTGCCGCAAATCGTCGCCTGGAGAGTATTCACGATGGGCCGCGAATTCGATGGCGAATCCGTTGTATGGGCTGCGATGCTGACCGGTGATGAAACCCTCAACCACCACTCGCGCTCGCACATCCAGTCGCTTGATCTTGTCGAGCGCTGCGGGATCGAGATATTTCGTGTTGGCAGTTTCCGCCGAAGCCATGACGCTCAATCTGATTAACGCTCAATCTTGAAAAACGAACGCGGATGCATCATACGTCAATGCAGTCCGCACCTCTGGTTGCGAAGAAAACCACAATCACGAAAACGCCGGCGACAGTTCGGGCGAAACCTGGTCGCCTTCCGAACGCTCGGGCAATTCAGCAAGTAACCGCTCGATGACCGTGTCTGAAGTGACACCGGCCGATTCCGCGCTGTAGTTCGTAATCACACGGTGTCGCAGAACCGGCTTGGCGACCGCACGAACATCGTCGGTCGTCGCGAACGTTCGTCCCTCGAGCGCAGCACGGGCTTTGGCTCCCAGCAAAAGGTTCTGGACTCCTCGTGGTCCCGCACCCCAGCTGATGGATTCTTTCACGAAATCGGGGCAGTCGTCTTCCAGCACCCGAGTTGCCCGGACAAGTCGCAAAGCGAAATGTATCACGTGCGATGCGACGGGGACCTGTCGAACCAGTTTCTGCAAACGCAAGATATCTTCACCTTGCAAAACCTGAGACACATCTGCTTTGCCTGTCGCTGTGGTTGTTTCAGCAATTCGGAACTCTTCTTCGTACGAGGGATACTTCACGAACACTTTGAACATGAAGCGATCCTGCTGAGCTTCCGGCAGCGTGTACGTTCCTTCCTGTTCGATCGGATTTTGGGTGGCCAGCACAAAAAATGGAGCCGGCAGCGTGTTCTTCTGTCCTCCGATGGTCACCTGCTTCTCCTGCATCGCCTCCAGCAAAGCGGCTTGCGTTTTGGGCGGAGTTCGGTTGATTTCATCGGCCAGAATAATATTTGAGAAAACGGGACCTTTCAGAAACTTGAATTCTCTGGCGCCCGTCGTTTTGTCTTCCTGAATCACTTCCGTTCCGACGATGTCGCTGGGCATCAAGTCTGGCGTAAACTGGATCCGGCTGAAATCCAGATTCAGCGTTTGCGCCAGAGTGCTGACCATCAACGTTTTCGCGAGTCCCGGGACGCCCTCCAACAAGCAGTGACCTTGAGCGAAAATCGCGATCATTAATTGCTCGATCACTTCATCCTGGCCGACAATCACTTTCGACAGCTCGCGTCGGACCGCCTGATAGCTTTCACTGAGCCTTTTCAACGCCTCCAGATCTTCGCCCGCTAACTCTGCGGAAGCTCCGGTTACTCGATCATTCATTCACATGGTCCTGTTAATCTTGTTTTAACCAGCCTGGGTCGAAATTGGACGTGTCGTGTTCAATTATTAAACCAGCCAATCCTTGATACGCAATTGTCGCCATTGAGTGCGTGAATTTTAACCCCCATCTGAATTGAACCGGCATTTTGTCCTCAAATCCAACATGGGCGTCACTTCGGTTGGTCACACCGGGGCAGTTCTGGAATAATGTTTGCATGAACAATCACGAAACGATTCAACAAGAATCCATGTTTAAAAAATGGCAACCAGTTGGTCTGTCGTTGCTGATTCACGTTCTTCTGGTTGGATTCCTGATCTTTTTTGGCAATCGAGCCGCAAAGTCGCTTTCGACCGAACCAGAACGACGCGGCTCCATCGTTCTGGCGGTCGCACCGGACGATCAACCAGAACGCTACCTGAACGAACAGGACAGCTTGGCGGACGAGCCAACGAAACTTTCTGACACGCCTCCGCCGATGGCCGCGCTGGACGCCACACCGCCGCAGCTGAATATTGAACCGATCAAGAATCCGGTTGTCGATCTCGCAGGCCCTCCGCCGATTGAAACTCCGAATCTTGACGCGACCAGCATGACCCAATCAGATTCAACGGCGCTCGATAACAACTCATTTGAACTTTCCGAGGAAGACCTGAAGCTGATCGAAGCGGAACAGCGACTGCTGCGGAATCGAGCCCCCAAAGGAGAGCCAGCATCCGTCAGCCTGTTTGGCAGCGGGGAAATGGAAGGTCGTTCATTCGTCTTCCTGATTGATCGTTCCAAGAGTATGGGCTCGAGCGGCCTAGGCGTGTTGAGTGCGGCTCGAACCGAGCTGGCAAAAGCCATCAAAGACCTGAAACCATTCCATTCATTCCAGGTTGTTGGCTATCATGATCGCATCGTTACATTAAGCACTCGGCAGATGCTGGATGCCACCGAAGCCAACAAGCAGATGGTTCCCGGTTTCGTTCAACGCCTTGCTGCGTTTGGTTCCACTGATCATTTGCGTGGACTTTCAGCGGCCCTCGCCTTCGAACCGGACGTGCTGGTACTGATGACTGACGGAGGTTACCCTGAGTTAAACGACGGGCAGATCAAGATGCTCAGCCGACTTTCTCGCCGCAACACCACAATCCATTGCATCCAGTTCGGCTCGGGCCCCCTTCAAATTCGAACGAACTTCATGACGAAACTGGCCAGAAGCAATCAGGGCAATTTCCGGTACGTTGATACCAACAAATGGTCGAAGCCATGAACTCCTCTGATTCATTTTGTCGAAGTGTGCATTGGAAAGCAGTGATCGCGGCGGCTGCGTTCGTCCACCTTTTCACATCGCCTTGCCTCGCAACGGAGATGGAAGTCACTCTCGAATCCGGTTCAGTCTTTCTGACCGACATTCCTCTGAGCAACATTGAATGGAAGGAAGTTCAATCAAATGGCCAGATGACAGCCAGGCGAATCGCACTTGAGGACATCCGGCGTTTGTCACTGTGCGAGACTCCTGCCAGCAATAAGGTTGCAGAAATCCGCGAGTTGTTGGTTCTACTGCAAAGCAACGACTATCACAAACGTGAACATGCTGAAGCGCAATTGTCGAATCCTGACGTCGGCGGTTTGTTTCCAAAAATGCTGCGACAAACGGCGGCAGCTGGCGACGCAGAGACACGGTATCGCGCCGATCGAATCCTGAACAAAATCAGTGATGCCGAAGCGTCTGCTCCGTCGGAATATGATGAATTGGAACTTAAATCCGGCCGAACACTGCGAGGTGACGCGGGTGATTTTCGCTTCAAATGCATGGTCGACGGCCAAAACCTGAGCCTTCGACGCAACCAACTTCGGATGCTTCGCAAGCGACGACCGGATCCCGAATCGAAAACAGGATCGAGTCTGATCGAGACAGAAATCGTTCTGGTATCAGCGGGAAAGTTCTACCAACCTGAACAAACGACCATCCACCTTGAAACGGACCCTTTCGGTAACGAGCTTGAACGCAAAGCGGACATCTCCAGAACTTATATCCCCTACGGGTTGAAACTTGCCAGCAAAGAGCCCGGGTATGTTGGAATATCAGGTTACGGGTTTAAATTCCCCGAGACACCGACGGGCAATAATTCAGGTTCCATTTTTACCGAATTCCGCAGCGGCAATCAGGTTCGTTACAAAAAATACATTGGGACGCTTATTGTCACGTTCTGCCTGCCGAACCAACCCTCGGTACACGCAGGCGTGAACGAATTTGGCATCCACATCGCAAACGTCGATCACGAACGTGATTTTATCATGGAGGCCTTTAACGCCACCGGCCAGATTGTAGGAACGGTTGAGGTCGGTGAAAGAGATTGCCCGTTTCTTGGGATCAAATCCAACGAGCTGATTGCCGAGCTTCGAATTCGACGCAATCCGTATCTGAAAAAACTGAAACGAAAAGTCGATGACGACTATGCGTTTGACAGCCTCTGCTTTTCAAAGCCCAAAGCAATTGAATCAAGTGAAGTGTTTCGTCGCAACACTGAGAACAAAGAGGCCCGCATCCGATTGAACAACGGCGATTTGTGGATCGGTGATCGTATTGCGGTCGAGCGTGATGGATCGATCAATTTAACTGGCAATGACTTCGATTCTCCCGTCGCCTTCAAACCTGAAACGATTGAAAAGTACTCGTTCGGGGACCGAAACATACAACAACGCCCCAGCCGACGATCATGGTCGATGCAGCTGACCGATGGGAGCATTCTGAAAGTCGACCCCTCGGACAACTTTCGCTCTCACCTGGTGCCCGAGTATCAAGTATCGGTGGAACAAGCTGTCGGATTGTGGCCCACGAAATCCCACGCCCGTTTCGCACACTCAGATGACTGGAAAGATGCGAAAAATGTAATCGTTTTACCAACCGGACGTGTTCTGACAAACCGAGTCAACTTCACAGACGACGGGTACAGCTGGAAAACTCTGGATCGGCGCCTGCAAGACCTCGCCCCCAACGCAAACGATCTTGCGAAGGATGAAGATCCGATGCCCGAATTGACTCAAGTGATCTACAGAACAATCAACCCGGTTTTTGGGCCAACACTGTGGCTTCAGCAACCTCGCACTCTGAACCGAAACGCCGGCTACGTGCAGTTGCTTGACGGCCAACGCTTGATGCTCGGCCAGGGGAACCTTTTCCAACTGGTTCAGCGCGGAAAAGAATCCATCGAGCTGAAGCTGAATAATCGCTCGGTCGAGATTGAAAATGACCGCATTCTGGCTGTGAAATTCGAAACCCAACGGTAGCCAACATGGAACTGGAGAAACTTGATGTCATCGCCGTTGGGGCTCATCCCGACGATGTCGAAATCGGGTGCGGAGGTACACTGGCAGCTTTGGTGGACAGTGGCCTGAAGGTTGGTATTGTCGACCTGACAGACGGAGAGCCCACGCCGGGTTGCTCGGATCCAGCGATTCGACTCGCGGAAGCCGATGCGGCCGCAAAGGTTCTGGGCGTTGCCAAACGAATTGTGCTTGAGTTGCCAAACCGAAAGCTGTTCGACAGCTTCGAAGCCCGAGTTGCCCTGGCGATGGAATTTCGAAGGTATCGCCCGTCGGTGGTTTTGGGGCTGGAAGGTAAAACGCCGATGGCTTCGCCCGATCACTGGCAAGCGGCTCAGATCACGGACGCTGCGATTTTTTACAGCCGACTATCCAAGTGGGACGAACATTTTGATGGGCTTCCCGTTCACCGCATCGAACGTCACGTGACCTATTCGTTGATGTTTGCGTCCGACTACAGTGGCAAAGGCTCATGCCAGTTTGTTTACGACATAAGCGGTGTGATGCAGCGGAAGATCGAAGCAATTCGATGCTACGCGACTCAGTTTCCACCAGAGAAAGAGCACGTTTTCGACCGGGTTCGCACACTGGCAGCAACGTGCGGTCTGGCGGCAGGGTTCGCTGCGGGTGAAGTTCTCACCAGCACCAAACCGCTAGGCAGCCGTGACCTGATGAAGACGCTATTGCTGGAATCTTGATTCTTGAGTCTTCCCACAATTGAGTGGCAGAGTTTTCATGCCGCCCCAAATGAAGTTTTGATTTCTCTAACCAAGGCCGTGCACATTTCGGGCAGCGTTGCTGGTAGTAGCGGCTTTAGTCGCTTGTTTTTAGTGCATGTTGCACTTAACTGTAGCGTCTGCGGCGTTGAAAAACCGAGCGAAGGGTATCGAAAAGCCGCTAGACTTAAACGAAACGCGATCTCATAATCCCGAAAGCCCAAAGGCTTTACATCGCGTCCGGCTTAGCCCGGATATTTCATCTGGGATGCAAGCTGTAACACGCAAACCATTGCGCTGCCGGAACTTCGGTCTCGGATTTGTTGCCTTCGAGAACGCCCGACCGTTTTTGACAATTTTCTGGTTTGCAAAGTTACGGCAGTGTTTTCGAAACCTTGTTGCCGCCCTACAAAGGATCCGGCGTAGGACTGCTTCGTTGTCGAGGATTTTCGGGCCAAGGGCCCCATGTTATGTCAGCCCAAGGCAACGCCTTGGGAATTTTGACGCTGGAATCGGTCGGCGGGCTGAAAGTCCAGCTCTATTGGACAAGTTCAGCCGCGACTTAAACCTGGACGCTCTCTTTGGTCGCTTGATTTTAATAGTCCCGAAAGCCCAAAGGCTTTACTGCAAATCAAGGTTCAAAAAAATCACAACCGCAGTGGGTACCAAGACCCACTACCAACCAAACGTTCGGTGGTTGTGGAAACCTCCCTGGTTGAAGCCGTTCCCGTAAAACTGACCGCCATGGAATCCACCACCGCGATAGAAACTCTGGTGAGGCTGGAAATGGGTTGGTGCAAAGTGAGGACCACCAAAGGTCGGTTGACCTCCAAAGACCGGTTGGCCACCGAAAACGTTTTGTCCACCGAAGGCTGGCTGACCACCGTAAAACCGAGCATCTTTTGATCGACCGATGGCTCGACCGGCTGCTCCACCGACCAGTCCACCGACGACGGCACCAGTGAACGCGTTGTTTCTTCGGTCGCCAATGATTCCGCCAATGATCGCACCGGCAATGGCACCGTTGCGAGTACCGCGTTGAGTGAAATTCTGAGCTTCCGCCATCGACGGAGTCACCATGGCAGCGACGGCTGCGATCGTAAGGACAGTTTTGAACTTGGACATTGTTGGATCCCGTAAATGAACTGGAAAACTGACTCGTTCTTTATGACAGCAATGATTATGCCATTTCCAAACATTGCGTTTTTTCTGGGTAAACGTCGTATTTCTACAGTTCAAATTTAACTTGCTGGTTGTCTGATTGATGACAGCCTGTCAACGAAACGATACGTGTCCGCCTTATCTGGACGAGGTGGGATTCATTGAGGGGTGGTGTGGACAGAATGTAGAATCTTGAAATGAACGTTCTTTCGCTACAACCATTCTTCGGTGGCAGCCATCAGCAATTCCATGAAGGTTGGGTCAAGCATAGTGAACACAACTGGACGACGATTCAACTGCCGGCTCGTCATTGGAAATGGCGGATGCGTCATGCGGCGATTCATTTTGCGGAAGAAGTCAAACAGCGAACTCAAGCCGGGCAGCATTGGGACATCATTGTTGCGACCGATATGATGAACGTGGCCGAGCTTCGAGGGTTGACTCCGTCGCTTCGTGATTTACCAATCGTGCTGTACTTTCATGAAAATCAATTCGCGTACCCGGACAGGTTCGCCAGGGAACGTGATCAGCATTTCGCCTTTACTAACTTTGTGTCGGCGGTCGCCGCGGATCAGATCTGGTTCAACTCAGCACTCAATCGCGATTCGATGTTTACAGGTTTGAAAGAACAAGCAAACCATTGGCCCGACTTTGTGCCTTGCAAAGCGGTTGAGTCGCTTTCAACAAAGGCTCAAGTGCAGCATCCCGGGCTTGAAGTTCCTTCGTTCGATTGGCCAGAGATTGAGTATGTCCGAGCGGAACGAATTCAAAACGGAAATCCGCTACATCTGATTTGGGCCGCTCGCTGGGAGCACGACAAGAACCCGGCTGACTTGCTTGTAGCTTTACGACGACTTCGAGAAAAGGGAATTCCGTTCCGATTAAGCGTTATTGGCGAGCAGTTTCGAAACGTTCCATCGGAATTTGATGTTATCCGACGAGAGTTTGATGAGCAGATCCAGCGTTGGGGGTTTCAATCGGATCGGGAGTCTTACTGGCAGGCATTGTGCGATGCGGATGTGTTCGTTTCGACCGCCAGCCATGAGTTTTTTGGATTGGCGGCAGCCGAAGCAATCAGCGCGGGACTGTTCCCGTTGCTGCCTGATCGATTGGCCTATCCAGAACTATTGAGTTCAAGCAGTCAAAGGTCAGGTGCCAACTACCTGTATGGTCAATCTGCGGAGCAACTGGCCGATGCACTTGAAGTTTTGCACCATAACCGCGATCTGCTTATGTCGACTGACCTTGGTGAATGCTTCCGCGGTCGATTCTCGTGGACAATCCGCGTGAATGAAATGGATGCGAGGTTACAGTCAGTTGCCAGCCACGCAAATAAGGCGAATTGATCAACCCTGTTTGTCTTCCAGCGAACGAAGGCCTTGAGCCAGTTTGCGTTTGGCTTCGTTGATTTCGCTCATTTCCTGTTCACGACGCTTCAGCCACGCTTGCTTCTCTTCTTCCAGTTCAATCCATTTCTGCTGGACGACGCGACCGCGTTCCTCGATCTGCTGAACTTCCTTGAATGCGGCTTCGATTCGGTCAATCTGGTTCAGCAGGAATCGCTCGACACTGCTGACCGCTTTCTGAAGGTTCCGAGTGGTTTTCAGTTCCATCAACGCGCGATCGCGCAGCTCTCCGTCAAGGCTGACGGTTTGCGAACTCAGGTTTTCATGTTGCTCAATCATGATCGACGACATCAGCAGGGTTTACTGGCGGGATTCAATACGAGTGAACAGGCTTGCGATCCGTCCACCAAGACTGCGTTGGCGCCGGGCTTCTCGTTCAACTTCTTCTTCGCTGTGAAGTTCTCTCAGATGGTCCCGCATGGCTTTCAAACGAATGTCGGCGTCTGAGTCGAAATTGTTGGTTCGACATTGTTGCTCAAGCTCAGACTGCATTTTCGCCAACTCGGCCCGCTCGCGAGCAACTTCAGCGCGTTCACGTGACGCATCCAATTCCAGCTGCATAATTTTCTGTTTCAGCTCATCGACGGATTCGGAATCGTTACTGGCTGAGTCAGCGCTGGTCTGCTGCGACAAACGCTCGCACTCGTCCTGAGCGTCCTGCCATTTCGCTTGAAGGTCCCGGACTTGTGCCTGCAGGCTTTCAACCAGTTCGTCGGATTGGCCGTTTCCACTCGACGTCCGTTGCTGAAGGGCTTTCTCAAGGACTTGCTCATGATGCTTCTGCTGAGCCAACAGGTCGCGAACACGTCCATTCAGGCGTTCTGTTTCAGCCTTCGATTCATCTTCGCGTGCGGCGACACGGTCCTCGATCTGATTGACCCACGACTCCAGTTGTCGACGTTCTTCCTGTTCTGCCTGAGTCGCTTCATCGGAGAAACGCAAAAGTTCTTCGTGAGTTCGAATGCGCTCGTCCGCTGTCTGAAGCTCGTCAAGCAATTGTTCCATTCTTGAAACCAGACGCGTTGTTTCTTCCATGTCACCGCCACCGCCACCGCTTTCCAGCTGCTGATTGAGCATGGCGACTTGTTGATCACGCTCAGCCAATTCCAGCGTCAAAGATTCGATTTCATCACGAAGCAGTTCGGTATCGCCCGAGGCAAACGGGTCATCGTAAAGAGAATCTGCACCATCGTTGTTGTTGGGTTCAGCGGCAAGTTCCTTTTCAAGTTCCACGTTCTCGATTCTGATCTTCTCGAGTTCTCGCTGAAGTTCTTCTTGGTTTTCGTCAGGAGAAAACGGGACCGTTTCTGCAGACGCACGAGGAGTGGGTTGCGCTGAACCTTCAGGCTTGCCGACGATAATTCGATTACTGCCGATCGTCACTTCATCACTGTCCACAAAAGCGGATTCATCTGCTAACGCTGCTCCATTGAGCGACGTCTTCCCGTCCGTGTTCCAGTCTTGAATTTTCAGTTCGCCATCGACGACGCTGAACATGCAATGAATGGCTGCGACATCGTCACCATCCAGATGGATTTCACAATGAGTGCCGGTGCCGGCGAACGTACTGGATCCTTCTTCAATGCAGTAGGTTGTCGGCCGGCCCGTTGAATCAAAGGCAGTGATAAATTGTGACATGATACGTTTGGGAATTGAGTGTTGGTTTTGAAAATGTGCCCCGCGTTTCACTGGGCGGGGCAGGGGGACGAATCTGTGGCTGTTGTGACACACGATTCCAGATCAAACGGTTTGCCCGGCTTCGGCCGCAGGCAGGTTGCCGTTGCCCGAGGAAGCAGGCCCCGATTGCGGGCTGATCTCAGCAACACTGATCGCATCAATCAACTGGGCGTCATCGAATTGAGCAGTCAGCAAGGTGACGCCAAGATTTTCCGACGATTGGCTGTCTGCTGAGACTCCTTCCGGCAATACACCGACCAGTTTCAGACCGGCTAGTTTGTTGGTTGGCCCGGATTTCATTTTCTGAAGATGGCCGATGGCGGAGTCGTCATTCAAATCAACGATCAGAACATCAGGACGATTTCTGCGTAGCAACAGTTCCAACGCCAACCAGTCACGCAGGAGTTTTCCGGTAATCGATTCGGATTGAGCTTCGAATGTTCCTGCCAGACGTTGTGCCAGCGTCTGGTCTGAGGTGATCGCGACCGCTCGGGAAGTGTTGCGGATCGTCTGGCATTCGACAAGCTCGGCCAATTCGAATCCATGCAGGACGCGACGCATTTCGTCAGGTTCCCAGTTCATCTGGTTGGCAAGATCGGCGACCGTTCTTGCTTCCGAAAGAGAGCCCATCAATTTCATGTGATGACTCGCCAGTCCCGCTCGATCGAGGTTCTGGCCGCGAATTGAACGCCGCTTGAATCCTGATGTCTCCGATAGTTCAGGCAAGCTCGATTCGTCGCAAATCATGGCTCCTTCAACAAGGATCGCCAACAAACTGGAATCGAGCGGCAGATTCTCGAACAGAGGAGGAACGTTTTGGTTGTTCTGGTATCGGAATCCTTTCAGTGGCTCAGTGAAACAGATCCGAAGCAGTACCGCAGCTTGAAGGCGAAGTAACTTCTGCAACAGCCGAGAATCGATCACCTTGTTGTTCAGCAGTCCGACCAGACCGTCGACTTCCGATCCTTTGCGACCACCGACCGTTGTTTTGACAACGGCCCCCAGCTCACTAAGCGACGATGGCAGCTGGCGGGCAACTTCCTGTGGGTCGATCCCTGACGCCGTGACAGCTTGCACGCGCCCTCGGGCAACGTGAACGAAAACTCGACATCGACTACCTTCAATTTCCAGCAATCCACACTTGTTGCCGTTGTTCAGCATGTCAAGAACTTCACGCAAGCCAAAGCAGGCGAACGTTCCCATCAAGTCGGCATCGCCCTGTTCGCCAATAATTTCTGGAACAGCGGAACCGTCCTGCTGGGACTGAACAATCATCGATGCCGTTTCGATCGCATTTTCGACCGTCGTAATCAGTAGCTCGCCTGTGTAGGGTTTTGGGAGCATGTCCACGACGTTGTCGCAGTCTACGTACTCGGCGTAAGCTTTCTTTCGAAGCGTAGAACTCGCGACGACAGGAATGCAGGCAGTTCCCGGATTCTCAGCCAATTTGCAAGCGACTTCATAGCCCGTGATCCCCGGTAGCTGATGATCCAGAATGATCAGATTTGGCTGTTCATTGGCCGCTTTGTCGAGCCCTTCTTCGGCTGTCGGCGCGACCAGAACACGATAGCCGGCGGCGCTTAGTTCGCCATCGACCAAACGGCGAATGGTTGCGCTGTCATCAATGATGAGTACAGTTTTTTCTGACATGAGTAAGCCTGATTGAAAACGTTGTGGACAGGTTGAAAGAACGTGAGCGAAAGGTGAGTAATGCGTGATTCAGGTAACAAGTGTTTTGTTGGTTTTTGGTTTATGCTTCGACGGGACTGGCTGTCAGCTTTTCAAAAACTCCGTTGAGCTGTTCGTCGGTGGCGGGCTTGACCAGGAAGTCCGTTGCACCGGCTTCCGCAGCCTGATCACGGAACTCCTGTTCGACTCGGCCACTGACGACGACGACCGGAATGTCACTGTGTGGACCACGTTGCAAATCGGCCAGCAGTTCCAGGCCTCCCATTTGAGGCATGTCCAGATCAGTGAAGATAAAGTCGATATTTTGTTTACGCAAAATTTCGAGTGCTGCAAGTCCGTCCCCCGCTTCGATCGTAACGAAGCCAGCGGATGAAATCTTTCGAACAAGGTGTTTGCGTGCGCTCAACGAGTCATCGACCACCAGAACCCGCTGGGTGCGAGCGTCGGCTTGGCTTTCTATTGTTTCTCGATTGACGTCGTTACTTCCATCGAAGTGAGTCTCTGCAAATTCCTGAAGTCGTTCCGCGTCGATCAGCAGTACCGTTTCACTGGTGCCGGACAGTGTAATGCCACAAAACAATGGATGTTGATCGAGGAAAGCCGGCAACGACCGGACAACAACTTCCTCGGGGCCAACAATGTCGTCCACCAGAAACTGGCAGCGATTGTTCGGGTCGGCTGATTCGCCGTGGGCGCGATTGGAATCTCGCATCACGATCGTGTCCAGGGTTTGTTGCTCAGTGGGTCGCATGGAAAGGACTTCGGCCAGACTGTGCCCGCGCGAGCGATTGGCCTCGGTTGCGCCTTGGCGAGTCGATTCGACGGTCTGCATCGGCAACGCGAAAAGTTGGCCGGCCGTGCGGAAGACCAGAACGTGTTCGATTCCTGAACGCAACGGAATCGTGAAACGCATCGTCGTACCTTTTCCGCTGTCCGAGTTGATTTCTATTCGTCCATGCATTTTTTCAATGGCGGTGGCGACGACTTCCATCCCAACGCCGCGACCTGAAAGCTCGCTTACGCTGGATGCGGTTGAGAACCCCGGATGAAAGATCAATCTTGCCAGTTCACTTTCCGAAGGCGTGGCGTGGGCCGGGATCAAGCCTTTGTCTCTGGCACGTTTGCGAACCGCATCGAAGTCAAGGCCGTTCCCGTCGTCGCGAACTTCGATAACAAGAAGCTGACCGCTGGAACGGGCTTCCAACGTCAGAGTGCCAACGGGGCTTTTGCCGCTCTTCTGGCGAAGTTCTGGCGCCTCGATACCGTGGCCAACTGCGTTTCGGACGATGTGAATCAGGGGTTCGTAGAGTGACTCTTGCAGTTCTTTCTCAAGACCGGTTTGCGCTCCCGCCATGCGAACCTGAATTTGTTTGCCTTCAACCTTAGCGGCGTCACGCGCAGTACGTTGAAGTCGCTGGAACAATCCGGAAACGGGCATGCGGCGTAGTTGCATGATTTCCTGACGGAAGTCACGAATGAACCATGAGATGGCCTGGTTGTCGGCACTGATTGGCTTTTGCAAGGACCGAAGTTCGGTGCCAAGTTCGGCGATGTCGCGAGCGATTTCCGAGATAACAAACGATTCAGCATGCGTGTTTTCGGCGTTGGAGTCGCTTGCAAATCGAAGTCTGGTGGAACAACGAGTCAGTTCTTCGTTGAGTCGATTGAACTCAGTCTGGTGTTGTTCTCTTCGGTTCTTGAGCACGACCAATTCGGCCAACATGTCCATCAACCGGTCCAATCGAGTCGTGCGAATTCGAATGGAGGCCTCTTCGCCACCGGAATCGCTCAGGTTGACGCTTCGTGTTGGCTTGGGATTCGTTTCAAGTTGCAGGCCAGTTGACTGATTGGGCTCATCTGCCGCTGGCGGGTCTTGTGTCGGCTGCGTGAGGTTGTCGATTCGCTCTCGGATGGTGTCGACTGCGTTGAGAAGCATGTCGGGCTCAGCATTGCATTGTTCGCCATCGAACCGTTGTTCAAGCCTCGTTTCCAGATCATGCAGGAATGTGGCCAAACCGGATAAGCCAACCGTGGCCGAAGCTCCTTTGAGCGTATGAAGCTCGCGACAAAATTGTCGGACGGGTTCCGATTGATTCGGTTCGGATTCAAGCGTCAGGACCGATCGCTCCATCGATTCAACGCACGCATTGGCGTCGTCGAGGTATGCTTCGAGCATCTCATGGTCGACTCGCAGGCGAGCAATCGCGTCGGTGTCATCGCCGGCAGATTCGTAATTTTCAGTGGCGATTGATGGATCGTTGTCAGAAAACAATTCCTGCTGCGGCTGAGAGCTGCCGCCGCCCTCCAATCCGTTGATTGCGGATAACATCTCGTCAATCTGAGAGCCGTAATCTTCCTCCTGTGCACCAAACCCTGACTGAGGCGAGTCGCCAGCATCACCAAATTCATTCTGATAATCTGCTGACCACTCGTCGAGGTCGTTCGCGATATCGTTGTCAAATGCCTCGAATGCTTCAAGGTATTGTTGCCAGTTGTCTGCAGCGGCCGACATAACGGCTGAGACCCCCTGGTCGTCACTCTCAAGACCAAGAATGACGTTCAGATGTTCATTCAGGAATTCACGAAACGGTTCGGCCAGAGAGTGCTCGCTGTCAGCATCCTGCGTATCGGCAGCGGCCAATTCAGAGAGCTGACTCATGGTTTTGGCAAGTTCGGAAACTTGATGCTGGGAAGCTTCCAATGCCGATTCCGAGAACTGTCCCAGCAGCTCGCTCACACGTTCAAAGTCAACGTCGCTCAGCCTGGCAGGACGCAACTCATTCGAGATCAACTCAAGGGGCGATTGATTTTCAATCGAGTCGGCTGACTTATTTTTTGTTTTCTTTTTACTCATCTTGTTCCGTGTCGCCTTGTGGTCGCGAACCTGTCACCTTGGATCGTTTTAAACAGTGGCCTCAGAAGTTGAGTGGCTGAGTGAGCCAGACTGACTCGAGTAGTCTGTGCTGGAATCGGCTTGATGTTTGAGGCTGCTGACGGCTTCATCCATCCGGCTACCGACTTCGCTCAGATTTTTGGCGGTCCACAGAACACCTTCTGCGACGCCACGGTTCCCTTTGGAGACTTCGCTGTTTGAAACGAGCGACTCGACGATCTCCTGAGTCAACACAAGCTGTTTCTGAGTCGCGAACGAAATATCGTTGACGCTTTCCGCAGATTGAGAAGCGGCTCCGTTGATCTCTTTCAGTTCGTTCAAGGTTTCCGTCGCAAGCTCAAGCACCTCGTCAAGTTGTTTGTGCTCGTCCGATGCTCCTGCGACGGTCTGGCGAGTTTCCAGTTGGATCGATTCGATTCGAGCCGTGATGTCGAGTACCGCTTGAGCGGACTGCTCGGCCAAAGTTCGTACTTCCTCCGCAACCACCGCGAAACCTCGCCCGTGCTCGCCTGCTCGAACAGACTCGATAGACGCATTCAAGGCAAGCATGTCGGTCCTGGAAGAGATGGTTCCGATGGTTTCAACAATCGATCCGATTTCACGGGTGTGCTGACCAAGAACGGACAGTTTTCGCTCGCGAACCGACGAGTCGTTCCGCACTTTTTTCATCTGATCCAGCAACGTACCGAATCGGTTCAGGCTCTGGTCAGAGTGATCTCGCACAACGCTGGAGCTCGAAACGGCCGCTTTTACGTTCTGATAAACCTGTTCGATCTGAGTGGCAACCTTGTTGACCAGCGACGTGGTTGATGTAATCGCCTGAGACTGCTGTTCTACTCCGCCGACCAGTTTTTCGGTGTTTCGTTGCAATTCTTTACCATTGCTGACCGATTGCTTGACGTCTTCGCCAAGCGAGCGAGACAGGTCTTCGAATACGTTTTTGAGTTGCGCCAGAGTGTTGCCGGGCTGATCTCCAACGGGAACTGAGCTTCGTCGATTGATTGATGACAGAAAGCTGCGAATGCTGTTCAGTTCCCCGGCGGCATCCGCGTTGGCTCGTCGACGGTCGTTGGTGACTCGTTGGAATCGCTCGCCAATGGCAACGATTTCCGCCGCGCCCGATGGAGCGCTGTTGGCCTGATCCGGCGATTTGGCGACTTGAGTCAGCCAATGCATGGCGGGTTGAAACTTGAATAGCAGCCAGCCCGAACTGAAAATCATCAGCAGGGCCCCCGCGATCAGGCATCCTGTCCCAACCGGAGACGTTTCAGTAACCGCGCCGTAGCACATCAAAGCGCCGGCTGCGAGGCAAATTAAATTTGAGATTGCGATGGATAAATAGGTACGCATTGGATCGTTTCACAATGACCGAGTGATGGGTTGGGTTCGCTGGACTGATCAGTCGCACGCTCAAGTGACAAGCAGCGTTGATTCTCCGGAAGTACTGTGCTGCCAGAATCTTTCAAGCATGCTGCTGGCGTATTGGTAGAGCGCCTTGGCGTCGAGGATCTGGACGACTTGATTTCGATAGGAAGCGGAGCCAGACAGCACTTTCGACCATTGATCGCTGGCATTCGAAAAGCTTGAGATTGAGACTTCCAACGGAGCAAGCGAGATCACCTGGTCGATCAGAACTCCCCAGGGACCGGTCGGCCCGGGCAGCGTCAAAAGTTGCTGCTGTGATTCGGAGTCTTGTTCATAGTTGATCTGAGCCAGCGCTCGCAAGCTGACCACCGGAACAAAGTTATTGTGCAGATGGCTGACGCCACTGAGCACCGGGTCGCTGTTTGGCACGTTTCTGATTTCCGGACGAGGTGACACTCCCTGCACGTCCAGTGCCGAGATTCCATACCATTGTTCATGGCATTGAAAGATGCAGTATCTTTCTGATCCATCAAAATCAAGTTGTTCCATGGTGAAAACTTTACAGTTGGTGTGAGTGGATGTTCAAACGACGGTTACTGGCTAAGTTGATCAGACAATTGCTTCTTCAGCTTGGCGAGCAGCTGGTCACACTCGTCAGCGGTCTGTTCAGACCTGGTGGCGAAGCTTTCCCTGTCCCGATTTACGGAAATGGGCCGAGGCGGTGGTGATGGCGATGACCCCGAATTGGTTTGGACACCAGTGACCACGCTGACCTGAGCATGGCCTTTGGACAGGCCGTTGGAAAGCTCTTCATGGATCGAGTTCAGCATTTGTCGCGTCGCCATGGCAAACGCATCAACGTCTTGCCGCCATTGGTCGACATCAATCGACGAGGCATGCTCAACAGCTGTTTTACTGGAGCGATCAACTTTCGAATTGAGAGAGTTCAGACTCAAGGTTGGTCCAGATCGTTCGAGGTTTAACCAGACGTTGTGGCGTTAGAAGTTAGCGAAAGTTGCCGGCCGACCACTCGCAATAACTCATCCGGTTCAACGGGCTTCTGCAGGTAGGCTCCGTACTGCTCGCCTAACAGTTCCAACGCGTGTGAATCATTGGATGTCAGGAAAACAATTGGCAGATCTTGTGACTGACGACCTCTGGCTTCCAGTTGTTCGCAAACACCGTAGCCATCGAGACCCGGCATATTGATATCCAGAACCATCAGGTCGGGCCCTGCTTCCAGTCGCTCAAGCGCTTCGTGTCCGTCGCTGGCGCAGATGACTTCGTACCCGGCGCTGATAAGAACTCGTTTGACGGCATTTCGGACCGTGCGGCTGTCATCGACAACCAGAATTTTTGAAGCGGGCATTTCCAGCAGCCTCTTGTGTTGGTTTACGAGCAGGCGGAACGAGCCTGCTCGTGGGATTGGATGGCGGGAGCCGAAGTCGCAATTTTCCTTGTTGCGAACTCCAGATAAAAACATACGCCGTATTTGGACGTAAACTCTCGCTTTTTGAAATTTTCGAAACGAGCCGACCGCGTTTCTTAAAAGAGAGTTCTTGCGTAACCCGCACCGATCAGTGACTGCTGGCCGGTAGTATTGGTTTCGATCTGCCGGAAAACGGTATGATTGATCGAATCGTCATAACCTGACGCGAATGCACGTGGGAAGAACAGAGATTTCAACCGCAATTGGAAACCTTGCGGGTTGTCCGTGCTGTTTGGGTCACAGGAGTATCGCTCGCAAGCACGGTGAATTCAATTCTGTCGAATGTGAGCGGGGTGCCGAACAATCCTTCGGTTCTGATCGTGACACTCGATGCTTGAGCATTTCTCTGCTGGATGACAGTTTTACTTCGATCGTTCCGGTTGCCCGGACGATGACCCACGCAGGTGTTGTAATGGCTGTCTCCAATCTTCCAGACAGTCTTGAAGTGCCGCGTTTCCTGAATTTCGTGTCCATGCCAATTGACGCGAGGGGATCGTCTACTCGGTTGGTTACTTTGTGTTGCCAGCCGGTGGTACTGGCGCGGCTTATAGAGTGAAAAGGAATTCACGATGAAGAATCGACTTTGCGGTCTGACCAATCCGGTTGTTGTTGCCTTTGTCGCAGCAACACTTGTTGTCGGTAACTCGATGGCTCAGGAAGCTCCAGAGATCGAGGCGTTCATCGCCGGGATCGAAAGCTACGACGAAGCAGGCCGTGCTGTCGCAGGTGAAAACACGGCAAATGGGGAAGTGCCCGCAAATGCATTGCCGGCAGATACAGGCAACGACTTTGTGGCAGGGCCTCCGGCAGTTCCCAGCCGCGTTGTCGAAGTTCGTCCTGCGAATGTTGATCAACCGGCAAGCGAAGGAAGCCTCAATCAGTGTGAGGCATGCACTACTGGGCCAGGCAGTGACTATTTTTACGATGACTACCAAGTGATTGATGCTCCCGTTTCGCCGGACCGGACGTGGGTTCTGGGCGTGGGGGTTCCGATTTTCGATCGGCAGCTGGATGGAAATCGACTGTTCTCGTTCAATCCAGCCGACCCGACTCAAACCCTTACCAATCAGAATGCAGACGGCGGAATCGTTGGAGGAATTGACACCTCGCTTGCGCGACGCAGCAGCAACGGCCGAGGCTTTGAAGTGCGATATTGGGGACTTTATCCTGGCGCGGAGACAGCCTTGCTGGGTGGATCTCCAACCACGGCCATCAACGGTTTGAGCCAGATCAATGATTCGGGAACGGCACTGTCAGACACGTTTAATGCGGCCGACTTTCACGCGCTGACTCGCGACTACAGTTTCAATAACGTTGAATTGAACTTGCTGAGAAACGGGAGATCCTACCGACCATTGGGACGCTGCATGATGGTTGAATGGCTGACTGGATTTCGGTACCTGCAGTTCAATGAATCGCTGGAATACGCAGCAGTTGCTCCCACGAACCCCATCATTCGATCCGCATTAAACTCCAGCGTTGAAAACTCATTGTTTGGGGCTCAGTTTGGAGGGAGAGCCGAATGGGGGTTGTTCAAGCGATTGTCCTTCTCGATGGGAGGCAAGCTGGGATTGTTCAACAATCACGCTCAAACCAACATCGTGGCAACCAACCAGCTGGCGGATCTGTCCTTCCGACGTCCAGTTGTCTCAAGCGGCCCTGCTGCCGGCAGAGAATTCGAGTATGGCGACGCGAAAGACGATCTGAGTTTCGTGGGTGAGTTCGATCTCGGGCTGATTTATCAGATGACTCGACGTTCTCGGCTGCGAATGGGCTACCGAGGATTGGGTGTCACCAATGTTGTGACGGCAGAGAGCAACATTCCACGCGACTTTACCAATCCAGATGTTCTTCAGTCAGCCAACACCACGGCCGACCTGATTCTTCGCGGTGCCTACGTCGGAGCCGAAATTGGATTCTGATTCAGCGGTTGAGCTAATCGAAGTTAGCGAGCATTGAGTTCCACGACGCGAAGCAGCTGGCGAGCTTCTTCATGGTCTGGTTGCAGCTTCAACGCTTTTTTCAGCGGCCTGACAGCCGCGCGGAATTTCTTCAGTTCGATCAAACAACGAGCGAAATCAACGTTTGGCTGGGGGGCTGCGGGACGGAGCTTGCTGGCTCGGAAAAAGCAGCCAGCCGCCTTGTCAAACAGTTTTCGATCAGACAGGGCATTGCCAATCATTGTTTGCAAGTCGGCGTCGGTAGGCACAAGCGAAGCAGTTTGTTGCAGCAATGCACCAAGTTCTTTGACAGAAAGTGACTCGCTCAACTCTTCTGTTTTCTGAAGCAAACGTTCCGCCACATCCAGACCTCGAGACAATCGCGGCAACGTTCTCAGGGCCTGCTGATGATAGGCGGCAGCTTGTGACAAGTCGATATTGACCGGGTTGGCCAGAATCTGCCCGGCGCGAACGAGGTTCAGACATGCGGCTCTGACGTTTGAGGCACGTTCATCGGGGCCTGAATCGAACGCCATAATCCGGTGCGATGGATTCTGCAAACAGGATTCAAGAAACAACAGATTGTCACTCTTGTGTTCGGAAGCTTCCGGCCGATGGATATCCAACGCGAATTGCTCCAGTGTCGGGCGGTTCAGCGAATTGACATCAATGTCAGCAGGTAGTGACTGAGCCACGTCGAGTGCCTCAAGCCACGCCATTCCAAGAACATCGTCCGATGACCGCCAACCGTATGGGTAAACAGATGTTGCCCGTTGCAGGTAATTTTCACACAAGGCATCGTTCCACTGAATGGGTTGTTTTCGACCAACAAGATAAATGGAATCGGGCGGAGCGATTGCGATGTACGCTCGCGGAAAGTTTGTCGCGAACGTTTTCAAGATCGTCTGCACTTCTTTCTGGCTGCTCTCCAGCGGTACCCACTGCACGAAAGTTCCGGAATCCGTCAGTCTGTCGGCCGCAAGTTGATAGTAATCGGACGCGAAAAAAGCGACGTTGCCCGAATGTCCCGGTCGGGATTTACCGTCACTGACAATGCAGTCGAATACTTCATCTGTTTGGCGCAGAAAGTGAATGCCATCTCCCTGGATGATTGTTACTTTGGGATTGATGGCCAGTTGATGATTGTCATCTGCAAAATGCATGGAGGCGTCAATAACCGCTGGCGAAAGTTCAACGCAGGTCAGATTTCCAACCAAAGGACTGACCGCCATTTCGCCAGCAAGAATCCCGGTTCCCAGTCCAATCGATATCGCTTGCAACGTTTCGCTTGATTGAGGACTCGACATTGCTTGAATCAGAAGTGGCAAGTGAGCCAGCACCTGTTGCTTTTCGTCCACGCCACCGACGTTTTCTCCAATGACGATTCCATCGACAACCATTCGCCTGGAAATCTTGCCATCGATCGATTCGTCTTTGTCAACAACGACGCTGACGGTATTGACCGGGCCTTCACGGTAAAACGCGATTTCCTGATCGGTGGGCAATTCGGCCAGTCCGAGCGGTTCTTGAGTTGCGGCATGGTAAAACCCAGCCACGAAAACCGCCGAGGTGGCCAGATAAAAAATCGGCTTCCACCCAGCCGAGGCAAGCCATGCTGCGATCAACGCAATCCCAACAAGCAATACCAACGCCGACTGCAGACCCACCATGGGAATCAACAGGAACCCAGCCAGCAGGACTCCGATGATATTCCCGACTGCGATGACGGCATAACAAAGGCCGGTCGCCTTCGCTTTGGATCCCGTCCAATCAACCAACATGGAGACAGCAGCCGGAAAGCTGGCACCCGTCAGGCAACCAGGTAAGAGCAACAAAACGAAACTGGCCAGAAATCGTTTGCCAACCACTTCCGATCCCGAAGTCGCGTCTGACAACCAACGCTGTCCCGGTCCCGAGGCAAGTTGCACGAAAATCGTCAGAGCCAGCAACGAGGTGATTCCAACTCCCAGCTGAAGCCAGCAGAACATTGAAACGCGATCACGCGACGCAAACCATCCGCACAGATACGATCCGAGTGCCACTCCAACCAGATAGCTGACCGCGACGATCATGTAGCTGTGCGTGTCCGTGCCGACCAGCAGAATCAAAGCTCGCTGCCAAATGATCTCCATGCTCAGCGACGCCACTCCCGCCAGAAAGATGGCAACAATCATTCGGGTGGGCCGGGCGATCGGCTCGACGACATCACTCGCACCAAACGAAAAGCATGTTTCGTCTTCATCTGTTTTTGAAGGGCCTCGGGCCGTGTAAACAATGGATACGGCACCAAACACGCTTCCAATTATCCCTGCCAGTAACAGCGTGGCAGCCAAGCCAAAGGTATGAATCAACAGGAATCCGGCGGCCAACGCGCCAACCGCGCCGCCAACCGTTTCAGCCGCATACAGTGCTCCGACGGATCGAGTTGATTCGTTTCGATTGAAGCGGACCAGCGACGGTAACACGCCTCCCAGTGCAATGTTCACAGGCACCAACGTCACAATGGCCGTGGCCAGCAGAGCTGCCGATGATGGAAGCACAGAGCGGATGATCAATAAATACCAGTCCCCGATTGAGAACAAGACAAGTCCTTCGAAGACCCCGACTGCTGCCAATAGTAGCAACCAGCCAGGTTGTCGAGCCGATGGGCCCAGCCACCTTACGTATCGTTCTGAGTCTTGTCGGAAAATCCATGCTCCAATCGCGAGGCCAGCCAGACAGGCGGCCAGAACACTGGCGATGGTGACAGCCGAGGTTCCAAACCATTGGATCAGAATTCGCATCCAGACCAGTTGAGCCAGCATGCCAACGAATCCAGCGGCCAGCGCTGTCGATCCGCTGAGCAAGCGGCCGATGGAACGGTCGAGATTCGCATTTCCTGAAACTTCGTGACTGAGCATCTGATCAGTTTAAGCAAAAGAACGCTCGAGCAGTGCGAGTTGAATCACGAACTGGCCGCAAACTTTGCCTGACCGTACCAACTGGGAGATAACGCCAAGTCTCCATTGCCCGCAGACGTGGAACCTGTGTGCCCGCGAAACAGGTGCATGCAGTGTTTCGATTACAACCGGTCCAACCGGAAGTTCGATAAGAAACAAGCGGGAACCGGTTCTGTTTGGCTGCATCGAGTGTTGCCAAACGTTGCGTTCCATGCGAATCGAAACAGAAACCGAACGACGAAATTCGACCTCAATATGAACACACGCAAATCCATTGACCGTCGAACGATGCTCAAGTCCGCCGCTGCCGCCACGGCGACGGTGGCTGTTTCCAATGGAGTCGCGGATGGTGCAGGTTGTGCCAACACGAACGGTCCCGGGCCACTGGTTCAGCTTCGTGGGCGTCAAAAGACCAGTGGCAATCCAATCAAAAGCCGCGCCGCGATGGACTATCGTGCCTCGCTGGCTCAATACGGCGGACGACTGGCCAGTCCGATCCGGGAGCTGTTCAATACGGCTCAGAAGAAAGACTGTATCCAGTTTGGTGTGCTGGTAATCGGGTCTGGCTACGGTGCGTCGGTGGCTGCGGCTCGGCTGTCCCAGCGTTTGAATCCAAACTACAGAATCGCAATCCTTGAGCGGGGCAAAGAATGGGTACCTGGAACGTTTCCTGATACCTTTGCCAACTTGAACCGAGAGGCTCGTTCGATGCTGGCCGGACCCACTCGCGGACAGGTCAATCAACCGCTGGGTCTATTCAATCTGATGATGAACGACGAAGTCAACATCATGGGTGGCAGTGGACTTGGCGGAGGTTCATTGATCAACGCCAGTATCGCACTCAGGCCTCATAAAGAAGTCTTCCAGCAGGCTCGCTGGCCAATGGCATTGCGTGACGTGGAGGTTCTGGGACCGCACTACGATCGGATCGCCAAAGCGATGAGTCTGTCACGGACGCCGTTTGATCAGGTGCCCAAAGTGCGGGCTCGTCGACTGGCGGCGGAACGATTGAGCAACAATTCAAACTTCTTTGATCGCTCGAATATTTCGGTCATGTACGATTATCGCCACCTCGATGATCAGTGCCGGAATCCTCAGGGCATGATCCAGCGACCCTGCACGCTTTGCGGGGATTGCATCACGGGCTGCAATGTCGGATCGAAGAACACTCTGGCCATGAACTACCTGCCGATGGCTCGCCACAATGGCACCGAGATGTTCACGCAAGTGGAGGTCAACTCGATCGAAAAGATGCAGGGCTACTATCGCGTTCACATGACATACATTGATGACACCGAGAACAAAATCACGCGTCACCCAGTTTCTGTGAACTCGCACATCGTTGTCGTTGGGGCCGGCAGTCCGGGCAGTGCCGCGATTCTGCTGGATTCGCAAACGGACAATTTTCAGTTTTCGCCCAAGCTGGGGCATCACTGGTCGGGCAACGGCGACACGATTGGCTTTGTCACGGACATGCCTCCGGGCACGAATATCGGCGGCTTTTCGACTTATCCGACCACAAAACCGCCCGTCGGTCCAACGGTTCAGACATCGTTGAATTTTTACCGTGATGTTGAACTTCAAAAGCGGTTACTCATTCAGGATGCTTCGCTGCCCCGAGGTGTCGGGAATCTGTTTTCGGCCTTGCTTCGAGACGTCGATCTGAATAACTCGATGGTGATGCTGGGCATGGGGCACGACAAAGGGAACGGGCGCTTGATCAAGAAGGACGGTCGCTGGCAGATCAAGTGGGAAGGCTTGAAAGAAAGCGCCTATCGCAAAATGGTGTTCAAGGAATTCGAGCGACTGGCGGCAGCTCATGGCGGAAAGTACAAACGGCTGAAGGCGTTTGGAGACAATCTTGTGACGGTTCATCCACTGGGCGGATGCAACATGTCGGATAATCCTGCTTGCGGAGCCGTCAATCATTTAGGTCAGGTTTACGACGGAGCGGGCGGAGGATTTCAGAACTGCCACACAGGTGAAGCAGCCGTTCATCATGGTTTGTATGTGGCCGACGCTTCGGTGATTCCAACTGCTCTGGGCGTCAATCCGTACATGACCATTGGAGCACTCGCCGAGCGAACGGCATACCACATCGTCAACAATCCGAACCACCGTCAGATGTTCGTGGGGTGATTTCTTGACTCACGCTTCACTCTCCACTCACGCTTCACGTTAACTCGCAATCCAACCTTCGAATTTCCTCAATCTTCAGGAATAAAAATGCTTATCAAACTCTCACAAAGCATGCTTTTCGTTCGAAACGCAATCGACACCGGTCAGTGTTGCATCTGCATCATTGCGCTGTGTGTACTTGCTTGTTGCGATAACGCCAGCGCTCAATGCAACTGCGGATCCCAAGGAGCGACGGTTGTTCAGCCGGGGAACTACGGAGTCGTTTCGGGGCAGACCTACTATGCATCGCCCGTTTCCCAAAGCTACCGAGGCTACGAATCAAGATCGGGAGTCGCCCAGTTCACGTATTACAAAACGCCCGTTGGATCAGCGCGAGGGATTCCCGGCCAGACGGTTCCAGTCCAGACCATGGTTGCCAACTTCGCTCCACCGACCAAGCTGACTGGCTCTTCACGACCCTCGACACCTTCGCGACGAGTTTACCGGCAGCCGTTATTTCGCCGGTGGTAGTAAGACGAACGCCGATTGAACAGGAGTCAGCGAAGAGAACAGAGTTCCTTTCCTCGCACGACCATGTAGCTCAGTTTTCTCTGTTGCCTTCTGTTCGAATCCCGTCGCCAAAAGACCAGAACAGCGTTTGACGAACGTGGTGGCTTAGCGTACAACGTGTGGCTCAAATTGATGCGACCCAGCGATGCCTGCCTGTGAGTGGGCTCCGCGAGGAGGAGCCGTGAATCTGGTCAGGCCTGAAATATGGAGCAGCCATAAGCGGGGTACTTTTGTGCGGAGCCCTCTCGTGAGCAGGTTTTTTCTGTTTCGATTCGAGTGTTTCAAGAAGCAGTGCATAAACTCGGCTGATGACTGTTAGTCATATACTGCGACGATCAAGCACCCGTCAGAACGAATTCGAAGCACTGCAACTTTGTATCTTTGGCCTTTATCGAGTAGACGGGCAAACCAAGCCGCTACATCCCGTTTCAGGTAGCCTAGCTGTTTTCCCATGTTGTTGCAGACAGCCACAGCGTTCTCGTCGTGTTGATTGTTTGGTTCTCTGATGAACTTCAGGGGTTCGTTAACTCTCAGCTTATTAATCCAATATGCACGATCTCCAACGTGATCACCAACCACACGAAACGTAAATCGTGGTGCATAGGAATTTGAGTTGTTTGCTTGCTCTGTTCGTGCGTTCGCCTGATCTGCAAGTTTCGCTTCAATGATCTGCTCTGGGATAAAATCCTCCGTGGGCAAGAAACCTTGAACCGGCATATCAGAAAGCAATCGTTTGACCGTTAAAGCAAAAGTTAATTGGTCAACGTCATAAATTGCGTTGAACTTTAAAAACAGGCTCTTTCCGGATGAACGGCTCAAAAAGATTCCGTCTCGATTGATTTGCGCTTTTTGAATTGAGCTATGGGTTGCTTTTTTGGATTCGAAGTTCCCATCAATCGCGATACGCTTTGTCGTTAGATAACAGTTGCCGCTCACGATATTTTTCAAGTAGCGATCGTCGCCCAGCGCAATTCCTTTTGGCCTTTTTAATTGAACTATTTCATTCCACTCCAGACGAGTTGTTGCAATGCACCGTTCGTTCGCTTGTAATTTGAATGGCGCATCAATTGAGCACATTTCATCGATTTCTTTCATGTTTAATTGGTACGCTAGTCGAGAAAGTAAGATCGATTTTTCTATCTCTTCATTTGACTCAAACCGAATCCCCAAGCCATTTGAAAAGCATACGATTTTTTCCTCTTCATCTGGCGACAAGATGCCGTCTTCCAATGCGTCGCTAAGAAGTTTATTGATAAGTTGCTGAGACTCATTTCGTATGATCTGCTTCACAACTTCTATATCAAGCTTTGCCTTTTTTGCAAAAGATTCGATAGTCGAATCTTCTTCAGGCGAAATTTTTCCGTCAGCAACAGCCTGTTGTATGTACCTTCTGAGACGAGCTTTATTGAATTCGTCCGCCTTTTCCTTTCGCGCTGCGATTTTTTTCAATCGATCGTCTTCGGCTTGTTTGAGCCTTGCGTCTTCGATGATCCGCGGCATGATGGAATCATTAAACAAGATCCATTCATCCCGTGTATGCGTTGCCGACTTGACTTCACAGCGATCGTTTAGGCTTCCAGCCTCATACATGTCTACGAAGTCAGATTCGCTCAAAGGTCCGACAGTTTCGCTGAAAAAGACCTTTTTTGGTACTTTCACCCACCAAACTGATGACAGAAGTTTCCGAATATCAATGCGGTGATTTTCAAGCAGGCGAATAATTGCTTGACAGTTTGAGCACTTTACACGCTTCTTGTGTTGCTCTTTTGAAAAACGAATCTTCTTCGAACAGTATGAACAGATGCATGTATAGTGAGTAGATGTCGACATTGGGCCCCGGAACTATTTGAATCCATCTCGTAACACGCCTCCAATGACAAATGTTGAAGCCTCAGAAACGTGATCTCGATCTATTTCGGATGATTTCGATAGGTCCGCAACAGTTCTCGCGACCTTAGCGAGTCGATCCATGTTTCGCGTGGTGAGTGCATCGCGGTCAATTGTCTTTTTGAATTCTTCAAATCCATCTGAAGAGAATGCGCAATAGTCCTCAATGTGCCCACCTGGTATTGCGGCGTTGAATGGAATTGATTCACCGGCAAAACGCTCGTGTTGTCTTTTCCTTGCAGATTCTACTTTAGCTCTGATTTTTTTCGATTGATTTTCCTCAGCCTTCGCGAAACGCTCTTCCGTTGTCAGTGAGCGCAACTCAACTTGGAGGTCGATGCGATCACAAAGGGGCCCGCTGATTTTCTCTTGATACTTCTTTACCTTCGATTCTGAGCAATCGCACCGTTCAGACGGAAAAAAACCGCAGGGGCAGGGATTCATGGCTGCCAAAAGAGTAAAGTCACAAGGAAAACTAAGACTTGCGTCCACGCGAGATATGCTTACTTGAGCGTCTTCAAGTGGCTGGCGTAGCGCTTCCAATGTACTTCTGCTGAACTCTGGGAGTTCGTCGAGAAAAAGCACACCTAAGTGAGCCAGGGTCACTTCACCTGGATTAGGCACTCTTGATCCGCCGCCAATTAACGCCGACATCGAGGTGCCGTGATGCACGGATCGCAGAGGTCGTCTCGTAACGGCCATGCCATCATTTTTTAGTTTGCCCGTAGCTGAATAAATTCGAGTCAGTTCAACCTTCTCTTCGGGAGAAAGTCTTGGAAGGATGCCCGGAAGTGCTTTGGCGATAAGAGATTTTCCTTCACCGGGTGGTCCAATTAGCAACAGGTTGTGGCCCCCTGCAGCACAAATTTCTGCGGCGCGTTTCGCTTTCTGTTGACCGCGGATTCTTCCAAAGTCTGGCGATTTTTCGACCGCATTTTCAAATTCGATCTTTTCACTTAGAGCATTCGGGAGCTTTCCTTGACCGTGGAAGAAATCTATCACTTCTTCCAGTGTGGAAACCGCGTGTACAGAACATCCTTCGTGGCCAGGTTTTGCCAAAATCAGAGCACATTCTTTCTCATTTCCTTTGGGAACAATCAACGATTGCCCCGGTTGGGCTTCAAACGCGATAGATAATGCCCCCGGAACTCGGCGTATTTCCCCGTGTAACCCAAGCTCACCTAGAAGTACAAGGTCTTTCTCTTTTGAAGCTGACAGATCAGGTAAGATGCCACAAGCCTGTAACAAGATGATCGCGATCGGTAGATCAAGCCAAGTACCTCGTTTGGGTAGATCAGCAGGAGCAAGGTTAATCAATACATCGACGTCCGATGTCTTAATTCCCAATTTAGCAAACGCGCCCTCAATTCTCGCACGAGCCTCTCGGATCGCAGGGCCAGCCATACCTGTAATTCGAAAACATTGAGAAATCGGTGTCGGCGAATAATTCACCTCGACGGCTCTCGCCTGAATCTCGATGACGTAGCCATCGAGTCCATACAAAATGCCACCTTTTAAGGTGTGGTCGCGCTTGAGCAAATGTCCATGAATTCGGTTTCTTTCCTGAAGTTTGAAATTCATCTGTTTTCGAAATGATGAGTCAAGGTTGTCGCAATGAGAAGAAACGGAGTTTAACAGTTGGCTTGAGCAAACACAACTTTTTTGTTCGTTTCGGTAAGCCTCGCTCAAGCCAAGAATAACACGAAATGTGTTGAGAGGCAGGAACGCAAAGCACCTACCAAATCAGGCCAATCTCTTTGCGCCCCTGCGTCTTGATGTTAATCCGCTGGCAGTCGAGCATGATCAACTCATGCCGACCAACTCCGCCGCTTTGACTTGAATGCCTTTCAGGTCAACTTTACCGGTTCCCAGTACCGGTAACGCGTCGACTCGAAGAAAACTATCGGCTGAAGGAATAAACAAGTTCGGCAATCCGGCGTCAGTTAACGACTGTCGCATTTCGTCCACCGATTTCTTATCGGTTGCATACAGGACAATCAAACGCTCGCCCTTCTTTTCATCCGGTACAGCAGTCACGGCAGCTAACGGCTGGTCATCGGTATCGTCATCCGGCGTATCGTCCAGAAACTTGGACAGGACTTCCTCGATCTTCACGTGCGGCACCATCTCGCCGCCGATCTTGCTGAAACGGCTGACTCGGCCCGTGATTTGAATGAACCCATCCTCGTCCAGCATCGCCACATCGCCGGTTTTGTACCATCCGTCCTTGAGCACATCCGCCGTTGCATCGGGAAGGTCCAGGTATCCCTTCATCACGTTAGGACCGGTGATCCAGAGCATTCCCGATTGGCCCGGGCCAAGCTCCTCGCCTGAATCGAGGTCCGTGATTTTCGCGGCAACGTTACAAATCGTTCGACCGACTGTTCCTTCTTTGGCATCAACCTGAAAGTTGCCCGGCGCCTGACGTGAATGAGGAATATTGACCGCCGTGATCGGCGATAGCTCGGTCGCACCGTAACCTTCCACGGGGCGCACGCCGAATTTGTCCTCGAACTGCTGGCACAGCTCGGGCGGCAGCCGTTCGGCTCCTGCGACCACGACGTCCATGGTCTTGAACTGTTCGGGCGTGCATCGACGCATGTACGAACGCAGAAAGGTGGGTGTCGCAACGAGGATTGTGCCTTCGCACCGTTCAACCAACTTCCCGACGACCTTGGCATCCAACGGGTTGAAATGGTACGCCACCATGATATCGCAACACATGGGAGTCCACAGCGTGACGGTGTAACCCATCGAGTGAAAAAACGGCAGCACGCCGACCAGCGAATCGTTGCTGTTCAGTTGAGCCACCGCGTCAATCCCCTCGACGTTGGTGGAAATATTCTGCTGAGTCAACATCACGCCCTTGGGGACGCCGGTCGAGCCCGATGTATAAACGATGGTCATCAAGTCATCGGGTTGCTGATCGTTCAAACCGAGCGTCGATCGCAGCAGACCAGCCGGCACGGCATAAGCCTGAAATGCCCCGATCGCTTTGTCGGACGTGGTGACCTTATCCTTCAAATCTTCCAGAAACTGAACTTCGCAGTCGAGTTCAAAGTCCATTTTCTCCATGACCTTGCGAGTGGTCAGGACTCGTTTCAGCCCGGCATTCTTAACGCAGAAGTTGATCAATTCGCCCGACAGCGTGTAATTCAAATTCACGACCACCCGTTTGTCCAACGACAACGCCGCGTTCACGATCGCTCCACCGACCGAAGGCGGAATCAGTACACCGACGTTGGTTTCATCGGTATCCAGCACATGCTTTTTCAGCAAGCGTCGCAACACGAGCGCTCGAGTCAGCAGCGAGCCACCGGTTTCCTGTTGCTGAGTCGAATCAGCGATCTTGGTTTTGAACTTCCGTCGCTTGCATGTACTGATCATGCGTGCTGCCGGTGAAACAAATTTTCCTGTGCGTTTTGACACGGCCTGTGCTCCTAATCGCGTAACCGCCTGTTGAATTTCGAAGGGTGACATCGGATCTTTGACCGGTTCACCAATGTGAACTGACAATCCGCGTCGAAAGGAATTTGGGAACTTCGTAAAAGCTTTTCCGCCTTGATAACTGAAAATGCTGCCCCACAGTTCGTCAAAGTACATCGGGATGACGGGGACAGGATCTTTCGGGTCGTTCATTTTAGTGACGCCCGGTTTGAAGGTGCGAACCTGTCGCGATCGCGAGATAGCGCCTTCGGGAAACACGCCCAGGTACTCGCCATTCTTCACTGCGTCGCGTGCAGCTCTGAGTCCATTTCGAATCGATTTCGGGCCACCCGTCATCAGGATCAGCCCGCAGAACCGAGCCCACGCTCCCGTCAATTTACCGGCAAAGTTGCCTGCCCACGCGACGGTACGCGGAATTCCAGGGACCATCACCAGGATGATGGCTCCATCGAGCCAACTGCCGTGATTGGCCACCAGAATCGCTCCCGAATCCTTGGGTAGATTTTCTGCTCCATGGACTTTTTTACGATATAGAATCGCCATCAAGCAATCGACGGCCAATCGAGCCATCGGCTTCCCGAGTCGATACATCGAATAGCCGATTACTGGCAACGTCATCAACGCCATCAGCAAAAAGTTCTGCCGTGATGTCAACAGTGGCAGCTTGCCAGCCTGGAGGATAACTTTCTTGACGTGGCGACGATCCGAGTCTTCGGGGAACTCGGTTTCGTAAGTCTTGAGCGAAACGGCTTCCTCGCGTTCGGACCGTTGTTTTACATCGGCGGTGACCAGCGAGTTGATCGCTGCGATGCGAGTCGCTGAATCCGGAGCGACCTGAGCGATAAACTCGGACAACGCGGGAGCCGATTCGATGTCTTCTGCCGAACCCCACGCTTTGCTGAATTGTTGCTGCAGTGAATCAACCTGCTGCTGTTGTTCGTCTGTCAGATTCGACGCCTGGAATCGCTCGGGCAGGTATTTAATCGAACCTTGATACGTTGGCCAGCCGGTCAGCATGATCAGGAAAGCCATCATTGCGATTCCTGTAAACATCAGGCAGTTGGCCGCCGAAAGGATGGCTCCGCGCGTTTCGATGGGGCTGCGATGTTGCAGGTAACTGCTCAGCGGGACGTCAAAGAAACCGGCACTGACCCCGAGGCCGGCCAGCAGACCGCAGGCGATCACGATGTTCAGCGTCGACTTCCCGTCCAGAAAATCAGCCGGCGCGAAAAACAGCATGACCGCAAAGAATGCCATCCCGATGGCTCCCCACGGAACGAGCCCCAGTTCGATGCTGTCTCCTGAAGCGAGGCCCGCGAGGACGCTGCCAACGCCGACTCCTAACAGCAAGGAAACCAGTAGCGGCGTTCGCTCGGATTCGGTGATGCCTCCGCTTTGTTCGGCGAAAATGTCAATGTTCAGTTGAGCAAACGAAGCGATCGCCCAAAAGAAAATGACTCCCAACGCGACGCGAAACAGCGGGCCACTGCGAAACAGGTTGGCAATATCGGCTACGTTCTCGCCGGGAAAGTTGACCGGAAAATTCGCCGATGGCCGAGCCGCAGGAAGTTTCTTGATCAACAAGCTGACGGCCGTGCCCAAGGTCGCGACACCGACCAGCACCAGAGCCGTCAACCAGACGTTTTCCTGACCGAACTGCCCCGCCACGTCGGCCAGTTTTCCTCCGATCCCCATCCCAATCACCACGGCGGACAGCGTCGCCAGGTTGAAGATCCCGTTTCCTTTACTGATCTCGTTCTCGCCCAGCAGTTCCGGGATCGTCCCAACCTTCGACGGTGCGAACAGCGCACTTTGGGCGCCCATGAAAAACACGGCTGCCATCAACAAGAACAGGCTCTGGCACAGCAACGCGATGACGCCCAGTGCCATGATCACGATCTCGGCGATTTTGCACGCGACGATCACTTGCCGCTTGGAGAATCGATCGGCCAGCCAGCCGGCGGGTGACGCGAACAGAATGTAGGGCAACACAAAACAAACGGTGCCGAACATCAGAATCTGGCCGTAGTATTCCGGGCCAACAAAAGTCTTGCCAACGCCGATGACGAACCACCTGAAAATATTGTCGTTGATTGCTGTCAGCCAGTTGGTCCACAGCAGGCCCTGAAATCCGGGCTTCCAGAGATTGCTGGTCTCAGGTTCGACGTTCGAAGCGGATGGGCCAGCTTCGGAAGTGGCGGTCGTGCTCATGAAGACAATCGTTGCGGTGGTTGGAAGGCCGCCTTGATGCCTTTTCAGGCTTCAGCGAGCGTTGCAGGAAGCTCATAACATACCGCGAAACGACGGGAAAACGGTACCCCGATCATTCTGGACACTCAGATCGTTTGGTAACGCAAAATCGGGTTGTGATGATTAGCGAATATTGGCTCAATTTGTAGCAACAACGGATCGATGTTTTCAGATGAGCCATCCGTTGAATTCCACCTCCGCAGGCGAAACTAGTGCGTATGCATCGAATCACCACCATTGCATTGGGCTTTTTTCTGATCTTTTTTGGTGTGCAGCTGAATGTGGTCGAGCGTTACACCATGACGCCACGCACGGCGAATTTCCTTTCTCCCGATGGAGTGGTCGCAAATGCGGTCCGGCAACCCGTCGATCGCCCAGATAACACATACGAATCACCCTACTACCAGGCGGGCTATCAGTCGCCTGCGACCTCCAGCAATCGTCCGGTCGCTGCCGTGTCACGTGAGATCCGCCCCCCACGCTGGCTTTGCTGGCCCGTGCTCTTTTTTGGAGCAGTCATTTTGATCAACGGGGCCACGATGCATCGCGATTGATCGACGACAACAACACATCTTTCTGACGAAGCGATAACGCCAGTCCGAAACGTACGCAGATAAGGTTCTGGTCGCTTGTCTGAGGACGTCTAGGCTGGCGTTTTTTCGTTTTTGTGCCTCGCTAACCGGGCAAGAACCCAAACCGTCCATTGAGTGGCTTCGTCGCGGAGCGACAACATCGTCGCCCGTTCGGCTCAGAATCGATTTCAGCCAGCCTTTCGTCGACGGGAAGCGATTCCTGCAGAGGCAATCATCAACGCCGGCAGCATTCCAGGTTCTGGAACGGCTGTTGCGGAAACGGATGTCGACGGAGCATTCGAACGGCCAAGATTCAACACGAGTGCAAAAGCGTCGACGAGTACATCCACTCGCCCATCAGCGTTGACATCTCCTTCTTCCCAGCCAGCATTCTCATTTCCCAGGTTGCCAACTAGGGCGAAGGCATCACCCAGTACGTTAACCTGTCCGTCCAGATTGAAGTCGCCCAGGAACGTGCCAACCTGTCCGTTGGAGGTCTCGACCAGTGTGAAAACGTGTGTGTCGTGGTCGGCCAGTGTGATCAGTCCGTCGCTGTTCTGGTTCAACTGAGCGAATTCGCCTTGAGCAAACTCGAAATTGACATTCCCGCTGTAGAAATCAATGTCGTCGGCGTCAACGTCTCCGTCCTGGTCGAAGTCGCCAAAGACATTAAACGGCCCCGGGTCCACTGACAGAACTTCGACATCCACAAAGTCAGTGCCGTAAATCACATCAAACTCGTAAGCTCCCGTCGCTTCGAAATTGATCGAGTCAAACTGTGTGCCGTTAAGTGAAGTCGCGTCGAGAATCCGAAACGTGTCTCCTGCTTCGGCATCCAGCAACGCTCCGACGACGAGGCCAAGAGTTCCATTAAGATCAACCGAACCATTGAAGTCAAAACTCCCGCTGGTTGCAAAGTCGGTGCCATCGAGCAACACATTCATCAATCCGTTTGTGTTATCGATTGTTGTGCCAATCAGGCTGAGTGTTCCCCCTTCGGCGACGATGGTTCCTTGATTGTT
>CAYXWX010000020.1:0-50927 GCA_964468915.1 uncultured Pirellulaceae bacterium
TTATTACTCGCCAGCAGATTACAGTAGTCACGTGCAATCTTGAGCACCTCTTCCAGATAGAAATCTTTTTCGATTCCCTCGCCCGGATTCATCTGCTTTTCGATTGCTTCTTCGTCTTCCTTTTCCGCATTCAATTCGCGACGACGCGCCAGAAACTTCTCCTCGTTCAGTGACACCCGCTTGAGCGCTTTCTGTTCGACGTAAGTGTTGATCTTTCGCTTGCGACGTGCGAAATCTTCCGACTGCTCAATTCGCTCGGCCGACCGAGATGCCAATTCCTGAGCGATCTCCGGATTGACCAACGACAGCTGCCGATAATTGGCTTTTGGGATGTGATCAAATTCGACCGGGTAGTCGAGATCTGATTCAGCGACGTCCATCTTGTCGCTGATCGATGGCAGAACAAGATCGGACAGAACGCCTCGAAGCTGAGTACTATCGCCGTTGGGCCGATAAAACTGCTGCATGGTGATTTTCAATGCGCCAAAAACGTTCGGTGGATTGCGAACTCGAAACAGGACCTGATTCAAGTTCATCAGGCTCTGAACGGTGCCTTTTCCATGAGTCGTCGTATCACCCACGACCAACCCGCGCCCGTAATCCTGAACGGCCCCGGCAAGAATCTCACTGGCACTGGCACTGAATTTACTTGTCAGGACAACCAGCGGCTTGGACCATTCCATGCCTGCCGCCACGTCTTTGTGCTCAAGGATTTCGCCACGAGAATCCTTCACCTGAACAACAGGTCCACGGTCAATGAACAGACCGGTGCAGTCGATCGCCTCACGCAGACTTCCGCCACCATTTCGACGCAAGTCCAGCACCAATGCATCCACGCTCTGGCTATTGAAGTCTCTCAGGATTTTTTTCACATCGTTGGTTGTGCTTCGACCACCAATCGCTCCGTCCATGCTGGCATAAAAACTTGGGAGTTCGATTACACCAATTTTGAAGGGTGAGCCGTCAGGCTTGGCCCCTTCTTCAAAGACTTCTCCCTGAGCCGCACTTTCTTCCAACTTGATTTTCTCGCGAACGATGCTGACGATTTTCAGTTCGGTATCGTTTTCAGACAAAACCGACAGTCGCACGACCGTGCCCGCCTTGCCGCGAATCATCGCAACGACGTCGTCCAGTTTCATTCCGTTCACATCGACGAACTCTCCGCCGTGTTCGCGGAACAGCTTTTCGTAGGCTCGTCCACCGTCTTCATCACCTTGGGCAACGGCCGTGATCTTGTCTTCGACTTCCAGACCACCCTGAGTATCAACCGCTCCGCCTTTGACGATGCTCTTGATCACCGTATAGCCCTCGTCGGTCGCCTGCAGTGTTGCGCCGATTCCTTCCAGCTCTAAACCCATTTGAATCATGAAGTTTTCGAAAGAGCGTTTCGACATGTAAGTCGTGTGAGGATCGTAGCTGGTCGTTACTGAGGTGATGTACAGTTCGACCACGTCTTCGCTGTCGAACTGATGCATCCGCTTGTTGTAGGATTGGTATCGTTTCTTTAACCGTTCTTTCGGATCTTCCACCGGCTTGCTGACGTTACCTTTGACGTCGTCTCCATCTTCACCGGCGGCTTCCTCTTTTTCGGCGGCCTCTTTTTTCTTTTTCGCTTCGTCGCCACGCATCACCAACAGGCTGTATTTGATTCGTTTTCGCCAACGGTCACGAATCTCCTGCTCGGTTTCGGCAAAATCGATCTGATCGACATCAGTCATGATATCTTCATCGATCGTGAAATCATGATTCTGGTCCACCAGTTCAATGGCCAGATCCGTTCGTTGGTCCAGTCGTTGTAGAAATCGGTTAAAGACTTCGTACGCGGCTGTGAAATCTCCCGCCAACATCTGGTCATCCAACTTTGTCTTGTAACGTTCGAAGTCCGCGATATCTGACTTCAAAAAGTACACCTTCAACGGGTCCAGATTATCGACATAGTTGTCGAAAGCTCGCATGGATCGCATGTCGTCCAGCGGTTGATTCGAAAGATGGTTGGTCTGCATCAGCTGAGCCACCAGCAAGGAGACTCTTCGATCCGTACGGGTCGGAGTCGCCAGTTCATCCGCCAGGGTCAGATTACCGGCAGATGCGACCAGAATGGTAGCCGCAATCAGAATGGCGACGCTTGTCCGGCGAGACAGCTTGACATCGAATTTTCGACACAGAGAAGACATCATCACAGATCCTTACTTGATTATCGCATTGCGAGAAAAACCCCGCATTTTCCGGCGAATATGACATTCGGAATCGTAAGGCTTCGGACCTCACGAGGCAAGACCGATAGAGCCTGCAAGAGGCCCTTGGGTTGCACCAAACCCGAGCATTCTGCATTTAACCGATGGCAGAGCCCCATCACTAACCCGACCGAGACAATTTCATGATCGACCTCAATGCAACGGTCTGCCAATAACCGATAATATCTATACTCCGTTTTCGTCGTTTCGGTTCAGAGGCGTTGAGGTTCAGGTTCATCGACGAATCGAGAAAAGCAAATTACAATGTGGGTTATTACGATGTGGGGTCAACATCAATGGAATTTCAATAACGAAGTCCACCCAAACGACCGCTGTCTGGCCTTTTGCCTCTGCTTGATGTTTCCCAGACGGTACGATTTCTCGAGGAGCCTGATTTAACGTGCCAGCATTTTTGACGATGAACGCCGGTGCCAACGCGGGCGCTCGATTCGAACTATCTGCCAATCAGCCCAATCTGCTGGGACGCGATTGGCAGTGCCTGGTCGTGCTGAACGATCCCCAGTGTTCGCGTGTTCATGCAGAAGTCTATCGAAACGAGGAAGGCTGGTGGGTTCGCGATCGCGAAAGCAGCAACGGCACCTACGTCAACGGCCAGATTGCCAACCATGCTCGCATGCTCGAAGGGACTGAAATCCGGATCGGTGCCAGCCTGTTCGTTTTTTCCGAGGACGGACCTCCCGACGAACCCTCCAGTGCCGAATCGGGCACGGATTACTCCGGCAGCGGTAGCCAGACCATTGTTTTCGATGAATCGATGAATCCCGGCGAAACCGGTCAGTACACGCTCAACTTTTTGAAAGGGCACAACTGGGGCAAGGATTTTTTCTTCCTGTTCCAACTGAGCGTGAAGCTGCTGGCGGTCGAAGATCCGGACGAGGTCATTGCCGTCTGCTTGAAGCGTTTGATCGACCGCACCAAGGCATCGGTCGCCGGTTTCCTGTGGCTTTCTGACGATGGCGAACTGAAGCCGAAAGCAGTTTTCCCAATCGAAAAAGACACTCCTTCGCTGGAGCTTGACCCGGCTTTGACCAAACGCGTCGTTCAACAGATGCGAGCCATCCGAGTCGAAGATGAACAGCATGAAGACTACTCCGATTCGATCTGCGTTCCCTTGATTCGTGGCGAGGAAGTCGTAGGCGCGATTCATCTTTATCGCCGCGAAAGCCCGTTCAACGATTCGCATTTCCAGCTGGCTTGTGCGATGGCGAACATCATGATCCGATCATTGCAGCGTGCCAACAAACACGCTTCGCTGGAAGTGGAGCACTCACGTCTGGTCGAGAAATCGGCCACCTTTGACGAACTGTTGGGCGAAAGCCCCGCGATGTTGACGCTGAAGTCGAAAATCAATCGCGTCGCCAAAGCGTCCGGGTGTGTTCTGGTTCGCGGTGAAAGTGGTGCCGGTAAAGAACTGGTCTCTCGAGCGATCCACAAGGCCAGCCCGCGTGCCGATCGGCCCATGCTCAGCGTCAACTGTGCCGCGATTCCTCGCGACTTGATGGAAAGCCAGTTGTTCGGTCACAAAAAAGGTGCTTTCACCAGCGCGGATCGGGACCATGACGGCTGGTTCAAACAAGCAGACCTCGGAACGCTGTTCCTTGATGAAATCGGCGAACTAACGCTCGAAGGACAGGCCAAACTCCTGCGAACGCTCGAAGGCCATCCGTTTCTTCCGGTCGGAGGGACCGAAGAGATCCAAGTCGATGTCCGAGTCATCTGTGCGACCAACCGCGACTTGAAAGAATTCGTCGCAGAGAAACGGTTCCGCGAGGACTTGTTCTACCGTCTGAGCGTCTACGAACTGTACATCCCGCCGCTTCGGGACCGCGAAAGCGACATCCAGATGCTGATCAACTTCTTCCTGGATCACTTCCGACAGCAGCACGGCAAGCCGGACCTGAAACTTTCCAAAAAAGCAAACGCCAGATTGCTTTCCTATCAATGGCCCGGCAACGTTCGCCAGCTTCGCAACGTGATCGACAGCGCGATCGTGATGTCCGAGGGCAACGAAATCGACGCCGGTGACCTTGGCATCCGCGACGCCACCGATGGCGACTTTGAAACGCTCCGCATTGATCACTGGGAACGCAAATTGATCATCGACGCTCTGAAACGAACCAGCAACAGCGTGCCCAAAGCCGCCGAACTGCTGGGCATCAGCCGCGCGACGCTGTATCGAAAGATTGACGAATACGGCATCGAACGAAAGTGATCGTTTTGATGTTTGATGAATTGATCGTGTTCAATTTGGCGTGATCAAACGAACCAAACGAAGTTCGCAATCAGAAAAGCGATCAACAAAAACAGCACGATCAAGATAAACCATGAATTAGGATGCTTGATATGCGGCGTTTGCTTCATGATCTCATGATATTCGTCGCTCATTACAACCCGCGATTTGCTCGACCAGAACAAGTACAAAAAATATCCACTGATGATTGTGCCAAACGGAATCCACAACATCCACAAAACAGCGACGATCGTTGCAGGGATTCGAGCACTGGCTTTCAGCTTTCGCAAACCGATTCCAATCACCAGCTGCCACACGCCAAGACTCAGGGGTAACGCACACAACCCAAAGGCCCACAACTGATCTGTGTTCCACTTTTGCTCTGGATGCATCAAGTCAACCAGCGTCTGCGAGAAGCTGATCGCAAGAAAGAGTAACATCACAAACCCGATGATGTACAACGCACCGGTCGAACGCAACGAGGTCTCATGACTCAAGTGCTTACGCCGGATTTGCTCGGCGTCACCTGAATCCGAAACGTTTCGGGAAAAATCTGTGGTCGCCGGAGCGGCATAGGGATTACTGTGTCGTGAATCAAAATCCAAAACGTTTATTACCGCCATGTCATGGACGCGTGTTATTCATGCTGAGCTGAGAGGATATTTCCACACCAATTCAAGCGGCCAGCTGTGGACGAAGCCCTGAGTCTCTAAGTTAAACTTCGGTAAAAATGGACTCGCAGCTTCGTCTACCAGGTTCAAAAAATAGTCTTGAAATACCGTCTAATCATTATGCCATCCAACATTGAAATCAAGCTACGTGTTGATGACCTGAAAACCATCGAAGCAAATGCAGCAACTTTGTCGGATCATGGACCTGAGTTGCTTGTCCAGACCGATACATTTTTTGACGTCCCGGCCGGTCGACTGAAACTGCGTCAGTTCGAAGATGGAAAATCTGAGCTGATCGCTTATCAGCGTTCTGATCGCGATGAAGTTCGGGAAAGCGAATGGCGCCGCTTCTCGATTGACTCTCTCGAGGCTGCCGAGCAGTTAAAAGAAACACTGGCAATGGTCGCCCCCCAAACGGTTATCGTCCGCAAACGACGAACGCTGTACCTGATCGGACAGACGCGTGTTCACCTGGATCAAGTCGATCAGCTGGGTGACTTCGTCGAACTGGAGGTCGTTTTGGAAAACGGCCAAACCAATGAACAAGGTGTTCAGATTGCCAACGATCTTATCGGCTCACTCGGACTACTGAAGGCAGAAAGCGTTAGTCTCGCCTACGCGGATTTGCTTGCTGCCAAAGGGCCTGACTAGTCAGAAAACCGACGTTGGATGTGAAAAAAGCCGGTGAAGACGATTTGTCTGCACTCGGCTTTCTGTTTTTCACTAAAAGTACCGGCGAGAGGACTTGAACCTCCACGGGGTTGCCCCCAATGGATTTTGAATCCATCGCGTCTGCCAATTCCGCCACACCGGCACATCGCAGTCGTCGTTTGAAACAACGATTGGCTGACGGGAACAGTTTAATTCAACCACCATGGGATGGACAAGTCCTCCTGCACGGAGGTTCATCGTTGGGAGAGGAAGGATCCGTCCGCCCCTGGTGAATCGAAAGCCAAACCATCAAACCGATACCTGACTCGGCTGCCTCCGCTGGCTCAGACGGAGCTTCGCCCTCCCGGAACTGGTTCACACAGAAGACAGGCTTCCTTCGACTCCGACCTACACACGCAGCGATTCCAGCAACGGCATCCGAGCCACCACGCGTGATGCAAGCCACGCAGCTAAAAGACCTGCCAGCAAAATCGCTGCAAAGATTACCATCAGTTCGATCCAAGGAATCGAGGCGTTTCCGATCACCCAATGTGGTAACGTGGAAAACAAGGCTGCCGCCACCCCGATACCCAAGCCGGCCGTCAGCAGCCACACGTTTTCCAGCAAGATCATGCGAGACAACTGAGCCCGCCCAAAACCGACCGCCTGCATCAGCGCGAGTTCTCGTTTTCGTTCCAGCACGCTACGCAGCTGCACGGCAGCCAGCCCAAACGTGCCCAGCAGCAGTCCAAGCCCGCCCAAGGACTGAAACGTACTCAGGTAGGTGTTTTGGACACTCATGAAACCGGCCAACGTCGTGTCGGCCGCTCGAGCATCAAAGCCGTAGTCCTCGAAACGGGATTCCAGATCAGCTGCAACCTTCGAGTCACTCGATTCCTTGATCAGGAAATATTGGTAGCCGGATGCAGACGGGAACGCGTTCAGAAAATCTTGCTCCGAAGCGATCAAACTTCCTTGCAAAATCGTGTTTGCCAGAAACCCGACCGCGACAAAGTGAATCGTCTGGCCCGAGTCGTAGTCGACTTTGAACACGGTTCCCGGCAGATAAATTTTCAGGCTGTAGTTTGCCGTATTCTTGTCGATCAAAACGGGAATCGGATCTTCTTCGGTTCCCGCGTGAACTTGATCATTCAGCAAACGCCACGGATTGGATCGTTCCACATCGTCCTTCGCGAGGTTTCCTCCCCACGCAAACGGAGTGTCATGATTTTCGCCCCCTTCGTCGAACGAACGAACAAACGTTTGCGGAACTCCAAGAACTCGGGGCTGAGTCGACTGGTAAAGGTTATTGCAGCTGGCGTCTTCACCATCTTGATAACGAAATGAAAAAACGCTCGGCCCCCGAGCACCCGAAGCCGATTCAGCCAAATCAATCGGATCGATGATCGGCTGACTGCTGGTAGCGATCCAATCGAAACCGGCCGTCCCGGACTCGTTGGGGCTCAGGCGAAACGAGCTGACCGCCACGATTAAAAAACTGGCGACCGCAACCAGCCCCATCGTCAACGCACTGCGAAGTGGGTTTCGGCTGGCTGCTCGACTGGCCATGCCGGACAACGAATTGACCGCACCAAGGCCTGTGGTTTCTCGCCCAACGCTGGGTTGTTTCAGCCATTGCAGCACAGACATCAGCATCGCGACCAGAACCAGAAAGCCGGCTCCCATAAAAGCTCCCGCCTGAGCTTCTCCCGCCAGACCCGTCGCCATCACACTCAGGCCCAACGCAATCAAAACCAATAACCAAACAAGCCAACGTCGCGCGGGCTTCGGCGCAGATGATCCTGTTTTTTCATCCAATTGACCTGCCAACAAGCTCGTCGCGCTCTGTTTCCCCGCTGCTCGAAGCGACCAGAAAATCGTGACAACGCAAACCAGCAAACCGAACAGCAGACCGATGACCAGGCTGGTCGGACTGATGTGTAGTTTCAAAAACGGTCGCGAAATCGCGCCAACCCACCATGTGGTCAGGCCGTAAATAATCGTTGCTGCGTACGCAACGCCCAACTGAATTCCCAACCATGCTCCAATCGCCGCCACCAGCAGCATCTCCAGCATGAAGTTTCGACGGACCGTCGCCTGATCCAGACCAACCGCTGCCATCACACCCAACTCGCTGGCCCTTTGTTGCAATGCCAACCGAAACAACAACGCAACCAGAATCAGCGCCGAAGCGATCACGAACATGCTTAACGCCAGAAACAGCACGTCAAACGGAGTCGAACCCGACGAAGCCTCCAGCCCACGCCGCTTGATATCGACCAATTGCAAACCGGTGTCGGCTTGATCGATCGTCATCGCACTTGAGATCTTCTGTTCAATCTGAGTCCGATCGCCTGCCGAAATCGGGATTCGAAACCCGGTCGTGTTTCCAAAACGACTGTTCCACAATTCTTGCCCAGCGGCCAGAGAGACAAACGCTTTCGGAGTCGTCCGATAAAGCGTCCAGTATTCGTCATCTTCGGAGCGAATTTTATCGGCGGTCTCGAAAGGAAGATCCCAGTTCTCGATCGAGGCCGCGTCGGTCAGTCCCGGCACCTCTGGCGTCAGGTACATATCATTGGCAAGCGTGGGTCGCGCCGAGAAAATCGCCGGCTCCATCTTGCCGCGACGCCTGACGATTGGCCCCTCGTCTGGTTCAACCAGTTTTGCGATATCTACGAGCGTGAATGTCGCCACAAGTTCGACTTGCTTTCCACCTTCTGATTCGGGTTCGAAAAACGTCAGCTCGATCTCATCGCCCACTTTGGCTTCCAAATCATCGGCCGCCCACTGATTCAGCACAATCTCGTTTTTGCCAGTTTCGTTTAACGCTTTGATGGGATCGCCCGAGACCGCAGATTCGGGCTGGAACGATGAATCAAAATCGATCGACGCGACCATGGAAAACGGCACGCCCGACTCTTCTCCCGAATCAGCGATACGAATGTCGTTGGCTAAATAGGTAAAAATCGGCTTCGCATCTGGAAAAGTTTTTTGTATCGACGCGGCCACCGAATCGTTCATCACCAGACGGTCTGATGACAGGGCCCAATAGTCGAAGACCGTTTCGGAGGGTGAACTGGTGGTTACTTCGTCACCTTCCTCATTGGGCTCACTGAAAGTCAGCGTGGCTCGTTTCATGATCAGGCCCAGATCTTCCATCGCCGGTCGCATGGACTTTCGCAGCCGATCGGAAACGGACTCCGGAATCAATTCGTCGCCCTTCGACGACAGCATCAGCATGTTGGCCTGCTTAGCAGACGATTTGTGCTTGAGCACCGTACGAGACAAGGCATCCTGCAGCAGATCGATCGGCACGTAGATGTTCAGCGGATCCGCCTGAGTCGGATGTAAACCAAATCGCCCCAAACCGGCGGTCGGAAGAATAAAATCAACCTTCAAACCCACAAGGCTCTCGATCAAACCTTCTTTCTTGCCCAGCGAGCTGTCAGAGGGCAATTGGTCTCGCTTGGGAATCCGCAGTGTCAGCGTGACCTCGCCCGCTTCGACATCCGCCGCGGTCACCCCCAAGTCTTCCGCCAGTGCCTGATTGATGACCACGCTCTCACCTGTTGGCATCGGACCGGGCCAATTCTCCGGCGACCCCAGCTCAATCAGGTTTTCGTTCGCACCAATGACAGTCACGTTGGAAGATCGGGCATTCGCGGATTCATTTTCAACCGTCCCACCGGGAAAGAAGATCACGGGCACGACTTGATCGTACTGTTCGCGAACAACGTCCAGATTCTGAAGGTCATCCGCTAACGCTTCGCGGAAAAACCCTTCCGAAACAATCAATTGGTCAATGCCGGCCAATCGATCGAGCGTCAGCCCGCGCAAGCTGCCTCGCATGCTGTCGCCAACCATCAGAGCGCCTGACAGCACGGCTGTTGCAGCGGCAACTCCCATCGCGATCGCAAGATTCGATCGCCAATGATGCAGCAGGCTTCGTTGAATTAACTGCCAACGCGTGAGCATACTGAATCAGCACAAAGAAAGCATGAAGAAGAGATGGTGAACAAGCAAAAGAAATTCGGCCCTATGAAACAAACCACCTCGACATGAGTGCGCCTGTTGCCGAAACAAGTTGAATCAGCGCAGCAGGACACAAAATCTGCAGACCGTAAACGTACAAGTCATGAGGCTTGGTGAGCTGGTTTGCTTTGAATGCAAATTCAGTCAATGCGACAGAGAAGTACTTCGCATCCAACAAACCAAACAGCACCATTGTCGTCAGCCCCAAGCCAACCGCTCCGTAACTGACAGCAAGGATTCGTTTTCGTTCAACACAAAAAAAACTGGTCACGATCGCGCAGATAAAAGATCCGTAGATTACAAATGGAATAACTTGCCTGAGCAAATTTGCTCCCGGGGACATAATTCCAACCACGACCATTCCAACCCAAACTGCCGCGAGTAGAAAATACTGCATTGCGACCTCAATGATGTCAGGAACGCCAACGAAAACGTACATTGTCGGCTGGAATGGTGTAGTCCGCAATGCCGTAACATCGTCGTGCCTCTCTGCCACGGCCCACATCTCACTCGACCGCAATGACGAACACATTTGCGGCCTCAGATGGCAAGCCTTCCGGAACGGTAAATGACAGCGTGCCGGTCTCTGCCCGTTCAAAATCGATCCCGCCGTCGATCGGCAACGCGGCGACACCTGCGACTTTCCCGTCAAAATCAACGAATGATTTCAGTTCGACTGTCGAACCCGCTTCCGGCTTGCCCAGCAATGTGGCGAAAACCAGTTTTCCGTCTTTGCTGGCGGTGTATCGAACGTCTTTCGCACTGTATTTCAGTTTCAGAAACTTCTTATGCTCTTTGAAGCCGCCGGTCGGTTCCTTCGTGGGGCCTTCGCCGAACGTGATCCACGGACGAGTCCCGTAAATCGCCTGAGCGTGAGTCTCTAACCATTCCCCAAGTTCCAACATGGTCTTGCGTTGATCGTCGGGAATCGAGCCATCGGCTTTCGGGCTGATGTTCAGCAATACGATGCCGTTCTTGCTGACCGTGTCGACCGTCGCGTGAATCACGTCCGCAGCTGGTTTCACTTTCAGGTTATTCGTGTAACACCAGGATCCGGTACTGATCGTATCGTCGGTCATCCAGACGTCCTTGCTGGCTCCACTGGTACGAGCTTTTTCATGATCGAGAATTGAAAACGAAAGCGGCAGATCCTCCTGCTTGCGAACGATCACCACTTCACGGCCCCACTTCTTCGCTTCATTCAGATAATGAGCGGCGAACTCGAAGCGTACCTCTTCAGGAATTCTGTCCAACCACGAATCGAACCAGATGATATCCGGTTGGTACCTCGCGATGACTTCTTTCAGCTTGCCCAGCCAGACTTCCTCCAACCATTTTTCTTCCGGCATGTTGCCGTAGAGCATCGCCAGCTTCGGATCATCGGACGTTGGTGGCTGGCCTTTGAAAAAAGGATAATGACTCGCCCCGTCAAAGCCGGGCAGGTTCTTGAAATCGATTTTCTTACCCGGCTCGGAATCAAGCTCAAGTGGCTCCTTATTTCGCTGCAAGTGCCTTGCGTGATGGAACGTCGTGATCAGCTTCATGTCGCGTTCACGCAGTGCGTCCGCCAGTTGTCCGGTGATATCGCGTTTGGGTCCCATGTCGGCGGCATTCCAGGGAGTGATCTCGCTGTCCCACATGCTGAACCCATCGTGGTGTTCGGCAACCGGTCCGGCAAATCGTGCTCCGGTCTTTTCGAACAGCTCCGCCCATTCCGATGCATCAAAGTGCTCGGCCGTGAAGTCCTTGACGAAGTCGTGGTAACCAAACTCACTCGGCTGACCATACGTTTTTACGTGGTGCCTGTACTCATGCCGATTCGGCAAGTGCATGTTGCGAGGGTACCATTCGCTGCCGTAAGCCGGAACACTGTAAACTCCCCAGTGAAAATAGATTCCGATCTTGGCATCGCGAAGCCACTCGGGTGCTTCATCGTGAGCCGCCAGCGATTCAGCAGTTGGTTGATACGTATCCGCCAAGGCGTCCGTCGTCGCTGGCTCCTGGGCAGCCAAACCGGCCGAACCAGCGCCAACCATCAAAGTGATCGCCGTCAGGCCGACGATGAATCGAATTCTTCGAAAGGAAAAAACCGTTTGGGTCGGGTGGTCAGAAGCGCGTGGGCTCATGGCAATTTTTCTCGTGATAGTGGTGGATCCGATGAACGTGCGGTTGCACATCGACTTCGCGATCTCGAACGAGGCAACGACAACTTGGTGGTCTGGCTAAGTACAACCTGGTGGTCTGGCTAAGCTGAATTGACCAGCTTGAGTCTTGCTTACGCGCCAGCAGATTTGGCGGAGAGAATTTCCACGATCGGTCAATTCAGGTCTGTTGGACCACTTGATGAAACTCGCTTTCACCCAAGAGGTTGCGGAATAGCAGGAAACAATCACAATTCTTGCCCGAACCTTCTGCCCACGTAACGCTCTGTGCCAAACATGATTCGGTCGCATAAGAATGGCCAAGGTCGGCCAGACAATTCGCAAAGCAACTCACGGCCATGATTCAACCTCAACTTCCCAGCTCGCGTGAGTTCTTTCAACTTGCCCAAATCGCGTGGCCACTGATTCTGGCTCAGCTGGCGCAGAATTCGTTATCTTTCGTCGATACGATGATGGTGGGGCGACTTGGGGAGCAATCGCTGGCAGGCATCGCCATCGGCGGAACCGTTTTTTTCTTTGTGGTGTTTATTCTATCCGGAATGATTCTGGCCGTTGGGCCAATGGTTTCTCAGGCCGTCGGAGCCAAGGATTCGGCCGAAGCGTCCATGGTCGCTCAGCAAGGCCTTTGGTTGGGTTTCTCGCTGGTTCCCATAACGGCGATCATCTTCATGAGTATCGATCCGTGGTTGATCTGGTCGGGGCAATCACCTGAAACGACCAAACTTGCTTCGGCCTACCTTCGCGCGATTTCGTGGGGGTTGCCGGCGACCTTCGGCCTGTTCTCGCTGCGAGGATTTCTGGAGGGACATTCAGATACCAGGCCGATCATGTTGATCTGCTTCCTTGGCGTGGTCATGAACGTGATCGCCAACCGAATCCTGATTTTTGGATGGCTTTGGATTCCGTCGATGGGATTGGTCGGTACCGGCTACGCCAGCGCGATTGTGTACAGCGTGATGTTTATCACCATGGCGATCTACATTCGTTTTCGGTATGCAGACTATCCAGTCGTCTCGCTTCGCCCGTTTCCATGCCTGAAGACAATCTTCGAAATCATACGGATTGGTGCACCAATCGGCCTGACGATTGGATTTGAAATCGGGCTGTTCAGCATGATGGCGTTTTTGATCGGAAAGTTCGGGACCGAGCCACTCGCGGCTCATCAGATTGCCATTCAATCGGCGTCCATCAGCTTCATGATTCCGCTTGGGATGGGACTGGCAGCTTCCATTCGAGTCGGCAACGCAATTGGTCGAGGTTCACTGGACGATGCGGCGGCAGCTGGTTACGCGGGCATGCTGATGGCGTTGACGTACTCGATCGGATCAGGTCTCGTTTTCTGGTTCCTGCCCGAGGCCGTGCTGCGTCTGTACTTTGACATCGACAACCCAGAGAACGCTGCGACGACTCGAACAGCCGTTTCTTTTCTGCGAGTTGCGGCAACGTTTCAATTGTTCGACGCAATTCAAGTCGTTGCATCCTGCTGCCTGCGAGGACTCAAGGACACTCGCGCGGCGATGGTGTTGTCGCTGATTTCGTACTGGGTCGTCGGACTGGCCGCGTGTTTGCTACTCAGCTACACCTTAGACTTTGGACCGATCGGATTCTGGTACGGTGCGGCGGTCGCTTTAGGAACAGCTGCCGTTGTATTGACGGCTCGTTTTTATCACATGGTGTCTGGGGCGAGCGCATTGCCTTCGGAGGAGTCTTCGTCGATCGCTCGCGATGGAAGCCCCGAGTTTAGATGATCTCGTTCGATCGCCCCGGATGAGGCCGTTGCCGAAGGCTTTCAAAGCCACTCAAGTCGGTGAAGAGCGACTTTATCTGGACTCAAATTTGCCGCCCACCAAACGTACTTTCCGATCAAAACAATCAGCCAGCCGTTCGCTATGAGTCACACAGATCAAGATCGCATCGGATTCTGCTTGAAGATCCAGCAACAGTTTTCCAATCTTGTCCGCATTTTCCTGATCAAGACTGCCGGTCGGTTCATCGGCCAACAGCAGCACGGGTTCGTTGATCAAAGCACGAGCCACAGCGACTCGCTGTCGTTCGCCACCCGACATTGATGCAGGAAGATGCTGAGACCGATCGGCAAGCCCAACCAGTTCCAACAAACTTTCAGCACGGTCGTTTTGCGATGGTAGCGATTGTCCCTTCGCGAGGGTCGGCAGCAACACGTTCTCAAGCGCCGTCAGCTGAGGCAACAGATGATGCTCCTGAAAAACGAACCCAACTTGCTCATTGCGAAACGCAGGTAATCGGTTATCAGGTAGCCCACTGATTTCAGTACCATTCAAGTTGATCGATCCGGATGTCGGTCGATCCAGCGTGCCGGCAAGGTGAAGAAATGTGCTTTTTCCGCTGCCACTTGGTCCGACGATCGCCAGATTCTGCCCGCGATCAAGTTCCACATTGACCCCATCAAGAACGCGCAACGGTTCGCGATTGGTTGCGAATTCCTTGACGATGTCGGTTGCAATGAAGTCTGGCATAACAGATGAAAATGCGGGAAAGATCAGTCACCCGAATCAGGCAAGCAGGGCAAGACACCCGAGTCCGTAGAACGTGTACTCGACGTCATGGGCGTCATCCCACGCGGCTGCTTGAAAGCCTCCTTCAGGTCGTTCCATCGTTTCAACAAACCTGCGAAACGCCGGGATATCAATCTCATCGAACGCCTGCAGGTCAACCAAGGTCAAGCCTCCGGTGAATGAGCTTAGCAGATCCGCGATCGGAATGCGCGTATTGGCGCGAAGTCCTCCCTCGTCGGTTTGCATCTCAACCAGGAAATCCAGAGTCGTCGCTACCAGCTCCGGGTCTTTGGCCTCGTCGACCGCGTCCAGCATCAACAAACTGGCGACAGCGGCAGCCGTTGGATTGGTTCCTGCTCGCTTGCTGGCTCGAATTTCACGCCAGCCTCCGTCCGTTTCACGTTGGGATTCGAGAAAGCGAATCACGCCTTCCCGGTCTGCGACGGGGCGGTCCAACAGCTCAAGCACCAGCAACACCAGAAACGTATGATAGGTACTACCTGCGTGACCTTCGGCCGCTTTAGCGTAACCACCGTCGTCACGCCGCAACGTCTCCAGAAAGTCGGCCACCTGATCCGGCCATCGCTCGTCGGCATCCTCGAACACGTTCACGCCCGCAAAAATCAGCAGCAGGCTGGCCGCATAAAACAACGAAAAGAAGTCGACGATGGTCTGTTTGGTCGACATCTGCTTGCGAACAAAGTCGCCCGCTTTTTCGCCCACATCCGCATCCAGCCGATCAAGGATCGAAAGCCCCCTCAATGCAAAAGCGGTGTAGTACAAGTCACTACCGCCCATCCGTCCCGCGAACCCACCATCGGGTTGCTGAGCGTCGATCAGATAGTTCGCGTGCCGATCTCGCCGGTCCGAAGAAATCCCGGAAAGGCCACCCGCTAATCGGATCGTCAGATTTTGCAGGTAAGTGGACAAGGTTTTCAGACTTCACGCATCAGACTTGAGGTGGCAGACTCGTTTCTTGTTACTCGCTCTCACCCAACCAAGGCTTGATGGCGTCGATGAACTTCTGAGGTGTCTCGATCGCAACCGGTTTTTTGCCGTGTTCGAACTGGCAACAAACAACGGTGATGGATCCATCCGCAACCGCTTTGCCATCCAGTTGAAAATCGAAACCGTAGGTAATGCTCTTTGAACCGATGCGATCGACTCTCACATGGACATCGATCACATCTTCAAATCGAATCGCCAGCCGGTAATTGCACTCGGCATTGACGCGAGGAAAACTGATCGACTGCCCGTCAATTTCACAGATCACGCCCATTCCAACGTGCCGTAACAACTCATGCTCGGCCTGCTCCATGTAAGCGAAGAAGTTGGAGAAGTGCACAATACCAGCGGTGTCCGTTTCGCGGAACTCAACACGACGCTTGATTTTGAATGGTTCGGGCATTTTGTTTGAGTAATTCAAAGCTAAACACGAAGCTTGTAGTAACGGCGTTAGTCGCTTGTTAGGTTTCGAAAGGCTGAAGCCTTTACTACGAACGTACAAACAAAAAGGCCCGCCGAAAAAACCGACAGGCCTGAAATACTTTCACACTGTTTTGAGGCAAACTTAATCGCCCTCCCTCAGTCGCCAACGTAAGGCAACAGTGCCATGAAACGAGCTCGTTTGATCGCATCGGTCACTGCGTGCTGACTGATCGCGGTGCAGCCGGTCTTGCGACGACCAACAATTTTTCCGTGACGGTTGACCAGCTTCTTCAGCAATTCCACGTCTTTGTAGTCAACATACATTGGGCTGGGACGCTCGCCATCGACGTACAACGGATCCTTCTGGACGGTGCGTGTGGTGGTTTTCGGCTTTCGCCGCGTCATCTTTCGTCGCATCTTGGCCAAGATAGAACCCTGTAATTGTTTTGTTATTCGGTTGTGATCTAATTCAAATAAGTCCGAACGTCCACCTCGGACGCTCAAATCTGAGCCACGTATTATGCAAAATGATGATTTTGCTGCAAGGCATAAAACTGGACAGCTTTTGCTGAATAAAGCGGCCTCGTGACAAGGCGTAACGGTTCCAGATAGTGGGCTATCGGCGTGATAAACCCGATTCATCAACGAAATTCCCGACAACGAAGCACACCACCGAAGATGATGCAAAACTCGCCAATTTCACCGTTCGCGGCTCTCTTATTGATCGGTTGCGTGTCAATTCTCGATGGTTGCAGCACTGCTTCCGACCCGGAACCGACATCTGCGAGCATTTCAACTTCGGATTCGCTCGGTGCAAATTCCAGAACCGCACCCGACGCAGACGGCTGGCGACCCTTGTTCAACGGAAAGGACCTGACCGGGTGGACACCCAAGATCCGTACTTTTCCGCTGGGTGAAGATCCGCTGAATACCTTCCGAGTCGAAAATGGCCTGCTGACCGTCAACTACGATCAGTACGAGGACCAGTACAAGGATAGACCCGGTGTTCTGTTCTACGAGACTCCGTTTTCAAGCTACGACCTGAGAGTCGAATATCGATTCGTTGGAGAACAACTTTCCGACGGCCCCGGATGGGCGTGGGCCAACAGTGGCATCATGATTCACGGTCAAGATCCCAAAACCATGACCCTCGACCAGTCTGCGCCCGCATCGATCGAAGTCCAACTGAAAGGTTGCGACCAGAACGGGGAAGGATTGATGACGTTACGCTGTTGTACTCCCGGCACAAACGTCGAACGCGATGGGCAACTGTTCACGGAACATTGCTTCGATTCGACTGGCCCGAAAGTACCCGTTGGCCAATGGATCACCGTCATCGTCGAAGTACGCGGCAACGAGGTAATTCGTCACAAGGTTGGTGACGAAGTCGTACTGGAATATCAGAAACCGCAGTTGGACAATCGTACGGCTGAGGCGATCAAGACTCTGAAAGTTTCCGAAGAGGTTTTCGATTCGTTACAAGAGGGCAAAAACAAGCCCGAAGATTACCTGCTGAGTAGCGGAACCATTTCACTGCAATCGGAAAGCCACCCGATCGAGTTCCGCCGCGTCGAGATTCGCGAGTTGGATTAGCTTTCAAAATACGAGCACGAAGCGCCAGCGAGCGTATTCCGTCTCCAATTTTCGCACGAAAACACACTCGCTGGCGCTTCGTGCTTGTATCAGCTCTCTTCCCAAACGGTGTGATACACGCCCAGCTCTTCAAAATATTCGAGCAACGATTGATAGAACTCGTGACCTCCCAGCGTGGCACTGTCGCCGATGACGATCAATTTCCTGCGAGCCCGCGTCAGTGCGACATTCATGCGTCGCTCGTCCGAAAGGAATCCGATCTCGCCTTCACTGTTTGATCGAACCAGCGAAATAACCACCACTTCCTTTTCGCGGCCTTGAAATCCGTCTACGGTGTCGACTTCGGGTTCACCTCCATCAAGGGATTCGGCCAGCAGCTGCCGAATCAAACGAACCTGAGCCGCGTACGGGGCGATCACCGCAATGTCCTCTGACGGTACGCCAACTTCGGCCATCGCCGCGACCTTCTTGACCACCAAGGCAGCTTCCTGAGGATTAAGTTTACTCAGGCCTTCGGGCTCAATTTCCTCATCCCAGCCAGCGCCTGCGGTATCGATGAACGTGACGGGTTCGCGCGTCAGTTCGTTTTCCTCCACTGACGGAAGATCGTGTAGTTGATGCTCCGCCACGCTTTCATCAGCGATCAGCTGTCCTGCATAAAAATGATCCGACGAGAACGTCATGATCTGCTGGTGCATTCGATACTGCACGTTCAGCAAACGCGTGACTTGATCGCCGTAGATGTTCAGTTGACGCTCTAGCAAACTCAATGCAAACCCCTGCCTGGCGGCTTCGCTGGACAGCACGGTCGGTGGCAACTGCATCGGGTCGCCCGCCATCACCACCTTGTCGCAGCGAAGGATCGGCTGCCAGCAACCGGGCTCAACGCTTTGGCAAGCTTCATCGATCACGACCAGATCGAACCAACGCTCACCTAACAGATTTTCGTTGAAGGTCGTCGTCGCGCAGATGACCTGGGCTCGGTTGAGCGTTGAATCGATTGCCTGTTGCTCCATCAGCCGAGCGTGCTGTTTCAGCTCGTTGGCCTCGCGTCGCATTTCCTGGCGTTCGCCGCGAGCCCGCTTGCTGCGAGTCCATTTCGCGGCGCGGCGGAACATTTGTTCGGCTTCGCGGTACAGGTCCCGAATCACCGATTGGTTTTCGTGCTGCTCCACCAGACCGTCCAACGTGTATTCACGCAGTCGTTCGGCCACGCGAGCCGGATGCCCGATCCGCACCACTTTCTGCTTCGCGGCAACCAGTTTCTCCAGCAGGTTATCCACCGCTGTGTTACTCGGCCCGCAAGCGAGCACGCTTTGACCACGTTCGATCGCCTGCACGATCAGTTCGACAACCGTCGTCGTCTTCCCCGTTCCGGGCGGCCCGTGAATGACCGCCATGTCCTCGGCCGCCAACGCAAACCGCACCGCTTCTTGCTGCGACAGATTCAAATCTGCGTGAAACTGAACGTCGGGCAGCGCCTCGGCAAATCGCGGTTGCTTTTCGCCCATCATCACCTCGCGCAACTGCCCCACACGCCCTCGCGAGTCCCTTGCGGCGCCGATGGCCGCCAGCTGGCGTTGCCGAGTAACCTCATCAGCAGCCAGATCGATACGGAAACAGTCTCCGTCCAGCCAATGATCCACGGCAACCTGAATGCCGTCTTTGCTGCGACTGCTGACCACGCCCGCCACCGATTGTCCGGCCGCGTCGTGAAAATCTGAAACCACCACCGGACTACCCACACGCAGACGGTGCCAAGGCATCGGCTTGTTGATATCCCGACGTTTGAACGAGAACAAGTTTCGGCCGCCCAAACCGTTCTGGTGATCAACCATCGCCAAATCGAGTATGGTCTCGCCACCTTTTTCAGCCGCCGCTGAGTTCATCCGTTGCCGTCGCTCGGCCATGCGGGCGACTTCTGCCTGCGACTCCATCGCCAGCCACTCCATCATCTGAATGAAATGTTGGTCACTTTCGATCGAGTTCAGTTTCTTTCGATGACGTGCTGACATAAGGCTCGCAGTAACCGGATTTATCCGGCTGTAAAACAAACGATTACGATGGTCCGGATGAATCCGGTCACTACGAACCAAAGAACTTTGCCAGCGTCTTCTCACTGGGTGGCGATGTCATCAACGACGTCGCCACCATCGCGACGAGGGTGCACATAAAGATCGCCACAACTGGCATGATCTCGAAACCGCCCACGTTGATCACGTATTTCGTATCGGCTCCCCAGCCCGAATCTCGGAACAGGTACAGCCAGCTTCCAACCATGGCCAACACCGCCGACAACGCTCCGGCTGCCGTCAGCTTTCGCCAATACAACGCAGCAAAAACCAGCGGGAACAAGGAAGCGAAACCACTGAAGCACCAGACTCCCAGCGTGAAGACACTCTTGTAGCCTTTCAGACTTAGCCAATAAGTCACTGCCACGATCAAAATCACGAATGCCCGGGCAATCCAAACCTGTGCCGTATCGGAAAGCCGTTCCTTACCGATGTAGTGTTCAACGATGTCGTTGGTAAACATCGACCCAACACACAAAAACTGACTATCGAGCGAGGACATGATCGCGGCCAAAATTCCGGCCGTCAACAAACCTGCCAGCCACGTTGACAGTTTCGATTTGACGAGGAACGCCAGCACGCCATTCGCCGAAACCACAGGCGGAATATTCTGAGTCGTCGCCCAGATCCCGATTAACACGCAAGGAGCCCACACGATCATGATGAACAACGGGTGACAAACAACAGACAGCTTGAAACTTCTGGCCGATTTGGCGGTAAGCCAGTGCTGAAAAAGATGAGGAAACATGCCGACGGACAGCGGAATCAACATGTAAGTCAAAAACTTGGATGTCGACATTTCCGATCGAGTCGTATGGGATTCCGCTACTTGCGAGGAAGCTGCTTTCAGGCTTTCGACAAACGTTTCCTGACCACCGATCTTGTTGGCCAACGAAACAAACGTGACGATCCCCAGCACCATGAACACGATCGTTTGAAAAGCGTTCGCCCACGCGGTTCCTCGCATTCCGCCAAAGAAAACGTAAATCAACACCACGACGCAAATCGCTGCTGACCCCAGCCACGTCGGCACGCCACCATGCATGGGGCTGGGCGTTCCATCCGGTTTCAATGCGGCAAACGATGACCAATCGGGAAACGCTCCTGCTGTCATCGCCTGGATCACCGTTCCGGATGCCATCACGCCGATCAACAGATAAGGAATCACCAGTCCAACGAGAATCGGAAACAGCAGAACTCCGATCAAATCGCTTTCCAACCGATCACGAAAGAACTGAATCTGAGTTGTATAGCCATACTTTCGACCGAAGGAATAAATCTTCACACCAATCACGAAAAAGCAAAGGCTGTGAATAATACCGCTGCTCGACGCCAACATCCCATAAACGCCGATCCCTTCCTTGAAAGCTTCGCCGGTCGACCCAACGAGCGCGAAGGCGGTCATCGTGGTGCCAAACACCGACATCAATAGCAGGAAAGGCCCAATCGAGTGACTGGCCAACAGATAATCTTTTTTCGTGCCGCTGAAGCTACGGCTGGCAATGAAGCCCAGCCCCAGCAGCAGCAACAAATAGGTGGCGATAATCGCAAGTCGGATCTGACCGGGATTCATGATGAAACCTCCGTCGACTCTTCGGATTCGACTTCATCCAGCTGTTTGGGCCAAGCCAGATTGACCATCAAAAACCAGACGATTCCGGCCCCGAGGGAAATTCCCATGTGATAGGCAAGGCCGATTGGAATGAATCCGAGAACGAGTGTCCCATCATTCCAATTCCAGAAGTCCTGATGAGCGACAATCAGAATCGCGATCAGAATCCAAAGTACAGTTTTCATCTTGTGGTGGTTTTCGGTTTGAGGTTGAGATGTCTTTCAGTAATTGTGGGGCAGGTTTTCAAACTGCCAATGGTCTCTGGATGGCAGATTGAAAACCTGCCCCACATTATCCGAGACTCCGGAGATTCAGGTAAGTTCAATAACTGATCGAATCGAGCGAATATATCTTCCTGACGACGTAAAACCGGGTATCACACATCAGCGAATGGACGGAGCCCTACCCTTCCAACGCTACTCTCCCGGAACGATCTCCAGCAGTTCGATTGCCTTGGCTCCATCGCAATAGATTAAAGCCGTGCGGCCGAAACAGACGGTGCCTGCATCGACGCCAAATGAATCGGCCAGATCGCCCGAAGCCTCAATGCGATACAGCCCCAATAGTTTGACGACTCGCAGGACGTTGTTTTCGATCAGCACTCGACCAAGTGGCGTTTGCTGACTTTCAATCTCTTCGCGAACTGCGTCGGAAAAAACTGTTTTGTCCATACGAACGACGCCGAACATCACGACCGAGTCATCCGACTGCCGGGTCAACTTGATCTTTCGAGCATAGTGATCGCCTTCGCTGTGAAATTCGAGCACATGCACATCGACCGGGCAACCGTGGTATTTTTCCAGAGTCACCGTCATGTGGTGGTGATGAGCCAACAGGTCGGCAGCATCGGCGGTCAGCGATTCGACACCGACCTTGCGAAACTTCCAGTTGGTGGAACTTGCAGAGCGAAACAGATCCAGCAGCGCGTTCATCTGGTTGTCGGAACACGCGACAATGGCGTCTTCACTGATGTCGACGGAGTTTGCGGAGTCCACGTTTTTCATTATTCGATCTGTAAAACGGCAAGGAGATACCAGTTGGAGTGAGAACTTGTCCCGATCCCTCTCAACAGATCAAAACCCGACGCGTCAGCGAGGGAATTCCTGAGGTCCGTCCCTCGCTGACGCTTCGGGTTGAGAAATTGTGAGACAGTTATCGAACAACCTTCACGAAACGATCGGCAACGTTTCCTCAAACGACAGATGCTTGATCTGGATCGTTGGTTTGACTTCCGCAGTGCGATCAAGAACCGTATCGACCAGATAATACATCAATCTTCGCAGTTCGTCCGGTTTCAACTCGTCAGCGATTTCTTCGGCCTTCTGTTGATGCTTATCGACCAGTCGATACGCTTTCTCAAAAACTCCCGCTTCAAAGTACAGATGCCGAGCCCTCATCAAACGCTGGTCGGGCGGCAACGAGCAGTCGGGTGAAACCAAGTCCATCAGTTCGAGTTTCAGTTCTTCCTTCAAATTTGCCAATGCCAATGCCCACAGCACCGTCGGACGCCCGGCCAGCAGGTCAGTCCCCATCGCACGCTTATTGTCCTCGTCATGTTCCCAGTCCTTCAAGTCGTTAAGAATCTGAAACGCAACACCCAGATTCCTGGCAAACTGACGCACCGGTTGGCGATATTCGTCAGCCGGTCCTGCCAGACGCAATCCCGTGTAAAACGCCGCCTCGAAAGCCGGAGCCGTCTTCAAAGCATAAACTTTCAGCGCGTCGATTGGCTTCAGACATTTGTCCGTCGCATCTCTCCAGATCAATTCGGCTCCTTGCCCTTCGGATAGTCTCAGGTGAGCATCGGCAAGGCAATCCAGAATATCTGCGGCAGCTTCATGGCCCAGCTCGGCTCGATCGCCACTGACCAAACGATATCCAAATCCAATCAAGTAGTCGCCGACATTAATGGCCGTCGGCACGCCGTGTTTGACATGCAGCGCGTCTTCGCCATATCGGTAGCGATCGCCGTCCTGAATGTCATCGTGAACGAGTGACGCTTTGTGGAAGGTTTCAATCGCCATCGCAGCACGACGGATCGCATCGGGATAGTTGGCAACCACATCCGCACCATCGGCGGCTGTTGCTGCTCCGCCCTGCACGGCATCGTAGACTGCCAACGTGATAAACGGTCGAGAGTGCTTACCGCCGGCCGATAGAAAATCGTAAGCGATGGACTCGGTGGCCGCGATTGGATCGACGGAAACAGGTAGCTTGGAAACCTGCCCCACAGATTCTGAACCCGAGCGAATTCGCGGGACCAATCGCTGCAATGAATCGGCATCAAACAGTCGAGACGATTCGCGCAGCAAGTGAATGTAACTACGTGTTTCCTGAGCCGACGAATCGTAGGGAACTCGCACCATCTGCTCGACCCAATCCTCATCGACACTCGTGTTGCGACAATCACTGGAAAGCAATGGCACGGCCATGCAGGGAATGCCGGCCAACATGATTTTGTCGATCGCTTTTTCCAATACGTTCAAGCAGGCGACGCCAACAATCGCATCCACGTGCCCACTGACGATGATCTTCAGAACGATCGGCGATCCTTCTGCAACCAGCACTTTGTACCCCAGCTCCTCAGCCGCACCACGAAAGTCCGCGATGCTGCATGCTCCACAGGTTTTGCAAGCGAGCCCGAATTCGTCGTAGTCGGCAGGACAACCCTCGGCATGCTTCAAGCAATGCGGCAGCAGAAACAATCGACGGTCATAAGGAATCGACTTGATCTGGTCCTCCCAGAATTCACTGGACAGAACCACCATCGTCCAGCCCAGAAATCCCTCGGGCAGCCCCTGCTCAGTCAACAACTTTCGGCAGATCGCTTCCAGCTCATCCTTGCTGGGAGGAACCTCACGGCTGAGCGTTGCGGCGACCTCGCGACATCGCAATCGAAGTGCCTCACGAGCATCCTTGGTGTCGGGCACCATTTTCAAGTGAGCCGTCTTGCGTCGACGTGAACGACGAACCGGAGGAGCCGCGACTTCGTTCGTCTGATTGGTCGAAGTTGTATCTGGAACAGTCGCCAAGGTGCTTCCTCAAGAATTACAGTTTTCAGCCGAACGCGTTCGACGCAAGCATTAACTTATCAACGAACCGTCCAACTCACTGTACCAACTACACGTCATCAACAGAACATCCAGACTGCTCAAAACTGGCTCGATTCAGAGCACCTGCGGCAAATATCAATGGATACAGCTTTTCGTAGTACCATAGTTTGGCAAAGTAGAATCCGATCGGGCTACTGTTTTCAACTCGTTCCGATTTAATGGCCTCGATCAACCAGGCCAGCCCCGCGTTTGTGGCGTTTTCTGCCCCCGCATAATTGCAACCCGCCAACGCCTCAACACAAAGAGCCGTTTCCTCGACACTGCTACCATTCGAATCCGAACCGCCCCAGCCTCCATCCACATTCTGGTGCTCAACGAGCCATTTGTAACCGGCTGTCGCCATCGAAGTTTCGTTTCGACCTGCATCGCGATAAGCCATCAGCACCTTCGCGGTACCGTAGAAGGGATTTTCGTCATCCGGCTGATCTTGATTTCCAAACCACAATGGCAACCACGAGCCGTCCGTTCGTTGCTGTTTCTGCAGATAGCGAAACCCCTTCTCGATTGCCTGCCCGTTGTGCTGCCACGCCAGCAAGCCGCGAATCACATGAGCCGTGATATCACTACCGCTTCGATCGAACGGAAGCTTCCCCCAGCCTCGACAAAACGTGGGCCAGCCTCCATCACGATTCTGCAGCCCCAACAACCAGTTGGCTCCACTGATTGCGGCAACAGAAATTCGCTGCTTCGTCTGTCGATCCAGCCAGCGGGGACTGGCTTCGTGAATCCGTCGCAGCGCGAGCATCGCGCCAGGCGTATCATCCGCATCCGGAACCGCACCGCTGAGGTCACTCCAGCCCCATCCGCCCGGCGTCGCACCGGTGAAGGGATGTTTTTCAGTGTTTTGACATGAAAGCAACCAGTCCAGACATTGTCGCCATAGTTCGCTATCCGCTTCGAGCATTTGCTTGAATGAATTTGAATCGTTGGCAAGCGCGTTGATCGACAGGGATGTATTCCACGTCGCCAGATTGGTGTCGATCGGCCACGTGCCAATACAAGCCCGAAGCGCAAGCGAGGGTGGCTCCGCAGATCCGCTCGCTTGCGCGTCGGGCTTGTATTGATCGACACGAAACGAATTCAGTAGAAATTCGATTCCCTTCCGAACCACTGGATGATCGGCTCGGCCGCATCGAATGAGTGCCATCGATACGAAACTGGTCAGCGGAATCGCTTCCAGATACCCACCGCTGGCAGGTTGCATCTTCTGCAACACGTTCAGCCCGGGTTCGATGCTCAGCCGACGAATGGTTTTTCGGACCGGGTCCCACGGAGGATCAAAATGGAACTTGGCCTGCCCGATCGCGACCAACGCAGGAATCGCGTAGCTGACGACCGGCAACTGCATCAAGTGATAAAAGCGTTGTGGCACGACGGCTGCCTCAAACGGCAATGCTGAAACTTCGCTCCATGGAACCACCCCCGCCATCGCGCAGTTGGCAAGAATCGGAACAGCAAACGTTTTGTCACGACCGTAGCGTTTCTTCAGTCCAGGAATGCCACCTTCAGATTCAACGTAACTTGCGGCTCGCGCAAGCTGCCCCGAGAACTCGTCTGCCTGATCCGCCGCGTTGAGTGCCGCGATGACTAACATCGATGTTGAGATGTTGGAATCGTTCTTCGGTGTATCTCCCCAACCGCCGTCTTCGTTCTGCTGCTCGATCAGCCAACCGATGCCAGCGATCACCTGCTTGCGCATTAGATCGAGATCAGCACCACCTGAATCAGCCACCCGCGACTGCAGATAAAATGAAAACGTACTGATGGCCGTCGCCGTGGCAAGCGCCGATTCAGAAAGCAGCCCTTCCCAATGACCATCACGCGTTCGCTGGTTCAGCAACAAATCCTGTAGCAACGATTGAGGTTCTTGCAACAAGTGATTCAACATGGTTCCTGGTGGTTTATCTCGACTTGGATTTCGGGTTGCCAGAATCACGTGGGGCAGGTCTTCAACCTGCCGCGTGCGGAAAATTGGCAGGTTAAAAACCTGCTCCACCATTATTTTGGCAAATGGCTCTACCCGAAAATCAAGCGGTTAAGGAATACTAATCGCGACGCGACGACAGTTTGCAGCCCGAGACTTCAGTCTGGGGAATAAGACAATTAAAACCAATACAGTCGTGGAACGACGACAGTCGAAGCCAGAAATTGGCAGCAAAATAACAATCATGCAACCAACTGCCGTCGCTCCACGACTCCCGTTTTTCCGAATTAACGTGCCCCCAGGTTGAAACCTCGGGCTTCAGCATACCGTCGCTCAGCGACGCGACTCAAATGCTCTGTGCAATCCTCTCATTGATTCATGGGTGCTTGATACGGGTTGTCTGAATGAACGGGTTCGGCTTGAGCGACTTGCACAGTCTCTCGATCGGCAACGTTCTTCAATTCAATTGCAGATTCAATGAAGCGTTCCACGGCAGCTTCATCGCCAATGGCCCGTTTGGGTATCATCTGAATGGTCTGATGAATGGTGTGCAACCCTACAAAGTGGTCGTTGACGTAAAACGAATTAATGTCAGTCCAATGAATCAGGGACACGGCGTCTGCAGTCCCCATTACGATTCCATCATGGCAAGGCCGCACAGCAATTTCATCCGTCGGCAACCTGAATAGCTTCGTGATGCGAAACCGCGTTCGGATTCGTGAGATCACCAGCAGAGCAAGAAAAGGGATCATGCATACCAGAAGATCTCGTAGAACCATGCCCAGAAAGTCTTGTTGTCGGATTTCGCGTATGACCATCGTGCAACCGAACACACAAGCAAAAGTCAGAAAACCGAACTGCAACAACAATCGCCCTCCAGATCGCCGATTCACTTCTGACGAGGACGTCTGATATGGCCTGAGCGGTGAACCTGAGATGCGGCCGGCATCGGTCGAGTCGTATTGATACCGATAAACGGGAAAGTCTCCGTCTGCCAGAATCCGTTCCGCGTAGACAGGCACCGCAGGCGAATCACCGGACGGAGTTGTTTGAACTCGTGCGATCAATTCTCTTAGTTGCTGTTTTTGCTCGTCTGACATCGAGCTTTTGGGAACGATGCTGCCCACATCCAAACGCCAAAACTCAAAGTCTCGCCCGGTCTCTCGAAACTCTTCAATCACTTCCCATTTCAGTTGCGTGATTGAGCGTGAACCCTTGCGAGTTAACATGTGATCGTTAAACGTGTCGATGGCATCCCGAGGCTTGAAAGCAACCAGCGGAACGAAATATCGAAACACCGCCAGAAACAACATCACGGCAATCGCAATCGACACCCAAAGAGTCGCGTAGTTCGATCCGAGAATCGCCAGCGTGATCGCGGCAGGCACCAATGCAGCGGCAACCAACAGATAATTTCGCCACTGCGACACGACACCCGTCTTGTTCAACCGATGCCAGCGGATGAAGTCCTGTCGATTTTCGCGGTAGCGAATTTCCATGGGTTGTTCCTGTCAGCCACAACAAGGAGGCACCACGAAGTTGCAGCAAGGCGGTCGCAAAAAGGACGCCTTAGCCGTTGCTTTTGCCTTTGCCGTACCTGCGCCTGTCGGTTGGTTAAGGCCTACTTCCTTCGTTCCATGATCTACCGTGAACTCAACTCGTGCACGATATCGACCAGGGCAATTGCGTTATCGACCGGAGTCTGAGGCAGAATTCCGTGGCCGAGATTGAAAATGTGACCGGGACGACCGGCTGCCTGATCGAGCACAAATTTCGCTTGCTTTCGAATCTCGTCCGGATTGGTCAACAACACGGTTTGATCCAGATTTCCCTGCACTGACATGTCATAACCAACCGTTTGCCATGCATCGTCCAAGCGAGTTCGCCAATCGACACCAACGACACTCGCACGAGTATCGGCCAACAGCGGCAGCAACGCCGGATTGCCCGTCGCGAAGTTAATCACGGGCACTCCGCGAGGAATACTGGCGATGATCTGCTGAACGTAGGGATGCACAAACTGGCGATAGTCCTCAAAACTCAATGCACCCGCCCAAGAATCGAACAGCTGCAAACACTGGGCTCCTGCGGCAACCTGTCCATTCAGGTAAATCGAAATCGAGGTCGAAAGGTGCTGCATTAACTGGTCCCACGCTCCACGATCGCTGTACATCAACGCTTTCGTGTTGGCGTAGTTCCGGCTGGCTCCACCTTCGATCATGTAACTGGCCAATGTAAACGGCGCGCCGGCGAAACCAATCAGCGGCATATCCGCGGGCAGATCATTTCGCGTCTGAGTGACTGTCTGCATCACGAAATGCAGTTCGTCATTGTTTTCCAGCGGCTTGATGCGATCGACATCGGCTGCGGTTCGAACCGGATTGTGAATCACCGGCCCGTCACCTTTGACGAATTCCAGGTCGCATCCCATCGGCACCAGAATGGGTAACAAATCGGAAAAGATGATCGCCGCATCAACGCCCAGCTTGTTCACCGCGTGACACATGACCTCGCTGCACAACTGAGGGTTCGCACACAGTTCCAGAAACGAAACCTTGTCGCGGACGGCTCGATACTCTTTCATGTACCGCCCGGCCTGCCGCATCATCCAGATTGGCGTCACATCCGTTGGTTCGCCCCGACAGGCCTTCATGAATGGGCTGTTGTACCAGGGAGCGTTGGTGTCATTGCTGCTGCTTGCCGGACCGGACATGTTGACTCTTATAATATGTTTCTGTTGGAAAATCTGGCGAATTTCGGGCAGCGCGTTCTGAATCTCCTGCACTGCCAGAGGCAAATCAGTGGCATCTGTCTGAAAATCGACGGGAACACCGTGATCCACCAGAACCTCGGTGCAATCCGCACCCGATGTCAAGACAATATGACGGTCCAACAAGTGACTGGTCAAACGGGCGCGACCGAATTGCCCAGCCAGATAGCAGAATTCAGCAGCAGACCGAGCATCAGCGAACAAAACAGAATCAAATTCGCTGGCATCAATTCGCTCGAAAACGTCCATCGCTCCATTGGCGCTGGCGGGCATCTCCATCGCGAACGCGGGCACCCTGAACACGCGTGCTCCCCGAGCCTCCAACCCCGCGCTGATGCTGTGAACGTCGGAGGAATATTCCAGCGCCACGTTCAGATTGGTGACTTTGGACTGATGGTCAACCGCAATCAGAACATCTCGCCAAGTCGCAGTTGAATCGAGCGTGACGGCAGGTTCGACGCCAACCTTTCGCAATGCTTCGGTTGCTGATGCACTGCCTGCGATCGTGGTCGAATCGGTCAGACAATCCAGAAATCTCTGTTCGGGAATCGACCGGCCGATCTGCTGCACCAGCTGGCGAACCCCCACGCCCGTCATGAAGATGATGGTGTCCAGACCACCGGTCATCAGACGATTGGCGAACTCTGTCGCCTGAGCATTCTGGATTTGCCCACGGGCATCGGTCGGCACACACTTTAGCGGTCCCAGCGGAGTCAAATGGATCGGCTTGGGCGGCAGCTTCCGTAAATGATCCAGATCTGAGTCATTGGAAATCAATACTCCGATCGATAAAGGTTCTGCTTGTTTCATTCAATCGGGCCGGTGGTCGCAAAAATTACCTGGTCGTCGTGTTACGGAACCAGCGTAATGCTTTGCGGTTAACGATAAGAGGGGGCTGCCGATGGATCGATTCGACCCTGTTGCCGCAGACAGCTACAATGCCCAAGCGAAACGGATAGCTGTGGGTCATCGCAACCTTTGACCATCCGCCGCCAACTTTCTATCACGACTCAATCCGAATATCTTGATGACTCAAATTTCGAATTTCTTTGAACAGATTGCCGCTCGGTTCGAAACGGATGGCGTGCCGGGAACTCTGGAGCTGCTGGAAACTCATTTCCGACGCCAGAAAGAGTACTTCCATCTGTTTGAGGTCCTGAAGTTGCGTTGCCGACACAAGCTTGGCTTGCTCTTGGCTCCTTCGCAATCGTCCGAACAACTGCCCGAACGCCAACAGCGAGAGCTCGACGAAGGTCTACTCGATGCCTGCCAGACGGTTGGGACACTGTTGTTTCGCGATGGAAACATCCAGCATGGGTGGACGTACCTGCAGCCCGTCGGAAATCGAAAACTGACCGAGTCTCTGATTCGAGAAGTCACAGTAAATGATGAAAATGCTGACCTGCTGATCGACATCGCGCTCAATCAAGGAGCGGCTCCGGCTTACGGTTATCAGTTGACCCTGGATCACCACGGAACCTGTAGTGCCATTACGGCGTTTGAAGTTCAGGGCGTGAATTTTGATCGGAACACCCAGGCGTTGTTGGCATCGCAGCTACTGCATCACATCTACAACGAAGTCATGCAGAACATAAGAGCCCACATTGAACAGAGCGAAGAAACGGCTCGGCCGGATGCCGACCTTCGCGAGCTTTTGCAGGATCACTCATGGCTGGTTCAGCAGCAGGCGTACCATCTGGACGCGACTCATTTATCCTCGTTGATGAAAATCGCACGACTGACCACATCGCCCGAAGACCACGAACGGGCGTTGCAGCTGGCCGAATACGGAGCCGGTTTTCCTGAAGATCTTCAGTACGCCAACCCCGCGCCTTTTGATGACACCTATGGGGACCACAAGATATTTTTCAACGCCTTGCTGGGGAAAGAGATCGAAGCCGCCGTGGGTCACTTCAAACGAAAATGCTCAGACGCCGCAACGACGTTCGGCTCCCAGGCCGACGAAATCCTGATCGACCTTCTCTTCCGCGTTGGTCGAATCGACGACGCGATCACTCACGCTCAAATCAATCCAATCGACCCTTCCATGCGAACCGGGTTGGCGCTTGATATTATCGAAATGGCGAACACACCCGCTCAGTTTGCCACCCTATTGAAACACTTGCAGGAGCAAGACGACCTGCTGGGTTACGCGTTCGCGCTGCTGAAACGGAACGAGATCCAGAACCGCTGATGTGAATGCCGTCGCTTGCCGATCGAGCTCCACTTCTCCCTGCGCATGAAAAAACGGCACGCTTGAATCATCAGGCGTGCCGTTTCGAATTGTCAATTCGTGCCGAAGCAGACTCTAGCGAGCTGCACGGATCACGAAAGCGTTCGGACGGACGACTGGCTTCTTTGAAGCGCCATCGCCTGGCAGAACTTGTCCCTGAGCTTCGTTGACGTCAGGAACGACAACGCCCTCAGCTGCTGGAACGCTTTCAACGGCAGGCGCAACGACACCGGCTGGGGCTCCGTAGCTGATGACTTCGCCACCACCACAGCTGCTGCAACCTGAATCAACAGGAGCGTAGGTGTCACATCCACCGGGGCATGGAGGATTGCAACCGTCGTTTGGGCATCCGCACAGAACGCGACCGTCACGACCACGAGGCAATCGATTGCCACGAAGACGATCCAGCAGAGTCAGGCGGGCACAGCCGTCATTGCAACCTGAATCGCAACCGGTATCGCATCCGCAACCGGTTGCCGCGCCACAGCCACGCTTGGAACCACAGCCCAGACGTCCTCGGAGACGACCACCGCACGCAGGTGCAGCTTCGCAACCACAGGCAGGCTCGGCTTCGCAACCGCAAGCGGCTGATGCAGGCTCGCAAGCTGGTTCGGGAGCAGCTTCGCAGCAAGGAGCTGCTTCGACCACTTCACAACCACAAGCGTCCGCTTTGCATCCGCAGCTTCCCAGACGTCCACGCAATCGGGCCAGCAGGCCTACGCGAGACTCGCAAGGATCGGCACATGCCGGCTCGGCTTCGCAACCGCAGTCAACGGGAGCTGGCTCGCACACAGGTGCAGGAGCAGGTGCTGGTTCGCAGCACGGAGCTTCTTCAACCACTTCGCAACCACAATCCGAACCGCAGCGGCTTCCGCAACGAGCACGCAACTTGGCAAGCAAGCCAACCCGCGATGCACATGGATCAGCACACGCCGGCTCGGCTTCGCAACCGCAATCAACGGGAGCTGGCTCGCACACAGGTGCAGGAGCAGGTGCTGGCTCGCAGCAAGGAGCTTCTTCGACCACTTCGCAGCCACAGTCACGGCTGGCACAACGAGCACGAAGCTTGGCAAGCAAGCCAACTCGCGATGCACATGGGTCAGCACAAACAGGCTCGGCTTCGCAACCGCAGTCTTCGACCACTGGCTCTGGCTCGCAACAAGGAGCTTCTTCAACCACTTCGCAACCGCAATCCGAACCGCAACGGCTACCACAACGAGCACGCAACTTGGCAAGCAAGCCAACTCGCGATGCACAAGGATCTGCACACACTGGCTCGGCTTCGCAACCGCAGTCTTCGACCACTGGCTCTGGCTCGCAGCAAGGTGCTTCTTCGATCACTTCGCAACCGCAATCGCGGCTACCGCAACGAGCACGCAATTTGGCAAGCAAGCCAACTCGCGATGCACATGGGTCAGCACACGCTGGCTCGGCTTCGCAGCCACAATCGGCCACTACCGGAGCTGCTTCACAGCAAGGAGCGGCAACTTCTTCCGGGCAAGTCGGACCGCACCCGCAGAGAATTCCGCGTCGGTTTCGATTACCCAAGCGGCTCAACAGGCCGCAGCCTGAATCGCATCCACAGTCGCCGACCGCTTCCGCACAACCGCAATCTTCTACAACAGGTGCCGCATCGCAACCGCAGTCCGGTTCGCAGCTTGACACCTCACATCCGCAACATCCCCGGCCAAGGACTCGACCCAACAGGTCGGTTCCAAAGCCTTCGCTGCAGAACAACGTAACACTGGCAAGCAGTGCTACCGCAGCAAATTTGAATTTCATTGAGACTCGTCTCCTTGAGTTTTTGAATTCACACTGTTCGATTCAACTAATCTCATCAACGCAGATCGTGAAATCGGCCGCCTCACCGATCTGCTACTTGCAGAGCTGTGGATGAGACTGATTGATTGCGCGTGAACAGTGAATTCGATTTGACAGAACCAGCCTGCTCGACTCATCCAATGAGTCGATCAGATATCCAGACAGGTTCCGTTTTCCATGCCTTCCGACATAGACATTCAGATTGTCCTGTGTGACATCGGCGGCGTATTCGCACCCCCTTGATTGACCCGAATCGAATGATGCATAGACCGGTTGATCGTGACGTAGGGGTTTCGACAGTCGATCGGATCCGGCAAACTTTACGGGTCACAAAATCTCTGCTGCCAAATGGGATAACGCGATACTGCCAACTGTCACAACGGGAAGAAGGTTTAACTATTCCGCGTTGATCAACGCGAACGATTGATAAGCGGCCGCTCGAATGACGATAGACGAACTGCGGAAAGTGCTGTCAAACGTCAGATATCACCGTTTAGCGCCACATCACCAGCGAAGGATCTATTACGCTTGACCGCTATGCTTCGCTGTCACCCAGGTCAGGTAGACGAACTGACGATGGCACGTTTTGTATCTTCCAGCTAAACTGGTCATGGGTGGCGGTAACGTCATCCGCGGATCGAGTTTTTTCCGCCGACCGAACGAGTAGTCAACCAACCAATCGTCAGCAACCAACGCGAATCGAATCTCACTTTGTCATGATCAATAAGATTTCAAATAACTGCTGTGTCACAGGACGCGTGGCCATCGTCTTCACTTCGCTGGTTGTTGCCGGGATGATCGGCTGCTCGCAGGAGCGTTATGAGGATTCCAAATGGGACGGGGGTTCTTCGTCATCGGCGGCCGCACCAGCAGAATCTGGAACGACGTTACCTTCTGCAACCGGTGGCACGACCCTGCCAACAGCTCGTGGCACGACACTGCCCGCTGGTCGAGGCACCACGCTGCCAGCAGGTCGTGGAACAACATTGCCTGGCGGTCGTGGCACGACGTTGCCTTAGGACCGTGCTTTCGCAGGCCGTCAACAAGGTCTCAAAATATCCGGGCTGAGGCTGGACGCGTTCTTATGGCAGGTGACCGCAATCACACATGACAGGCGTCCTCAACGATTGACTGAGACATTCTGTCATCAGCAGCGACAGGCAACTTGAGTTCGAAAGTGGCACCCATTCCCTCGCCATCGCTTCGACAGGTCAGATCACCACCAAGTTTTCGCGCTGTTTCGATACTCGCGCTCAAGCCGAAGCCGTGTCCGGTCTCTTTGGTCGTAAATCCATGCGAGAAAAGTTTCCGCATATTCTGGCGCGAGACACCGATGCCGTTGTCAGCCACGCGGAATCTCAACCAGCTTTCGTCCGCTTCGATGATCGCCGTGACCGACTGTTTGTCGATATCGAGATGCCTGACCGCCTGTTTCGAATTCTTGATCAGGTTAACCAGAACCTGCAACACTTCGTGTTTACTTGTTTCAACTTCAGGCACATCAGAAAATTGCAAATCCACGATAGGATCGACCGCCGAGTTTTCACCAGTGTTAATCGCGATCGCTTGTAACATCAAAGACTGTGGATCCACCACTTCGTTCTGATTGCCGCCTGAACGAGACGATTGCTGTTTACCGACGATAAATGTGATGTGTTCCACGTTATCTGCGATTGAAATCAACTCTTGTTCCTGCTTGAAGCATTGTCGTTCGTTAACGTCGCATATTGATTTGAGAAGTTGATACAATCTATCTTCGCTTCGATCTTGCCGCAGGAAGCTATTGAATTCATCTCGATCACTGAGAAACTGCTGCGAGAACCTTGCCAGCATCTCACTGCTTTTTGAAGAAACCAATTCGCCAAGCAGGCTTACGGACAGTCTGAAACTGTTGATGACATTCCCGATGTTGTGAATCGCCTCTGCGGCAGCCTCTGCTTTACCGGCCTGTTTGGCTGCAGATTGCAACTTCGCCCGCAGTCGAGCGTGTTCGATTTCGGCGTTTCTTGCTTCGGTTCTGTCTCGAAGCGTGAAAATGTGTTTTTCACCAACGCCTGACGCGTCAACAACTTTTTGATGCTCGCCATTCAGCCAGAATTCTTTACCAGACCTCGATTCGAAATAAAACTCATGAACCGATGCTGGTTTGTCATGAATCTCGTCTCTCAGTTTCTCGATTTTCTGTCTTTCGATGATGCCAAGCTCAAGAAAATCGATCAGGTGTAAACCTTTGACAGAGGTTTGGTCGTAGTCCGAAAGCTCACAAAACGCACGGTTGACCCACTGGATTTCAAGGTTTTCGTTAGCAATCAACACACCATGTTCTGTTTTCTCAGCGACGATTGCCAGATCTTCAGCCCTTGCTTTCGCATTTCGCAGAGCATTCATTTTGGCAAGAAGCGTCCGGTGCATCGGCTCGAAAATGAACAATGCCTCCATCAGCAGAATCCCCAGCATTATCAAACTGATTGCCGATTCGGCTGAAATCAACCGATCAACTCTGCCCTGTGCATGGGACTCAAACTTTTCGACGATCTGATCCATTTTCGACAGGTAAGCATCTTCGTGTTTCAGAATCACATCAACATGCGTCCGAAGTTCTGCGTTGGAGATGTTTGGATCGATTAATTGATGCGTTGCCTCCAGCATCGGCCTAAAACTGAGTTCAAGTTCTGCAAGGTCGACACGAATTCCTTGCCAGAACTTTGAGTCTTCATCGACACGCGGTTGAAATATTTTCGTGTGTGCGGTGCTCCATTCATTCTGAATCTGACGAATTTGATATCTGATGGATTCGAGATTCTGCACATGCGATTCACGTTGAACCATCAACGCCAGTTTGGACAGCTTCTGGCTGAGCATTCGTTGCCGGCCTGAAACATTGATTCGAGGAGAATCAACTCGCTGCGTTTCCATCACCGATTGCAGATAGAACTGGCTCGTGATCGTCAATGCGGCGACCGCCAGCAACGCACCTCGATAAAACCATTTCACGTTGTGAGGTCGAAAGTCAGCCGACAAAAATTTGAAGTTTGCCCCGAACATACCAGATGTAGTCTCCTTCAGATCAGATGATGTTCAGAATGTTAACGTCATGCGGGCAATCACTTTCAGACGAGGGCGACTGGACTGTAATCCGCTCCATACGGGGGGGTTGTCGAATAAAACCCGTGTCGGTTGCTACTGCAGAACAGTAAATCAAGCTAATTTTTCTGTTCTACGTTGAGCTTGCGGACTATGCCGTCCTCGCCGGTATTCGCGCCAATTCGGCTTTCACCCAATTGGCCGCGTGTAACGATCATCTGGCGAGGGATGCAGGATGACCGACAGAATCAGTACATCCAGATCGATGATTGCGTGGAAGAAGATCGCTTTAAGAAGAGCTGGTTTCAAAGCACTGTCGGCCGCGGAGATCAAGGTTGGGCGCTCCATTGGAGTGATTCGCGACAGCCCCGGAGCGAGCGGTTTCGTCACAGCCAAGATTGAAGTGGCGTCCCACTGGAATGCGTGCCATCAACGAGCGAATTCGCTTCCGTCTTCGTGCTTTGTCAATTCTGGATGCTGGGGTTGGCCCTCGAGAATAGCTGTATAGCTTGCCCAAATCGAATGAAAATGAAGTGCCAACCTCAAGTTTCAAGTCAGACAGAGCACCAGGCTCCTTCGCAGCTTAATTCTCGTGTAGAGGCACCTGCCAAAAGAATGGACATCTGCCAAGACATTGGACATCTGCCAAGAGAATGGTGGGGCAGGTTTTTAACCTGCCAATTCGCTGCACACGGCAGATTGAAAACCCCACGTGATTCTGGCAACCCGAAAACCAAGGGGCACCGAACCACCAGTTTACGTCGTGCTTTCACACCATCAGACTTGGCAGAAAGTCTTTCCACGATCGGTCAATTCAGGTCTGGTGGACCACTGGCTTCAAGTCAAAAATATGCAGGGAGAAAATCGAAAAAGCCAGAAGCCGGTTACTTCTTCGCAGCTTTTTTCTTTTTCTTTGGAGCCGCTTCGTCGCCATCGGCCGCAGCGATCTCTTCGGTGACTTCTTCCTTCACTTTTTGAACAAAGTGAGGAGGCTTGCCCTCGGGGCTGAGTTCCTTGGCACGCTTTTCAGCAGCCTTGCGCTGGTTGAATTCATACAGCGCGACACGCTTCATGGCGTGGTTGAAAACACCCCAAAACAACTTTTTTCGAACGACAGCTGCCGCCTTGGCGCGTGATTTTCTCTTCTTGGTCGCCTTCTTTTTCTTTGGGGCTGCCTCTTCCCCATCGGCGTCAGCGTCAGCAGCCTTTTTCTTTTTGGCGGCGGCAGCTTTGGTGGTTTTTTTGGCGGATGCGGTCTTCTTGGTTGCCGCTTTTTTCTTTGCCATCGCGTGTTGACTTTTGAGTGTGCATAAATCGGGGTAACTGGCGCTTCGCCTGATCCTCAATGCGGATCAATCACAAAGCGTTCAATGACCCGGTATTTTAATCGGATTGGCACCGTTTGAACAGCGACCCGATGATTCACAACCGTTTGGTCGGAGGCCGGCGCAAACGGCCTAATCTTCCGCCGAATCCTTGGGATCTTCGACGGGAGTCGCTCCGGGAGGTGGCTGTCGGCCCGTTTGCCGAATGTATCTGGCTCGCCCCGCCGCATATTCGCTGGCCTCGGGAACCGTCGTCGAACCAGAGCCGGCTTGGTTGCGGGATTCGTTCAGCAGCCGAGTCAGCCACTCGCGACACCAGCCACAGCCTGTTCCCGCCCCCTGGCACTCGCTCAACTGGCTCGCTCGGACCGGTTTTTCGACGCGAATGTAGCTGAGCACCTTGCGCCTGGACACGTGGAAGCACAGGCATACGGGATCGTCGAGATTCATGATTTCAAAATCGGTGTACAGGCGGAAAGATTCAGCAATGCGGGCGATGTCAGTGCGCCGTTTGCAGCGTGTTTCGTGTTGGGAAACACCTTTGAAAAATTACGTGAAACCGGTTACGTCAATGCGCATCATAATCGATTCGGGCCGGGCATTTGTCGACCTATCCACGTAAAACGCAGTCGACGCTGACGGGTCACGTAAGATAAACTAACGATAACAGAACTATCCTCATTTTTCAGGGTTTGCGTTTCAATCCTTCAGGTGGATTCAGATCGAACGGTCACCTCAAGAACCAACCTTCTCCGCATGACGACGGGCTATTCGTTTGACGACCAACGAATCCACGATGATCAAAGCTCGCAAGTACGAGCTGATGGACCCCGATGTCCGGTTGATGCTGCAAGTGCGCGACGGCAACGCGGCGGCGTTCGAGTCGTTGGTGGCCAAACATCAAAACAAGCTGGTGATGGTGCTAAGTCATCTTGTCTCGAACCGCAGTCTTGCCGAGGATCTGGCTCAGGACGTTTTCCTGCGAGTCTACCGTGCTCGTGAACGCTACGTGCCAACTGCCAAGTTTTCAACGTGGCTGTATACGATCACTCATAACGTGGCCAGCAACGCGTTGCGAAAATCGTCGCGCCGCAAAGAGATCAATTTGATATCGTCGCCATCGGGCTCGATGCCGGTCCGCCCGCTGGACACGATGGCGAAGGCCAATAGTGGACTGATGCCTACTCGAGAGATCGACCGAAACGAAATTTCCGTTGTCGTTCGCGAGGCCATCCAACTGTTGGGCGACCGGCAGCGAATGGCCATGTTGTTGTCCCGTTTTGAGGGCATGAGCTATCAGGAGATCGCCGACACGATGGATCTGTCGACTCAGGCAGTCAAATCGCTGCTTTCTCGAGCACGCAGTAACCTGCGAGACATTCTGGAACCGTATGTCGAATCCGGACAATTGCCCGAGGGCTTGAACCTGGCATCCCCCGAAGATGTCGATGCTCAAATGGAAGCACAGATCGATGCGGCGATGGGGGATGACGAATCATGACCGACATCGCGGACAACAAACTTCCCGACGAATCGGACCCGGACACCGAACTGCTGACCTCCTACCTGGACGGGGAACTGGATGATGCAGAAATTCAGGCGGTAGAACAACGCATTGCATCGGACTCGCAGTTCCGGCTTCAGATGCAAAGCCTGCAAAAAACATGGGACTTGCTGGACGCATTGCCTGTCGAGTCAGCCGATTCGTCGTTCACGCGAACGACGATGGAGATGGTCGTTGACGATGCTCGGGGGCAACTGAAGGCCAGCAAAGGACATGGATGGAAACGTCCACTGAAGCTGTTTGGCTTGATCGCCCTGCCGATCGCTCTGTTTGCGGGCAGCTTCCTGCTGGCAAGAAGCATCCAGCGTGAAGACCAGTTGAAGCTGGTAGAAATCGACTTACCCGTGATCGAGAAATCGGATCACTATCTTGCGGTCGACGAAGATCTTGACTTTTTACTCTCGCTTCATCGGTCTGGTTTGTTTTCCGATGAATCGGCTTTGTATTCGGACGAACGAGATGAGTTGGTCCCGGATTTGTCATCTGAGGCCACGCCTTCATCGAACGCGGGTTCACCAGCGACAGACAAATTCGCAAGGCTCGAAGCAATGGACGCTCATCAACGCGACTCACTTCGCCGCAAGCGTGAAAAGTTCGTCAAGATGACAGCCGAGCAGCAGAGTTCGCTGCGACAATTTCACGAACAAATCAACACGCACACCAAAACGAAAGAACTTCGGGAAACGCTTAACGATTACTTCGACTGGCTGGGGACACTTCGAAGCCGCGATCGAGCCGAACTGGCAGACATGTCGGCGGATGATCGATTAAGCGCCATCGCCAAAACTCTGATCAATCGTGCGCGTCGTGAATTTGGTCGAGCGGGCATCACTCAGTTGCCTCTGCAAGATGCGAGAGCGGTGTTTGATTGGTATGACGCTGTCGTGAAGGGTAACGAAGCGGAGATTCGACGTTTATTTGGCGAGCTGGTGGAGAAACGGAACCGCGAAAAGCGACGCAACCTGTGGAAAGGGCGACTGAACGAGTTAAGAAGTCGTCCGCTGAACCAGTTGGTTGGAGTGCTGGTGCGAGTTGATCAGGATCGGGATGTCAGGTACTACCGAAACTCGATCAAGGAAATCCTGTACGTCAACATCGACCGACTTGTCCCCAAGCTTTCCCTGGAGGCTGCGGAGATTCTGGACAGCCAAACAACCAACGGAAAGAAGGAACTGCTGCTCAAATGGACCGAAGCTGCCAACCAGACGCGTTCCAAAGTAACGATCGTTCAGCTGCAGAAATTCTATGAACAACTGTCCACCGAACAGCGCGACGAACTCGATCGAATGTCCTTCGAAAACTGGGAAGGAACGCTGACTCGGCTTTATCGAGAAACTCAGCTGTCTCGTTCATCTGACACGAATGACTTGTCCGATGTAGAAAGCGTGAAATCCTTGCTGGAGGAAAGCGGATTGGAGGTGCCGGAGCAATCCGAAGACGATCTGGGTATCTCGGACGACGATATGGGAATGTCTATTGATCTGGATACCGAACTGAATGTGGAGGACCTGAAGATGAGTCCGGAAATCAAACTGATTGTCCCCGATGGCTTGATCGACGAACTTTCCGCAGAAGACGACGAGGATTCACTTGAGTGACCCTCTGTTTCCAGAAGTCGATAAGCCACGAGTGCTTTGTTCCAACTGAAGATTAGGGTTGACCGACCGAATCATCAATCCGTGAGCCTCAAAAGCAAAAAATAAAACGAGACCCTCCGCAAGTAACAACCCTGAAAACGAGTTGGAACAAAGCACGAGGCTGATTTAAACTTCGAACTGATTTTGAATCATTATTTGTGACTCGCTCTATGGCCAGCAACGTCAAAAGCTCGACCACCAATCAACAGCCGACCCGAGTCCAGCAATATGTTGATGACCAGCTGGAGAAAACCCGGCGGCAGGTCAGATCAAATGATTTGATTGTGGCGTGCCTGACATGGGCAGTTGCCGTCGCTGCTTTTTTTCTGGTACTGGCGCTCATTGATGCGTGGGTGGTTTCTTTTTCTACAGTGTGGCGATGGGTCGCACTGATAACGTTGATTCTGGGTAGCGTGGCATGGTTTGCCCTGGCAGTGGTTCCCTTATTCCTGCGAAGGATCAATTTGAACTATGCCGCTCAGATGATCGAGCAGGCGACACCCGATGTTAAGAACAGCGTGCTCAACTACTCGCTGCTGCGCAAACGAGATGAGCCGATGAACGCGGCCGTGATGGACGCCGTTTCGCGACAGGCAGCCGAAAAACTGCATTCCATCCCCAGCGATTCCACCATCGATCGTTCACAATTGATTCGAGTCGGGTTCATTCTGGTCGGAGTGATGGTCTTCGCCGTGGCTTACCAGTTGATTTCGCCCCGGGATCCACTTCAAACCGTTCAGCGAATTCTTTTTCCGGGTCAATCGATTGCCAAACCCGCGTCAGTTCAGATCAGCAAGGTGACTCCAGGAGACGCACGCGTGTTCTTCGGGGATACGTTGCAAGTGACTGCCCGAGTCAAAGGGCCCCATGTTCCCGAGGATGTTCGTCTGGTCGTCTCCAGTGAAGACGGGCAGATCACCAATTTTGCCATCCCGATGACGGCCGATGAACAAGGGCGCGAATACCAGGGTTTGATTTCACCCGGTGACGCCGGAATTCAACAGCCGCTGCGATATCGGATTGAAGCCCGCGATGGCGTGACGCCCGAGTACAAAATCGGGGTCAAGGCAAATCCTTCCATTGCGATCGAAACCATCGAACTGACCCCGCCGACCTACACGCGCCTGCCCAAACGTACGCTCGTTGGCCGAGGAGACATCGAAGCAATCGAGGGCACAGAGGCCATGATCTTCGCGATCGCCAATCTGCCGATTGAAGTCGCCTACATCGAAATGCTAAACGCTGTTCCGGACGATGACCCTGAAAATCCCAACGCAACCGTCATGAAACCGGCAGCGCCGCCCATCGAGATGCGGTTGCTGCCCGACAATCGAGCCGTCGGACGGTTCAATATGTCTCTGAATTCGAATCGCACACGTCAACGTGCGACGCACTATCAGATTCGGTTTGTCAGTACCGACGACGAACGGAATGAATCACCGAATGTCTATCCGATTCGCGTCACACCAGACCTCGCTCCGGAAGTTCGAATCGTCCAACCTCGCACTCGTCAAACGAACATTCCTGCCAATGGACAAATGCCAATTCGAATCGAAGCGAACGACCTGGACTTCGCCATCGATTCTGTTTTCCTGAACATGGATCATCAGGGAGGCCAATTGCTCAGGAAGTCTTTGGAACTGATTTCTGACAACGACAATCAGCGAGTCAATTGCCGGTTTGTGTTCGAGCCCTCGCGCTATCGGCTGCAAGCGGGTGATCAGATCATGTTCCACGCCGTTGCCTCAGACAATCGGATCTCGATTAAGAGTCTCGCTGCCGACCCGAATATTTCTCAGACCGAAAACTTCACCATCACGATTACCGAACCGGATCCCGATGCCGAACCGGATCAGGCTCAGAAACGAACAGAACAAGATCGCAAACCGCCGCAGCATCCTGACGATCGAACTGACCAGACCGAACCTGATCAGAATTCACAAGCCGAGGATTCTGGCAGCACCGATCAATCGACAGATGAAACTTCCGAAAGTGAGTCGTCCGACGAAGCAGACGGCAGAGACAACACTGAAACAGGTGATCAAACATCTGAGAATAAAAACGATGACGCTTCCGGCGATGAATCGGGCAGCCCATCGAACGATCAACCTTCGCCGGATGGAAATCAATCTCCCTCTAACGATCAACAGGGTACGGGTCAGGAACAGAACGGAGGATCCGCGGAACAGAACCAGGCTGGAAACCGAAAAAATTCAAACGCCGAAGGACGCAATGAACGTCAAAACGATGGCACCTCGGAACGTGGCGACCCTTCAGGTTCATCCGAAGGTGCTGGCAGCGAAGGTGGAGCAGAGGATTCGGGCTCCAGTGGCAGCAACGACCCATCCGACGGAGGCAGCGGTGGTTCACCCGACGGCGGCGATCAGCAAGGTCCTCCGGGAACCAACCAGGATGACCCCAACGCGCAGGCATCGGGCACCTCCAATCAGGGCGGTGCCGATGGCTCCCAAGCCAACGGTGGAACTCGCAGTGATCCTGGCAATTCAGCCGACGAGAGTAACGGTGACGAGGGCACTCGCGACCGATCCTTGAAAGATGGCCAGCGTGAAAGGCTGCCAAAAGACGCTCATGACGGAGAGAAGTTTGAGAAGCTCGAAGAGTTATTGAAGGATCAGCCACCTTCTGATCGCTCGTCGGAACAATCGCGTGGTCAAAAGAGACCGGATCGCTCGAACGATCAGCAACCCAATGGAGGCGCGGGGCAAAACGAACGCCGCGATTCAGATAATCCGGGTGAACAAGATGGTGGTTCGTCGGATCAACCTTCGCCAGACCAGAAGTCTGATGGAAATCAAGGCTCCGGCAGCCAGCAATCAGGCGACCCGAACGATCGACCATCTGCAGGAAATAATTCCAAGCAGGGTTCCGAGGGAGCGGAAACCCCCGAAGGCTCACAGGGTGAACCATCGTCATCAGGATCAACGGAAAATCCCGGCAAGCCCTCCGAAGGGCAAGGCGAAAACGCTGACGCATCCAACAGTTCGTCTGGTTCATCTGGATCAACGGGCGACGCCAGTGACGCAAACCAGACACCAGCGGATTCTCAGCCTCAACCCGGATCGGGTTCCGGCACAGGTCAGCCGGGCCAGCCGGGCGAAACTTCACCCCAACCATCCGACGCCAATTCGAATGGCCAGCAGGGAGAAACAGGTGATCAACAAGCATCATCCGGTCAACAAGGTTCCGGTGCAGGCACGGATCAACCATCCAACGAACAGCTGCAACAAGAACAGGCTGATCTTGAGCACGCGAAGAAAGCAACGGACCTGATCCTGAACAAGCTTCAGGACCAACAGCAAAACCCTGACCCCGACTTGCTGGACAAAATGAATTGGACCGAGCAGGATCTGCGTGAGTTTCTTGATCGGTGGAATCGAATGAAGCAGAATGCAGGAACCGGCGATCCAAACGCAAGAAAGCAATACGAAGAAGCCATTAAAAGCCTTGGCTTGCGTCCCGATGCTGGTTCGCGAACGTTAAAAAATCGTGATGCTGACACGTCAGGTCTGAATCAGGACAGTAGCGTGATCGAACCGCCCGCCGATCTGGCCCCCGAGTTCAATGATTTCCTTCGGGACCGCAATCGCGTGCGTTAACTTGAATTCCAGCACTCCGTTCCGACACTCGATCGGCGTATTCACGCGTCTTTCAATTAACACCGAAACTGTACTATCGGTTGTGCAGTTCAGCGTCCAAGGACACAATCCATCTTCCCAGCCCGGATATTTCGCAGGCCGGTAACAAGGTCTCGACAACACTGCGTTAACTTTACAAACCCTTTACAAACCGGAAAGTTGTCAAAAACAGTCTGTCGTTCTGGACGGAAATAAATCCGAGGCCGAAGTTCGGGCGGGGCAATGGTTTGTGTGTTACGACCTAATGCTTTGTTCCAACTCGTTTTTAGGGTTGTTACTTGCGGAGGGTTTCGTTTTATTTTTTGCTTTTGAGGCTCACGGAATGATGATTCGGTCGGTCAACCCTAATCTTCAGTTGGAACAAAGCACTCGTGGTCTGTCAAATTTGAATTGACCAGTTTGAGTCGTGCTTACGCGCCAGCAGATTTGGCGGAAAGCACTTCCAAGATCGGTCAATTCAGGTCTGCTGGACCACTAGATCTCAGATGAAATATCCGGGCTAGTTGAACTGACAAGATTCAGTTAACGGGAACTCAACAATTCTCAAACTTTTGGGCGAATCAGCATGAAACTTGACATCAAGCGCACGACTTTTCTTCTGACGGCGGCGGTCGTTCTGGGTTTGAACTCGCTGGTTTGTCATGCGGCAGATGTTGATATCAGCGGCGAATTAAAACAGTGGCACAAAGTGACATTGACCATTGATGGCCCGCAAGCGTCCGAGGATGGGACTCCGAATCCGTTTCTTGACTATCGAATGCAAGTAACATTTCGCCACGCAGAAACTGGTGCGACCTACGACGTCCCCGGTTACTTCGCGGCCGATGGTGACGCGGCCAATACGTCGGCAAATTCTGGCAACAAGTGGCGAGCCCATCTTTCGCCCGATCATGTCGGAACCTGGACGTATGAAGTTTCTTTTCGCTCGGGCGAAAAGGTAGCCATTGCAGATCAAGCGAATGTCGGAACGCCAGTCGCAAGCGTTGATGGCTTGAGCGGCAGTTTTGTGATTGCTGAAACGGACAAAACAGGCCGCGACTTCCGAGGAAAAGGTCGCCTGAAGTACGTGGGCAAACATCATTTGCAGTTCGCAGGCTCCGGTGAGTATTTCCTGAAAGCCGGTGCCGACGCGCCGGAGAATTTTCTTGCTTACAGGGAATTTGATGGCGACTTCAAAACCGATGGCAACAAAGACAACCTGATTAAAGACTGGGCACCGCATGTTCAGGATTGGCAGCCGGGTGACCCAACGTGGCAGAACGGCAAGGGCAAGGGAATCATTGGAGCGATCAACTATCTGGCCGCCAGAGGTCTGAATGCGTTCTCATTCCTGACGCTGAACATCGACGGCGATGATCGAAATGTGTTTCCGTACACGAACTATAACGAGCGTGAACGAATCGACTGCTCCCGCATGGATCAGTGGGAAATCGTGCTGTCGCATGGCACCCAACAAGGCATGTACCTGCACTTCAAAACGCAGGAAGCCGAAAATGTGAACCTGCTGGATGGCGGTAACACTGGGCCGCATCGGAAACTTTATTATCGCGAGCTGATTGCTCGGTTTGGCCATCACCTGGCATTGAATTGGAATCTTGGCGAAGAGGTCGGGCTCGGGCACGAAGTCAGCACCGCAAAGAAAATTGCGTGGGCCAACTACTTTGCGGATCATGACCCTTACCATCACCACATGGTAATTCACAACGGCAACAACCACTTTGACATGCTGGGCGACGCGTCTCCGTTGACAGGCTTTTCCCTACAGACGAACAAAGCCGACTTTCGATTCGTTCATGGCGCGACCCTGAGATATTTAAAAAAGTCCGTCGAAGCCAGCAAACCGTGGGTCGTTGCCTGCGACGAACCTGGTGATGCTCAACATGCGTTGATCCCCGATGCCGAAGATCCGACTCGGAATGACGCTCGCAAAAACGCATTGTGGGGAAACATCATGGCGGGAGGAGCTGGTGTCGAATGGTACTTCGGCTACAAGCATGATCACAGCGATCTGACGTGTCAGGACTATCGCGTTCGTGAAAAGATGTGGGATCAATGCCGCATCGCCTTGCAGTTTTTCGCCGACAACGACATTCCGTTCTGGGACATGAACAACGCGAACAAACTGCTGGGAACAAAAAATGGTTACTGTCTGGCTCAAGCGAACAAACTGTATCTGGTTTATCTGAAAAGTGCCGAGGAGGCGGCAGCGTTAGATCTTTCCGGTGCTGTCGGCGTGTTTGAGGTGATGTGGTTCAACCCGCGCACCGGTGGAGACCTGCAACTTGGTTCGACTCAAGCCGTCAACGGAAACCAGAAGGTCTTTCTCGGAAGCCCACCGTCAGATCCCGATCAGGATTGGCTGGCGGTCGTGCGACCGGGCAATCCAACTGGCGATTACCCGCCGGCGGTCATCGCTGGATCAGATCAGCAGGTCATGCTTTCAAAATCCAAAGGCAAGGCCACGGTAAAACTTCAAGGAGTTGCTGAAAACGTCGGAAAGCCCGGTGGCGAAATGACCTCGAAATGGACAAAGCTCGCAGGGCCTGGCAAGGTAGATTTCGAGAATGCCGCGTCTCCCGAAACCGTCGCGACACTTTACCAGCACGGGAAATACGTGCTGACTCTCTCGTCCAGTGACGGGAGCCAGAATGCTCGGTCAACGGTCACGGTCAACGTTGCCGACGAACCTATCAAGCTACCGTCCACCCAAGCTTTCAAATTCGTCATATCAGACGATTTTATCCCCGGCTACATTGACAAAAAGCAGAAGGCGCTGGCGATCAACGCCGTGAAGTACAAGGGGAAATTTGCGGCAGCCGAGACAGAATTCCAGGGTGAAGCGGGAACTTACGATCTGATCCTGACGACACTTACCGAAACCGATGGCGAATCTGTTTATCGGTTGCTGGTATCTGGCAGGACGATCGGCCAATTCAAGAATCCCGAAACCGAAAAAGACTATCAACCAGCCACGCATCGTTTTAAAGATGTTCCACTCAAGCAGGGTGATTCCATTCGGGTCGAGTTCAATTCAGATTCCAACGGAAAGATCCCGGAAGGCGATGCGTTTGCCTTCGCTCGCGGACGCTGGCGCAGCATTACGATCGTTCGACCGGGCATTCAGATTGATCTTGCTGGGAATCATGCTGCCGGACCAGCTGAAGAACCAGTCCCCCGGAAAGCGAATCCCAAGCCTTTCGATTACGTCTACGATGCAAGTGAAGCGAAGAAGATTCACAAGCAGGCCAACGGAATCGTGGTCGTTGAAGCAGAAGACTATGACGCGGTCGATCGCCAGAACCACCGAACATGGCATCTGACCACGACGGAAAAAACGCCGGACGTAAAGCCGGACCCCGACCCGAACCATGCCGAAGGGGCAGGTGGAGGAGCGTATCTGGAACTTCTGCCCGACACGCGAGTGACGCACAACGACAAGCTGGAGCGCGGCATCAGCTTCTGCAACTCGCCAGGCCAATGCAGCGTCTTGTATTACCCCGTCGAGTTCACGGAACCGGGACGTTACCACGTCTGGGTCCGCATGAATTGCACCGGTTCGGAAGACAACGGTCTGCACGTCGGTATCGACGGCGACTGGCCAGCCTCTGGAGCACGACTTCAGTTCACGGGCAAGCACGGAAAGTGGCAATGGGACTCGCGACAGCGAACCGCCGAAGTTCACGTGGGTGAATTCGGAAAAATATGGCTGGATGTCAAAGAACCCGGTCTGCACACGATCATGTTTTCGATGCGAGAAGACGGGTTCGAGTTTGATCGGTTCCTGCTGAGCAAAAATCTGTCGATTTTGAAAAGCAAGAGCCTTGAGCCCGGACCTCCGACCAGTCCGAAAGTCGAGCGTTGAGTTTGAGAAACCACGTTGCAACTAACCGCGGCAATTTGGACAGCGTTAGTTTCATTCTTCAAAAAGGCACGCTGCAGCCACGGTAGTGGCGACCTTAGGTAGCCCACGGCGTGAGCCGTGGGAAATTTTTGTCGTCCCTGTCGGGACTCGGAAACTTCTGCGTTCGCCAACCCACGGGTCACGCCGTGGGCTAATGACGGCCGCCCCATCCGGGGCTTGAAGTGGGTCCCTACGGTGGCGATGGAATAGCAAACACGGCGTGTAAAAGAGCCTGAAGGCTCTACTACAAACGCTGCAAACAAGGACGCAAACGCCACGACCGAAGTCGACTTTTGGTTTTGAATCGCTCTCTACTGGAACCCGCCTAAAACATTTTTGCCAATCGCTCGACCGCTTTCCTGTTCCGCATGAGCCGCCTTGAGTGTTTCCACGCTCATTGGCCCGAGGTTCTGATTCACGGTCGACATCAATTCGCCCGCATCGAGCATTTCGGAAACTCGATTGAGCAACTGGTGCTGGACTTCGATGTCATGGGTTTCAAACATGGACCGGGTAAACATGAATTCCCAACTGAAGTTCAATGCCTTCGGCTTGCCGACCTTTATGTCCAGCGATTCGGGATCGTCGATGAACGCAACGTGGCCACGCGGTTTGATCAGTTCGATAATCGCAGGAAAATGGCCGTCTGTTCCGGTTAACGACGCAACATACTTTGGTTGAACAGCTAGAGCCTTCAGCTGATCAACCAATGACTCGCGATGGTTGATCACGTGATCCGCTCCCATCTTCGTCACCCATTCGATGGTTTCCGGACGTGACGCAGTCGCAATAACGGTCAAGCCGGTCAGTTTCTTTGCAAGTTGAATCAGAATCGATCCAACTCCGCCGGCTCCACCGATAATCAGGATGCTCTCGCCCTGCCCTGCTCCTTCCTTGACGCCCAGCGAATCAAACAACAGCTCCCACGCGGTTATCGAAGTCAGTGGCATTCCGGCCGCTTCGACAAAGCCGAGTGACTTCGGTTTGCTGCCGACGATTCGCTCGTCGACCGCATGAAGCTGAGCGTTGGTGCCCGGGCGAGTGATATCGCCTGCGTAATAGACCTCGTCGCCGACGTTGAATAGCCTGGCTTCGCTGCCAACCTCTTTCACCACACCTGCCGCGTCGTAGCCCATGATTCCGATTTCGCTGATCGGCGGTCGGCCGCCTCGGACTTTCGTATCCACCGGGTTTACCGAAACCCCATGAACCTCGACCAGCAAATCACGTGGCCGCAATTCGGGGCTTTCGGCTTCAAATTCGATCAGAGAGCCGGCCGCATCGATCGGCCCCGGTTGCTTGTATCCAATTGCTTTCATGATTTTCTTCACTTCGTCAGGTTCTGGGGGCCTTTGCCAGAAACTGGGATTATGGAAACTGGGATCAGAGTATCGAACGACGTTTCGACGTCTGGCGATGTTCCAGATATACTATTCTGCGGGACCTATGTCCAATTGATAATTCACTAGTCGAGATTTCGATGCTGACAAACGTTTCTAGTGTTTGACTATCTCTCAGGCGGGCCAGTCTCAGACTCGCAAATCTTGACGATCTCGGACTGGGTCCGACCGAAACAAGAGGCGGAATAGATTGCGAACAATAAGACTATGATTTAGCTCTCTTCAATCTTTCTCGACGAGGAACTCAATTGAATACGAAACGGACGATTGTTGTTCATGCGTTACTGATCTGTAGTGCTTTTGTGGTCTGGCCAGACAGCACTTTGTTTGGACAACAACCTCATTTGTATTGGGTTGATGGCTTTAACGCGATTCAACGATCAGATTTAGACGGCGGCAACTTAACTGAGTTGTATGATGCGTCTAACAATCTTGGTAATATCGCAATCGATGAAGTGAAAAACGACATCTATTGGTCGAGCGGGTCTCGTGTGCAACGTCTTCAAATTGCAACACTTCAACAGAACGACGTGGTTTCAGTGCCCAATGGAGCTTTTCGAGGTGATGTAGCGATCGACCGCGGTTTGGAAGCTATCTTTCATGTTGATGGTCGCAACAACGTGGTTTACAGATCTTCGCTCGATGGTTCAGGTTCTTCCGTAGTGATTCCGGCAAACGGCACACCGTCAAATACATCCGGCTTTTCAGATTTGGCGCTGGATCGAAAGAATGAACAATTGTACTGGTCAAATAATGGTACTTTCCAACGCTCGAAATACGATGGATCAAACATCGAATTTCTGTTTTCATTTGCCGGAATCGTGGATGACTTCGAGATTGACTTCGCGAACGATAAAATCTATTGGGCCAGCAGACAGGCAATTCGACGAGCAAACCTCGATGGTTCAGGATCTGAATTGTTGGTATCCGGCCTGCAGTTTGCAAACGGTATCGCCTTGGACCACGCAAACGAGAAAGTTTACTTTACTGACTCATGGTTTTCGGGACCGCGTGACTATGACGCAACGATTCAACGTATGAATTTTGATGGATCTGACCGAACAACACTCCTCAACCTCGGACCAAGTGTAAAAGCTCGACCTCGCGAAATCATTATTGCGACGTTAGCCGTTCCCGAGCCAACGACTGCGACATTGGGAGTGGTCATCGCGGCGACAATTTGCCTGCGAAGACGTCGGATTTTTTCGTAGTCAGGCGGTGTGTATTAGAATCCGTATCAGTCAATGCGACACTTC
>CAYXWX010000021.1:0-50272 GCA_964468915.1 uncultured Pirellulaceae bacterium
CGGAATGATGATTCGGTCGGTCAACCCTAATCTTCAGTTGGAACAAAGCACGAGGAAGTTCTGATTTTTTACGAACATGGTTTGTAGTAACGCCTTCAGGCTTTCGAAAATACCACAAACAAGCGACTAAAGCCGCCACTACGAACGGCGCTACTACGAACGGCGCTGCCCGACATGTGCATGGCCACGGTTAAAAAATCACAACCCTATCCGGGGCAAATGGAAAGTCGTCCGACGTGGGCAAAGTGCCTGAAAGCCGCCCCGGATGGGGCCCACGCAGGTAGCTCAAGGCGGAAGCCCTGAGAGCAGATACAACGAACGACTCACCCCAGATCGGGTTGGCAGGAAAAACTAACCACTTACCTGCGAAAAGAACCTTAAAGAAAAAGCGTCCGTGTTGCAAATGTTTCGTCATTTGCAACCGGACGCCATCATAACACATACGCTGAATAATCAGCGAGCTTAATTGTTAATCAAGCCAACCTGGTCTTCTTCCAGCTCTTCTTGAATCAGAATCCGAGGCGTTACCATCATCATCAAGTTTGATGTGGTCTGGCCGATTCCAACGTTCTTGAACAGACGATTGATGTAAGGGATGTTACTGAGCATTGGCACGCCATGCTCTTCTCTGGATTCGCTCATCCGCTTGATCCCGCCCATCAAGACAGTTCCTCCGTCAGGCACGCTCACCACGGTGTTGACCGACGTGAATGCCACCACCGGCTGCTGAACGGTCACACCAGAATTCTCTGTCACCAGTTCATCGTCGCCATCGTCTGCACTGGCTCCACCATCCACCAGATCCAGCAAGTCATCAAGCACCGAATCAGTAGATCGCTCCGTACTGCTTCGACCGTCGAAGGTGAACGTCTGCACGTCCGTGATTTCGCTGAAAAACGGTGACAGATTCAAACGCACGAATCGTCGATCTTCCGAGACCGTTGCCTGCACGCTCAGATTGGTTCCGTCCGGGATCAATGTGATAATCGGTTGCTGTCCGACCGCAAAGTCACCGACAACCGGAATCACACCTACCACAAACGGTCGTTGCTGACCGTCACTGATGCTCGCACTTTGTCCATTGAACATGGTGACTGTCGGAGCCTGCATCACGTTCGACCGAGAGTTTCCTTTTGCTGCCTGCAGCAGGAAGAACACTTCGATATCAGACAAGATTGCGAAACCAAAGTTAGCTGCCGTATTCACGTCGAAGCCACCAAAAGCTGGAACGGCCGATGAGAAATTACCTTGAGTGAACGGAATATCCTGATCGCCCAGGCCACCCGTGATCGCACCGCCCTCAAAGTTCTGGCCGACGACTGCACTCTTGGCAACATTGTCGACTCCTGTGACGTTTGGAGCGTTATCGTTCAAACGGAAGTCAAAGTCGACACCGATTCGTTCAAAGAAGTCGTCCGACAGAATCATGAAGCGAACTTCAATCACAATCTGAACATCATTCAGTTCACGCAGCTTCTTCAACAAGTCTTGAATCTCGTCCTGAATTTCCTGCGTTTGAGTCACAATCAGGCTCAGGTTGGCAACAAAGGGTTGAATGGTTCCCAATCCCGATCCAGTATCTAACCACGATTCATTCTGAACGGTGTTTTGGATCAGTTCGATCAGTGGTATGAAATCACCTTCCGTGATACCGCCCAACTGGCGACCGCCCATACTGGAGAACGATGGACTTCCTGTCTGAGGACCACCGCCTCCACCGTAGCTCAAGCCACCAAGGCCGTTGCCGCCGCCCAACTGCTGGCCCATCACGGAGTTTCCCTGCTGAGCCACGTTGAACGAGCCACCGAATTGGTTCGGAGCGTTTGGCTGCATGAAATTCATGTGGAACGGACTGGTCGGAGCCGTCTTTGGCATAACCAGGTCACCGATGTAGTAGACCTTTGAAACAAGGTTTGACTGCTGCGAAAGCTGGCTGGTAACCTTGATCACCTCGTTTTCGACAACGTAAACGAGTCCGGTCGAACCAAGAATCACGTCTAACGCACTCTTCAAGCTGATTGGCGAGATAATCGGCACATCGATCTGAGTATCCTTTTCGATCCCCTCGGCCTGCAGAGCGAGGTCATCAAATACGATGTTGATCCCGGTCTGAATCGAAAGCTGCTCCACAGCCTCGTTCAATGTTCCGCGATATTCACCTTGAACCTTTTCGTTCCTCAGCTGGTTCCAGATTCTACGTTCCGCCTCCGAGCTGTAGTTTCGTTCCTCAGCGCGAGCAAGTCGATTGCGTGACTTGTCACTAAAGTCGTCAGGATCTCCAAACGTGTACGGATTTTCGTAATCGCCTGTGATCATGTCTTCTTCGATCGATTCAAGGACGTTGTAGGCACCATTTTCCTTCGCATCCTTGATCTGTGCCATTCGTTCGGCTCGGATGCGATTGGTTGCCTTTTCCTTCAGGACGGTTGCGATCTCGCTATCGGGATCCAAATCCACCGCCTGACGCACGACCACCATCGCTTCAGCAAAACGCTTCTGCTTCATCAGCTGGTTGTATTCCTCGACCAACTGCTGCATCTGTTTTTCGGTTTCCACGCGATGTTCAGCGTTGTCCTTGACCTTCTTCAAATTGGCCGCGTTCATTTCGCGGTTTTCAATCTCCGGAAGGTTGTTTTCAATGTACTCCTGCATTTCGCTGATGTTCCGATCAATGGAAACCAGCAACGGTCGCTGAGAATCTCGGTCAAGGTTCGATTGAGCGATTCGGTTTCTCAATGTCGCCATGATCTCAAGTGCTTCGCGAGGATTCTCCTGCAAGGCGCGTTCGGCTGCCTCACGCTGCTTGAACACCTCCGACTGCAGACGACGATAGTCTTTCTGTCGCTGCATGCGGACTTCTTCAAGGTCAAGTGAATCTTGATTCGCATTGGCGGGTGCCACGGAAGTGCTGACGCCCAGCCGAGTCAGTTGGTCCTGGACTGCCTGGCGAGTACCTGCGTCCAGCTGACCTTCGAATTGCCATGCCGATTCAAAGTACTCTTTCGCCTTGGCCTTATCGGCGCGACCCAGTGCGTCCATGCCCGACTTGAACAACTGCAAGCCGCGATTGGGCATCGGAGAAAATTCTTTAATTGGCTCGGTGGCTGAAGCAGGACTCACAGCGGGGTCGTAACCCGCCACTTGAGCATTAAACGTATCATCCTGATCCGGATCGTACATTGCCTGAATCACTTGAGCCGGGTTTGTATCCGTCGCTGAAGCTTGAGCGACCTTCGCATCGGCCTGGACGACAACCGGATCGTCCGACAAAGTGGCACTGGCTCCCGAACGATTCAACGCGTTTCGGACCTGCAGCTCCAACTGCCATGGCCGAACGTCGTTGGCTGCAAACTCCGATTCTGGAACGTTCAATGCCTTCGCTTGCTCAATCAGCGAGCTTGCTTCGTTCCACTGCTCTTTCGCGATGGCCAACTGGACCATTGAGATCAGCCTGACTGCATCTGCCTTGTTGTTGGCCGGCTGCGATGAGGCTTGAGCGTTGTCGGCGACCGTTTCCAGTCGTGATTTCGCATCGGCCATCAATTTTTCAATTCGTGCCGGCGTGCTTGGCAATGAATCGAATTCAACTGGAAATGACTTTGCCTGGGTGATCAACAGCGTCGCAGTTTCGAAATCGTTGTAGTGAACCAATGCCTCAGCCTGGCTGAGCAAAAACGCTGCAGCGGCTTCGTTGTAGGCAGGGTCATGCAAACTGGCCATCGCGGTCAGCTCATTCTGTCGGCCGATCATCGCTTGAACGAATACTGGCGAGTCTCCCACCTGCTCAAAATCGATTTGCCGGTTGGAAATGGATTCCAACATCATCTGTGCCGTCACCGCGTCACCATGAGCCAGTGCCTGACGAGCCTGCAAAAAGGTCCGCAGCACGGTTTCAATTTCTGTCTCCGACAATCGTTGATCTGGCTTTTGGCTTTCAACAATTTCACCGTTGCCGGCTCCGGTCGCCGCGGCTTCGGCAGCTGCCGCACCGTCCCGCTGCATCCACATTGCCAGCTCCTGCTGAGCCATCGCCGGCGTGTATTCCAGCTTGTCAGCAGCCGGATCGGCGATCGCCTTTCCAATCAGCTGGGCAGCCAATTCGTAATTTCGAACTCCCATCGCCGATCGGGCATCCCGGAGGAGCGATTGTGTATCGGGCGAACTTGCCTGAGGCTCAGCTGCGAGCCCTTGAGACTCGTAACTTTGAGCGTTTGAGTCGCCGGACTGACCCGTGACTTCGGCGGCAGGAACAATCACTTGCCCCGTCGCGTAAGACCCAACAGTCAACACCATCGCGGTTGCGACAGCGGCGAGGAATAAGAAATTGCCTTGAATTCGGTCGGAGGCTAACACGCAACTCTCCTTGTTTTGCATCGCTCAAGAATATTTTTTGTGATCTGTGTCTCGCATCAGCGAGCTAATGCTCGCGGGGCGGACGGTCTGACTGAATTCCATTTCAGACAGAAATACGCAGAAAAGCGTGGCAAATGATTCGAAAACCACCCGGAACGGGTCGCGAAAGAACCATTTGTTGTGCTGTAATTACGTGGCTTGATGAATTGCGTCAACACCAGTTGCAACGACAACAGGGAATTCCTCTTCCGGTGACAGCACTTTCGCTCAACATCTTCTTCGAACGATGTGCTACGCTGGCAATTGATGGAAGTAACCCGATTCATAGACCGTTTTAAGCCGTTTGCCGCGTTGGTGAGCGTGAACCTCGACCACCATGCCCGAACCGACGCCAACAGACCAATCGGAACAAAAACCCGAACCGACAATCCATCTGGATCAGTTTTTAAAGACCTGCGGCGTCGCAACGGGGGGACAGGCGAAACTGATGATTCAGGGTGGTGAAATCCTGGTCAACGGGGAAGTCGAAACTCGCAGACGAAAACAACTGCGAGTCGGTGATGAGGTCGACTGGGACGGCGTTATCTACGTTGTTTCGTGGGCCGCCGACGATTCAGACGACGAAAGCAGCCAGGCATAGCCCGGACGTTTCGCCATCGACGCAGGCCGTAACACACTGATTTTTGCCATGCCGGAAGCATGAAATCTCCGGGATAGCAACGGGCTCGAACAGGCGATCACCAGATCTGGATACGGCTTTCCTCCGGGCGGAACAACTTGTCGCCTTCACTGACATCGAACGCCTCGTAGAACGCATCGATGTTGGTCACCGGACCGTTGGCTCGATAACGTGACGGAGAGTGTGGATCAGTAAGCAACCGCTTGACCATCTCCGCATCCCGATACTTCCGTTGCCAGATTCGGCTCCAACCCACAAAGAACAACTGCTCGGGCGTCCAACCGGCAATTGCTGTCCGGGGCTTACCCTCCTGAGCGTAACGGCACGCCTTGAACGCGATCGAAAGACCCGAAAGATCCGCGATGTTCTCACCGAGTGTCAGCTCTCCGTTGACACGTTTGTCCGGCAACGGCTCGAATTCCGAAAACTGATCCACAAGCCGCGAGGTCAGCGAGGAAAACGCGTCGCGATCTTCGTCAGTCCACCAATCGTTCAGGTTGCCGTCTCCGTCGTACTTGCTGCCTTGATCGTCAAACGCATGACTGATTTCATGTCCGATCACCGCACCAATACCACCGTAGTTCAATGCGTCGGGTGCATTCAGATCAAAAAACGGAGGTTGCAAAATCGCGGCGGGAAACACGATTTCATTCTTTGAGGGGTTGTAGTAAGCGTTCACGGTCTGAGGAGTCATCCCCCACTCCTCCCGGTCAACCGGCTGCCCCAATCGGTTAACGTTGCGAAGATGTTCAACTCGGTTTGACCTCAGCACGTTTCCAACCAAGTCGTCTCGATGAACTTGCAGATCGGAATAGTCGCGCCACTTGGACGTGTAACCTATTTTGGTGCGAATCTTCTCCAGCTTCTGCCGCGCACGTTCTTTCGTCGCGTCAGTCATCCAATCCAACCCGTCAATGCTCTCGTCAAATGCTCGCAGCAGATTACCAACCAACAAGTCCATCTCTCGCTTGGCCTGCTCAGAGAAATGTTCATCGACATAAAGTTTCCCGACAGCATCACCCAATGCCCCAAATCCACGCGTCCCGGCAATCGCATTGACGGCCCGCTTCCATCGAGGCTTCTGCTCAGGAACGCCGGCAAGTTCCTGCTGATAGAACTTGAAACCAGCTTGGACAAACGGCTCGGAAAGGTAAGGCGCAAATTCGTCAACGATCCGAAATCGCAAGTAGTCCTGCCATGCCCCAAACGAAACCGACTCCATCATCGGCGCCAGTTTCTCGAAAAAGCTGGGTGTTCCCACGATCAATTCGCTCGGCGGATCGATCAAATTGGCTTTCAAAACTGCCGACCAGTCGACGCCAACCGTTTTCGCTGACCATTGGTCAAGTAAATACTTGTTGTAACGCAATTCCGCCTGCCGCAACTTGACTCGTTCCCAACTGGCTTCCGCCAACTGCGTCTCCAATGCCAGCACGTTGGACGCTGCAAGCTTGGGGTCAGCATGCCCGATCATCGTGAACAGCGTTTCTGCGTATTCGACGAAAGCGGCACGAGCGTCGATGGAAGATTCATCTTCCTTCAGATAGTAGTCACGATCAGGAAGCGTCAAACCACTCTGAATGATGTGACAAATGTAAGTATTGGAATCCTTTGCATCCTGACTGACATAAACGCCCACAGGAGAATCAATGTTATGCGAACTCATGTAGCCAAAGTGCTTCCACACATCAGCGGAAGTACTCATGCGATCAATGTCATCCAGCATGGGTCGAATGGGTTTCGCCCCAAGAGACTCAATCGTTTCCGAATCCATAAAACTTCGGTAAAAGTCTCCGACCTTTTGTTGCAGCGAACCCGCGGGATGTTCCTGCTCAGCGGCGACTTCAATCAATTTACGGACTCGAAGCTGAGAAAGGTCCGCCAGCTTTCCGAATGTCCCGTAGTTCGACTTGTCCGCCGGTATGTCGGTCGTCCTCAGCCACGTTCCATTGACGTGTTCGAACAAATCATCCTGAATTCTCACCGAACGATCGAAATCGGCCTCATCAAGAGGCAGCCTTGATGAATCCTGGCCGCTGACAGCCGACAACGCCTGAAAAACGCAGAAGAACTGGACAACCCAAGGTAAAAAAATCGCGCGAAACATATTTCGAATCCATTCAATGAAAAAAGTGGATCGCGTCTGCAACGAGTGCAACTGATCCGAGTCACGATTCACGCATTGCCGGGTGAACACAAACCGATCATTCGATTCTCTTGAAGCGTTGACGGCGACCGTCCGAGTCATTCCGTTTGCGAACGCTCAGAATGGTCAAGTGAATCAGTTGGCGGGTGCTGCCAACTCTAGAGATCCGACCTCTGCTGCCGTCCTATCGACATCGTCACCAAATTCAAGAACTGAATGTTGACGGCCAACGTCTCCAGACGAGTCACTCGCTGAACCGGGCTCAGGCACGACCGGCATCACAACGGCAGCGTCTCTCTGCTGAACGACCGTCGGAGTGACGAGCGCGACGCTCGGTTGTCCGGGCTGGACTGACGACTCGTTGAACGTCGTCTGCCTGACCTGTGAATCCAGTCTGATCGGTGCGGCTCCGGTTGGCACGTTCGGCACTTGAACCGGTGGAAGCAACTTACCATTGACAACATTTGTATTTGCCGACCCCTGACCCTGACGATTCTGGCCGTAAGTGTACGGCTGCTGCGCGAGTTGGCTGGATGGGATCGGAATCAACCGAATCGATCGCTGGCCGGTCCGAGAGTTGTACACGGTAACGCGACGATACATTTGTTGAGGCTTTTGTGGTTGAGCATTCGGCGTTTGAGCATTCTGCGTTTGCTGGGAGGCCTGGCCGGGACTCGGCCGACTTCGATCGGCGACCTGGGAATTCGATTTCGGACCCTCGAGCTGTGGCGCCGCCTGCGCTTTACGATTTTCGGCGGTTGTTTTCGCCTGCTTTCGAGCGATGTCCTGAGGCGTAGCACCGCCTTGCTGAGCTCCTCCGTTTGGCTGCACAGGCACGAAGGCAAATCTACCCGGAGCAACCTGCACTCTTTTGTAATACGTCTGTTGCGGAGACGAATACGCGCCTTGAGCGCGATAGCCGCTGACCTGCGGTGAGTACTGCTGTGCTGGCGGGGGTAACTGGCGAGGTGCCGCAAACCGGCGAAACAGCTGTGCATCAACCGGGCTGCAACAAAGCAACACGACGCTCAGCAAGGCGAAGGCAGGGAACTTGAACATTTCGAAAAGACTCCGACGGCGGGAATTCGGGCAATGGTTTTTTTGGGTCAGGTAATTTCCCAATTCAATTGTCGCACACCCGGAAACACTTTGGAAGTCTCTGATTCGCGCTATTTGCCACAAGAGCTAAAGAAGAGATCGCCCAATTACGCCAGAAACCCCAGACGAAAAGTCAATCGAAGCGCCCGATCGAAGCGCCCGTCCTTCGGGTCACCACCGATCACCGAACCTCGTTCAGCAATTGATCAAACATCGTCGGATCGATCTTCAACCTTCCGGCCAAGATCCGCAAAACGTCCGCTTCACTTTCAGACAGTTCACCGTCAGCCAGAGCAACCTCCAGCAGGGTCGCCATGGTGGTCTTCGGCTCAAACTCAAGCACCTTGAACTGCTCTTCATGAAACGAATCGTCCGTTTCTGCGCGATCGATCATGGCATCAAGAGAAGCTTTCCCAACACCCACTTCCCGCGCCAGTCGTTTCAGCACTGCCGCCTGGGCTTCGTTTGCATTGCCATCGATTCCCGCCACACAGCATGCAGCGCGAAGAATGTCCAGCCGTTGGATTGGCAACATGTCGTCGCTCATGACGCTACCCTCATTCAGCACGTTTGATTGCCACACAGACTCCGCGAGTCCTTCAGCGGCAGTTTATCGTATCGAATTCCGGCAGCGAATCGAAGTAGACAAAAGCTCTGACGTTGCTCGTTGCCCGAACAAGGGTTTCATGACCGCTATCGTTCCAGCGTGTCGCTCGCATCAACCGCGTCCGCAGTTTTTTCAGCAGGAGCCTCCAAGGCAGCGACCATGGTGTGAATCGGGCCAATGTTGCTTGCTCGTGCCGGCCAAGTTGTCCGGACAAAGGTTCCACTATCCGTCTTCACACCACTGTTCCACCAAAACCATCCGCCGGAAATGATCCCCACGACCTCGTTCTGTGAATTGAAGACGGGGCCTCCCGAATCGCCCGGCAACAAAGGCACGTCCGCGAAAATTTTCTCGATCGTTGATGGGGGCGAGGCTTTCGCGCTGAAATGTCGAATGCAACATTTCAGTTCGGATCCGCCCCCGAGGCCGGCAAATTCAAGCGTGTCACCTCGTTCGATTGGCTTTTCTGCCAACTTGGCGGGCTCGATCCCATCGGGCACCCAAGTCCAGATCAACGCAATGTCTTTTGATTCGTCACATTCGACCACGCGGCAACGCTTGGCTTTTCGACCGTTTCGAAATCTGACTTTGACCTTGGAAGATTCGATGTCGTCCTGAACAACGTGCCACGCTGTCAGACAATAACCTTCAAAACCATTGGCAATTGGTTTGTCCTTGTCGACGGAGATCAAGACGCCGGTACCCGATCCGCCACCAGAAGAGATCTCGACGATGGCCTGATGGTGGGTTGCGAGCGGTGTCCACTCCCAAAGCCCGGAACCGCGGCCGACCTGTCCGAAAGACATGTGACTGATTGAAACAACGAGTGCGAGTGACAGAAAAAATCGTAGCGATGTCATATGCAGCCTCCAGGGCGGCAGGACCAAGCCACAATTGCTCAAACGAGACGTTTTCGTTATTTAAATTTGCAGTAGGCTCGCTGCCGTGATAAGTAGCTCGTGGTTTTCTTCGAGACGATTGAAGCGTATCTATGTTCGTCAATTTCCGCATCGTCAAATAAGCACCAAATTGGCAATCCGGAATAGTTGCGGCAAACTACCCGCTTTGGCAGTCATGAAAATTTTACGCAGGGTGCCGCAATTTACCGGCTAACAAAAACGACTGACACACTGGAAGTCCTTGTTGCTCAAGTGTTTTCCCGTCGCTGAGATGGCGGGCTCTCGCACGACACTCAAACTTTTTCGCTGGCGTGAACAGTGCTATCATGCAAGCTTCTGTGCATGCGACTACAGTTCGTCAAGTTCTGCCTTGATTGCTGCCACTTCCGCCTGCCGGCCAAGTGCAGCCGCCGTGGCACGCCGCCAGTCAATGCCCAGATACTCGGCCAGTTTGTAAGCAAGATGAAGGTCCAGCACTCCGTGGTATTGATTGACCATGCGACCATCTTCGTAAATGGTGTTCCGGTCTGAATCGAAACCTGATTCAAAGGCTGCCTGCAACTCGTCGATCCAAGTTTCTGGAATCCCCTGTTGTCGGCAAGTTTCGACGCTCCAGATCTCGTCTCCCGTGCATTGCAGCAGGATCATCTGAGCGGTAATCGGGTTGAGGGATCGATTCATGGGGGACCTGCTCATGGGCAGCAGACTCAAACGCTGGATCGGACTGCAAAAACGGTAAGCGATGCCCAACTTTGATTCGCTGAACAGGCCGCTCACGTGAGTAGCCAGAGCACTCCACCCATAATGCGGCTCAAACGCGGGATACCCGGCCCTTGCCTCGTCACTATTCGCGTAAGACGGCTTCCAGTAAACTAAGGACACTTGCGAACTCGCGGTTCTCAAGCAATGAATAACACTTCGTTTCACACAGTTTCGAACAAGACACAAAGTTCGAAAAGCATAACAAACAACTATTTAAAAAACTTGCGCGGGAGATTCTTTTGGCAGACGCAGACATTGGCCTGATTGGCCTGGCAGTGATGGGCGAAAACCTTGTTCTGAATATGGCCAACAATGGCTACACCGTCGCCGTTTTCAATCGAACGACGTCTAAAGTCGACAACTTTATCAGTGGGCGTGCGGAAGGCAAGTCAATCATCGGCAGCCATTCACTTGAAGAACTGTGTTCCAAACTGAAGCGGCCGCGACGGGTCATGATCATGGTCAAGGCCGGTGCTCCTGTGGATGCAACCATCGAAGGATTGCTTCCCTACCTGGAAGAGGGTGACATTGTCATCGATGGCGGAAACAGCGAATTCCCCGACAGCGAGCGTCGCACCAAAGACCTCGCGGAAAAAGGAATTCAGTACATTGGTACCGGCGTTTCAGGTGGCGAGGAAGGAGCCTTGAAAGGTCCCAGCATCATGCCCGGAGGTAGTCCGGAGGCGTGGCCGCACGTGAAGCCGATCTTCCAGGACATCTCCGCCAAGACTGAAAAAGGCGAACCTTGCTGCGACTGGGTTGGCAAAGGTGGAGCAGGGCACTTTGTCAAAATGGTGCACAACGGCATCGAGTACGGCGACATGCAAATGATCTGCGAAACGTACCAGATGATGAAGGTGGGTCTGGGCATGTCCAACGAGGAGATGCACAAAGTGTTCGCTCGATGGAATGAGGGAGTCCTTGATAGTTACCTTGTCGAAATCACTCGCGACATTCTTGACCACAAGGAAGAAGACGGCACTCACACGATCGACGTCATCATGGACCGTGCTGGCCAAAAGGGCACCGGCAAGTGGACCGCGATCACGGCGCTGGATGTCGGCCAGCCGTTGACGCTGATCGGCGAAGCCGTATTTGCTCGATGCCTGTCAGCGATGAAAGAAGAACGCGTCGAAGCTGCCAAAACACTCGACGGTCCCGGAACTTCATTTGACGGAGACAAAGCCGAGTTCGTAAACGATCTGGAACAGGCACTGTATGCATCCAAGATCGTCTCTTACGCGCAAGGCTACCAATTGATGCGAGCCGTCAGCGATGAAAAAGACTGGGAATTGAACTACGGAGCAATCGCACTGATGTGGCGTGGTGGTTGCATTATCCGCAGTGCATTCTTGAACAACATTCGCGACGCATTTGACACCAACCCACAGCTTTCAAACTTGTTGCTGGATCCTTTCTTTGAAAAAGCAGTCGAAACGGCTCAGGCTTCATGGCGACGTGTCGCCGCCGCGGCAATCACACTGGGCATTCCGATGCCCGCGATCACTTCGGCCCTCGCGTATTTCGATGGATACCGCACCGCTCGCCTGCCTGCCAACCTGCTGCAGGCACAACGCGATTACTTCGGGGCTCACACATACGAACGGCTGGACAAGCCACGTGGCGAATTCTTCCACACCAACTGGACAGGCCGCGGAGGTTCGACCTCGTCTTCCACTTACAATGTTTGATCGCCCGATTCCAACGGGTTGTCTTGTGACGCCAGCTGGCACGAGAAATCGTTATTTGAAAATACTCGGTGAGCGGAATGAGGATTTTTTATGTCCCACAGCTCCGCCCTCCGAACTGCGGATTGAAAAAACCTGACGCGGCAATGGATGCTGGAGTCACTACCGGGTCGATGAAGATCGATTTGGCTGGGTGATAAAACTGATCGGTTGCCAACCATCATTGACCACGATGAATTGACACTGAAAGTTTGGGTGGTCGAGATTTGACCACGACTCCAACCGGAATCGATAACTATGAAACCCTTGATCTTCGTCATCTTTGGCGCGTCAGGTGATTTAACTCGACGCAAGCTGATCCCTGCCGTGTTTGATCTGTACAAAGGTGGATTTCTGCCAGAAGGATTCTGCGTCCTCGGGGTAAGCCGCAGCAAGCTCAGTGACGACGAGTTTCGCGATTCCGCGTTTCGCAAGAATGAGCTGATGGATTTGTCTGACGAGCCCGACGATCGGAAGTCAAACTTCGCGAAGCGGTTGTATTACCAATCGGTCGACACAAACGATTCCGACGATTACGCCAAAGTGGCAACTCGAATGGAAGAACTGCAATCCGCCCACAACACGGAAGGGAATGCAATCTTTTATCTTTCGACGCCTCCCAGCCTGTATGAAAAAATCCCTGCTTGCCTCGCTGCTCACGGACTCAATCGAGTTGAATCGGGTTATCGGCGGCTGGTGGTCGAAAAGCCGTTTGGTTACGACATGCAGTCTGCCCGAAAACTGAATCAAACGCTCAACAAGTACTTTGACGAAGAACAGACCTATCGAATCGATCATTATCTTGGCAAGGAAACCGTCCAGAACCTGCTGGTCACTCGATTTGCAAATGGCGTTTTCGAACCGCTTTGGAATCGCAACTACATCCATCACGTGCAGATCACTTCAGCGGAAAACATTGGGGTCGGCACACGAGGCGGCTACTACGACAAATCCGGCCAGCTGCGGGACATGCTGCAGAACCACCTGATGCAGATTGTGGCTCACATTGGTATGGAACCGCCCATCTCCCAGGACGCAAAGTCCATTCATGCTGAGAAATCCAAGCTGCTGCAGTCGCTTCGACCAATCGCGGAAGCGGATGTTGCCAAGTACGCAATTCGGGGCCAATACATGGCGTCCAGCATGCGGGGCGAAATGGTCAAAGGCTACCGAGACCACGACGGCGTCCCCCAAGACTCGAAAACCGAAACGTTTGTCGCACTGAAGTTCTTCATCGACAACTGGCGGTGGTCTGAAGTTCCATTTTACGTGAGAACCGGGAAGCGAATGCCCACCAAGGTCACCGAGGTCGCGATCACGTTCAAGCAACCGCCTCATCCGTTGTTTCGCGGAACCGGCGTCAGCGACAAAGACGGCGCATGTGCTCACAACCAACTGGTCATTCGGATCCAACCTGACGAAGGACTGTTGCTAAGCTTTGGTATGAAGGTACCCGGCGACGGATTCAACGTGAAAGATGTCGGCATGGATTTCCACTACAGTGATCTTGCCGAAACGGACGTTCCGGAGGCTTACGAACGCTTGCTGCTCGATTGCATGAAAGGTGACGCAACGCTGTACACGCACGGTGAAAGCGTCGAACACTCATGGGCGTTTGTTGAACCGATCCTCAACGCTTGGAAAAACGATCCAGACATTCCAATGTACGGTTATCCGGCAGGCACCTGGGGACCTGAGGCTGCCGATGCGTTGATCGAGCCAGCGGAAATGTACTGGCGCAACCCGTGCCGAAACCTCACGCAAGACACCAATTATTGCGAACTTTAACCACGGGCAAGGCGCAGCCCGGCTAACGAAATCCTGCTGGTTCGATTGCTTGTTGTGCTGGGTGCACAGTCTGAATTGCGTCGCAACCCGGAACTGAAACGATCTCGTAATCTGTTACCAACGCGAAACGAAAACATGCAAAAACCCGACTGTAAAATTCTGGCAGACAACCCTGCCGTTGCGAGCACCTTCGCGAACGACTTCTGCGATTGGGTTGCCAGCTTGGCAAACAAAGAAAAGCTGACGGTCGCTCTTTCCGGCGGTAGCACACCCAAGCTGCTGTTTCAGGAGCTTGCCAATCACTTCGCGGATAAAATCGACTGGAGTCGCGTCCATTTTTTCTGGGGTGACGAACGCTGCGTTCCACCAACAGACGGCGAAAGTAATTATGGCATGACGAAAGATCTGCTACTCGATCACATCGCCATTCCGTCTGAAAATATTCATCGCGTCCATGGCGAAACCGCTCCTGAGGCTGAACGAGTCCGCTATGAACAGGAAATAGGTGAACACGTTTCAAAAAACGCCGCCGGAATTCCGCAGTTTGACCTGATGATTCTGGGCATGGGCGGAGACGGACACACCGCATCGATCTTTCCGCATGAGATTCACTTCCTGAAATCAGACAACATCTGCGAAGTCGCGACGCATCCTGAATCAGGACAGAAAAGAATCACGCTGACAGGCCCGGTGCTGGACGCCTCCGCACGAGTCGCGTTTCTGATCACGGGCGATGGCAAGGCGAGCGTCATGGCTGAAATCATTGGTCAAACGGGAGCATGGCAGTCGTATCCCGCCGCGCACGTCAACAACTCCGGACCACTCGTGTTCTATCTGGACGAAGCAGCGGCCAGTCAAATCGATTCTGACAAAATGAACAAATGCTGAAGAACCAAATGAACGGGCAAGCACCACCCATCGGCCCCTGAATCCTGAATTTTTCACAAAACCAGCGTCCGGACAGGAATTCCACATGCTGAAAAAAGTACGTCAAACCAAAATCGTCTTCACGATCGGACCGGCTACGGCAAGCGAAGAGGTTTTGACAAAATTGATCGAGCTGGGAGTCGACGTTTGCCGCTTCAATATGGCTCACGCAAGCCATGATTGGTTCTTCGAAACGGTTGACCGAGTTCGCCATGTCTGTGACAAGGCGGACCGCGTGATTTCACTGATGATGGATGTCAAAGGACCGGAGATTCGAACTCGAACCGTTGCGGACCCAATTTTGTTGTGCGAAGGCGACCTGGTGGAATTCTCGCACCAACCCAGCGATCATGTGGCGCATGAGTGTGAACGGCTGGAGAAATATCCCGACCATCGGTTTTTCAAATTCGGTGTCAACTATCCGGGATTCGTTGCGGACCTGCAAGTTGGTTCACCCGTCTTGGTCGACAGCGGCATGATCCGTACGGAGGTAGTGGAGAAAACCAAAACCAGTGTCCTGTGCCAGGTCAATATTCCAGGAACGATTGGCTCGCGACGGCATATTAACCTGCCTGGGATCAACGTCGACCTTCCCGCACTGACGGAAAAGGATTTCCGTGATGTGGAAGCTGGCGTCAAAGCAGGTGTCGATCTTTTTGCATTGTCCTTCGTCCGACAGGCCAGTGACCTGACCAAGCTACGCGGAATTCTGGAATCACACGGGTCCAAGGCACGCATCATCGCCAAGATCGAAGATCAGAGTGGCATCAAGAACCTGGAAAGCATCATCGATACGGCCGACGGAATTATGGTCGCGCGGGGTGACTTGGGAATTGAAGTTCCGTTCGAACAACTTCCAATCTTCCAGCGTCAGGCGGTTCAGCACTCACTGCGCAGCAACAAGCCGGTGATCATTGCCACTCACATGCTCGAATCGATGATTACCTCGCCCGTGCCAACTCGAGCGGAAATCACGGATGTCTCAAATGCGGTGCGAGAATTGGCTGACTGCGTCATGCTTTCCGGCGAAACAACCGTTGGCGCGTATCCGGAAAAATGTGTCGATGTGCTCAACCGAATCATCTTTTCACTGCAGGACGATCGCAGCGAAAGCCTTGATGTGCAGATGGACCTGAAGACGCCCAAAGAAAAGTTGATGCGGTCCTGCGTTTCGCTGGCAGAGAATCTGGCCGAAGGCGAAGGCCGTACCGCAATCATCGTCTTCACAGGAACGGGCGATCTGGCATCGTTGCTGTCCTCCATGCGTCCCAGAGGTTGCCCTGTTTTCGCGTTCACCAACAACCGCGATACGTTTCTGCGAATGCTGATGTTCTGGGGAGTCGAACCCTTCATGATCGATTTCGAGGAAGACCCCGAACAAACCATCCACGCTGCGTTCAACCTGCTGAAGCAGAAAAACTGGGCCGAAGTCGGAGACCAGATGGTGATTGTCACCAATGTTGTCGGCGTTTTTGACAAGATCGTCGACTCGATGCAGGTGAGACCGCTCGAGTAACGCGGCTCCCGTTTCAACCTTGAGGCGGCAATTCCGGCTGATCGCTCGCATCACCTCCGTCTAACGTTTCACAAACGGACGCGTTGCCAAGACGAAACGGAGCGTCTTCGGTCATCTGCGTATTGTCGTCCATGAACAAGCGAATGCGAACGCACCAACTGACCTGTACGATTCGCCCTGTATATGACAGTGGCGTCTTCGGCAGCACGGTGCTTAGTCGCTGAACCTGTTTGAGAAAACCGTCCGGCAGCGATCGAGTCAGGCGGCGCTCGAAAAAATGAACGCCAATGTCTGTGTCTCCCTTGCCGGATGTGAACCAGACGACAGAAGCTTCAAACGAATGCACCTTCAACGCGGCTGGCACATCGATCGTGTATTCACAAATTAAAAAATCGCCCGGCGAGAATCCTGGAATCGCTTCGCCGTGAACTCCGATTTTTCGCCTGCTGTCACGCGCAGTTTTGCCTCGGACAGACTCCGAAATCAGATCGATGTCGATGACGGGAAGCGATTGGGCTCGGCGGGCTTCGGCCGATTCACGACGGAACTGCGAGGGTGAACCGTAAACGCGAAATTGCGGCGTAGCCGAGGCCAACTGAGCGCTTTTGCGGTTACGATTAGTTTCCATTGGATTCGATTGCTTCGAGACCGGAATGAATGGATGGCATCGGCGGGCAGCTTCAGTGTCAAATCCGTTCGCCACACAGCATCCGGATTCAACACAACGCCTCGCCGCCGCAGCAGGCGTTGAGAATATACCGTCGTTCGCTCGGTGCGAATATCAGTGCCCTCGCTGAACGTTGCCTCCTCAAGGCAAACGATTTCAACGTCCAGTAATTGTAGCCGCACTCTGCCCATCTGCGTCAGAGTAATCTGAAACTCCTCGCCAGGAACCAGCGGATAGCGATCGATTTCAATGCTTGTCGGACCAATACCGGTCAACTTGAGAAACTGGCGAAAGAACTGCCAGATCGAATAGACGGCGGCTAACCCGATTGGAACGGCCAGTGCAGAAGCAAACAGGTCGGCTTTGGGTACATCAATCGTATGGGTTGCCGTCAACAACAGAATCGTTGTCAGCACAACGAACACCACGCTGAAGGTACTCGCTGCCACCAACCCCCAAACGTTTCTCGGGGAAGGGACCAGCCTGAACTTTTTCCAGATACCCTGATGGGGCGGATACAAATCCAGCGGAACCGTCGGCAGGTCGTCACGTTGCAGCCGAAACTCGCGAACCAGTTCCAGTTCGCCCGCCTGATCAACCGCTTTCTTCACGATCGCCGAACGTCGCTCGGCCGAGACACCCACTTTCCACAGAAGCCAGACAATTCGCCACGTGCCCACGCCAATCAACGCAACGGCAACCAGCATCTGCAACGATAAATAGTACCAGTCAATTGACTCACCCGCCCCGTCGACTCCCAGTGACTTGTCGCGAAACGTCAGCGTCAACACGGTCACCAGGAAGACCACGCCCGACAGCAACAGCGATGCCGCCAAAATGGATTCCGCCAGCCCAGCTAACCAGCCTCGGTTCTCACGTCGAAAAACTCGTCCACGAAACAGAATCGTATACCAGGGCCTCATGCTGTTCGATTCCTTACGCTTGAGTCAATTTCAATCACGCTTGAACCATCGACGAACTCGCCCCAACGGCAACTTCAGCCAGATTCGCTCATGGACATAGTACAGAATGAACTTGGTGAAGAACTCAATAATTGCGATTGTCAGAGCAACATGATCGAAGCTGTCCAGAATCGCACCGGCAATCACAAAAGTCATCGTCGTGGCAATGATTCGCCACGAAATGGATTTCTTCAACGTCCGAGCCTGATCGTGTCCATCGCCGTGGCGCAATCGTTCCCAGACGCGCTCATGAACGTAGTAAACCGCCAGTTTGATAAAAAACTCGTACAGGCCAATCTTGGTTGCGTCGGCAATGGCATGAGCAAAATCAAACTCCGATTTCAACAGCCACATGGCCAGCAGGGCGACCAGAATCGTATCGACGGTCGCGACGCATCGCCACGAAATCCCCTTCAACAGGCTGCGCCAATGAGACTCTCTGCGAAACTCGCTGTTGGGCGTTTCGTTCATGGGGACTGGCACACAATTCCTGCGCGGGGTGGAAACCGGCCATTCTGATCGGAATCACGGAAATTCAAAGACGTCAACTCGGGACAAGCCGTGATTGATCGAGGTTCGCAGCCGTTTCTTACGCCCATGACGGCTGGAACTTACAACTTTCACCGGCTGAGACGTACCAATCAGGTAAAACAGCCCTGCTGCACCGCCGCGAATTGCGACCGATCGCCATGCGTCGCGCCTTTCTGCAAAAAACCAATCAGCAGCAAAAACATGGCGTCAGCGTCTGTCCGTTCTCAAGACCATGGCCGACCAGCGACATGGTTCACTAGCGAGGTTTCACGTCATGGCCCGGACGACAAAAGCCGATGGCTTCCAGCGATTTGTAAACCTCTTCCAGCGTCTTCTCGCCGAAGTTCGAAATGCTCAACAACTCTGCGCGAGTGGTGTTAAGCAGGTCCTTCACCGTGAAGATGCCTTTTTCCTCAAGGCAGTTGGTGGTCCGAACGGTCAAACCGATTTCGGCAGTGCTGAGTTCCAATTTCTCGCGAAGGTCACGAGCAGCTTCTTCGGATGCGCTGAGTGGAATGCGAGTTCTTGCCATGGGGTTCCCTCCCGGTTTAAGTCTGTTTCTGGTTACAAAAATTTCGGCTGTGTTTCCAACCGATCGGACAACAACAGACTCGAATCGTTCGGTCGTGCTTGCCCGTCAATTCTCAGACTATACCATAAACGCTCCGCATCGCGAGCATCTGCCAACACACGGCAGACTGCGATGCTAGCAGAATCATCAACGACAATGCCCACGCTTTGCAGCCCTTCAGCCCAGCCCTATGACTCAGATCACTCAGGAACAAATCTTCGGTCCGCTGAATGTGGCTCAACGTGCTGCCGTCGCGCAGATTGAAGGTCCATTGTTAATTCTGGCCGGACCCGGCAGCGGCAAGACGCGAGTCATCACCCACCGCATCGCGAACATCATCGCTCACGGCGTGCCCTCCGAGAGCATCGTCGCGCTAACGTTCACCAACAAAGCGGCTCAGGAGATGAAAAACCGAGTTCGCAAACTGGCGCCTGGCAGTTACGTCTGGACCGGCACGTTTCACAAGTTCTGCGCCCGGCTGCTGCGAACCCATGCTCCGATGGTTGGCCTGACCGAGAACTTCACGATTTACGATTCGGGCGATTCGAAGAAAGTCATGAAGCAGGCGATTGAGAATGCAAAGATCGACCTTCGGCACTACACCGCGAATAGTCTGGCCAACGAAATCAGCAACGTGAAGAACAATGCGGTTTCCGCCGGACGATTTCAAGGGCGGCCCGGTCATGCCATGGACGCAATCATTGCCAAGGTATTCCCCGAATACCAAAAGCTGCTGCTGGAAGCCAACGCGGTCGATTTTGATGACTTGCTGCTACACGCCGTTGATCTGCTGAGGGACAATCCGGAACTTCGGCAGTCGTATGATCAGCAATACCAGTACATGATGGTCGACGAGTACCAGGACACGAATCTGACTCAGTATCAGCTGATCCGATTGCTCAATCACTCGATCCAGAACCTTGGCGTCACGGGCGATCCGGATCAGTCGATCTATGGCTGGCGAGGAGCGAACCTGAATAACATTCTGGGATTTGAACGCGATTACCCGGAAGTGAACGTGGTTCGCCTCGAGCAGAATTATCGCAGCACCAAATCGATTCTGGCGGTCGCCGATCAGTTGATTTCCAACAACGTCCGGCGCAAAGAGAAAAAGCTGTTTACCGAAAACGAAGAAGGCCAGGCCACTCGATTGGTGACTTATCCTTCACCCAAGGACGAAGCCGATGACATGGCGGACGCAATCGCGTTAGCGTGGCAGCAAGGTACTCGCCGCCCCAACGACTACGCAATTTTGTATCGCACCAATCGCCTGTCGAGAACGATCGAACACTCGCTTCGCTCGGCCGGACTTCCGTACCAGATCGTCAACGGCCACGAGTTCTATCAGCGGAAAGAGATCAAGGACGTGCTGGGCTACCTGCACCTTCTGAACAATCCGAAAGACAACGTTGCGTTCGAGCGGATTGTGAACGTACCGCCGCGAAAGATTGGCAAGGTCACACTGAATCGCTTGCGAGCGTACGCCCAGGATAACGGCGGTTGCATGCTGGATGCCGCGCGTGACGTGGCGCAGATTGATACGATCAGCAAAGCGCCTTCCAGCAAAATCATTGGCTTCGTTGAAATGATCGATCGCATTTCCGACGCGGCTCATGAGTCGGTCGAAGAAATCATCAAGCGGATTCTTACCGAAACCGGCTACCGCGAGTGGCTGACGCTCGACGGCAGCGAAGAAGGACACGAACGCGCCGGAAACGTGGACGAACTTCAAGTCGCAGCCGAAGAGTTTGATCGCGATCACCCGGAAGACGGTGGGTTGGAAGCCTATCTGGAGCAGGCGTCACTGGTTGCTGACATCGACGCATTCGATGACGCTTCGGAACACGTGACGTTGATGACCTTACACGCGGCAAAAGGCCTGGAATTTCCCTGCGTTTACATTGTCGGCCTCGAAGACGGCATGCTGCCTCATGAACGCAGCTCCAATGACGACGAACAACTGGAAGAAGAACGACGATTGCTGTTTGTCGGAATCACTCGAGCCGAACAGGAATTGCAACTGAGCCGTTGTCAGAATCGTTTTCGTCGCGGCAGTTACTGGCCGTGCATCGCCAGCCGATTCCTGATGGAGTTGCCTCGCGAACAGATGCAGATCTACGAACCATCGGCTTACGATTCCAGCCACGACGATCTGTTGAACTCGTTGGACTCAACATCATGGGGAGATACCGGTTCGGACTTCGAGGACTTGCCGTCGATCGACATCAACGCAACGGACGAAGTGACTGCTCCAGATGATTCGGACGATGACGATTTCAAAGCCAGTCCCGGGATCGAGTACCAACCCGACGCGCCGTCCACATCAGACGAAGATTCGGGCGATTCGCAAGTCAAAGAAGTGGCCGCCAGTTTCGCTACGCCAAGCCTACCCAGCATGATGACCGGTGCGCAATTGGCTCAACATCATGCCGCGTTCACGGGCGCGAAACTCGAACCAGAAAATTTCGCTCTGGGAATGGAAGTCGCTCACGCCGAATACGGCGTCGGCACGGTAACCAGCCTTTCGGGCGACGGCAAAAAACGCATCGCCACGATCGAGTTTCCTGACCTTGGCGAGAAACGAATCCGGCTCGCCTTTAGCAATTTGCGGGCTGTGTGAGTAAGCAATGCGCAACCAACAATGACGATATTAACCGCTGAGGACGCGGAGGTTCGCGGAGTTAAAAGATAATCCAATTCACCTCTGCGTTACTCAGCGACCTCTGCCGTGAGTCTTACTCAATCTTCCCGGATCCACACACCATGGAAACAACGAAATCACGGGACAGACAATCGAAAGCACATGGAAGTCCAAGCCACGATATTAACCGCGGAGTACTCTGAGGACCGCAGAGGACTAAGCTACATCTGAGTTTCCTCTGCGTACCCCCGCGTCCTCAGCGGTTCATCAAATCACCGCCACGTCGTTTAGCAAACTCAGCGGTTAGCCATACTCCTTCTTCCCGGAGCCACCCACCATGGAAACAAACGAAATCACGGGACAGATCATCGACAGCGCGATGAAAGTCCATACGGCACTTGGACCGGGCTTGTTGGAGTCAGCCTACGAAGCCTGCTTGGCGCACGAGCTTCGCAAACGAGGAATGAGCGCACAGCAGCAAGTGACTCTGCCGATCGAGTACGACGGCATCAAGCTGGACGCGGGCTATCGTATCGATCTGTTGGTGAAAGACGCTGTCATCGTCGAGCTAAAGGCGGTAACAAAGATGAACCCGATCTTTGAGGCTCAGCTGTTGTCGTATTTAAAATTAAGCAGGCGTGAAGTCGGACTCCTCATCAATTTCCATGTGCCTCACCTCAAGGATGGCTTAAAGCGAATCGTCAATAACTACCAAGGTTAGTTTTGAATCGATTATTTGAGGAAATACTTGGCCGACAATCAATCATCCGAATTTAACCGCCGAGGTCGCTGAGCTCCGCAGAGGGCTGCGCAATACATAAATCCTCCGCGTACTCTGCGGTTCAAACAATTTTTTACCTTTGTCTGCAGCGTTTCGCCTGATTCGGAGCTGAGATTTAGTGGTTTCGGTAATACCCCCGCAATTTCCTTGCTCAACGTATTGAAAGACGATAACCTGACACATAGGACGTTGAAGCGTTTAGGTCTGTGTCCACCTGACAAACCCAACCCGACAGAGGGGCCACGATTGAACGTAAAGCAAGATTTGATACCAACAAAAAGCTGCAAACGTTTTGGTGATCGCGCGGACGGTCAGCTTGTTGTGGCGGCGCATGACGCAAAAGAAGCGATGCTTGTGCGCGCGGGTATCATCAAAGAAGCACAAAGGCTAGCCAATGAAATGCAGGATGTGAGTTGGCGTGGAATTGTCCCTCCCGAATTTCTTTCGATCAAACCGGGACCTCAGGTGAACGTCGGGATTTCCAGCCATGCCAATCACAGCAACAACATCAACAATAAGAACACAGGTGGAAACCAAGAGGTAAAGGTGTAAACGCAGTTCACAACAGCACCCTTGAGACCGTGGACCTTTTTGACTTTGGGGGACTGCGACTTTGCAACTACCTAGATAAAAATCATTTACGCCAACCACTCATCTTGGCGGGCGGTTCGGAGTTAAATTTTTGTTCGTGCTTGGTTATGCCACGCGTGATCCAGTTATGGTTTCCCTGATCAACGATCCGATTTATACGCGCCGACGATTTTGGCGATTTCATCGTGAGTTGGTGTTGCTAAAATAGTCGCGGCATCATGGTCTCCATTAACCGATTCCCATCAAACTTTAGAGATCGTATATGACAAATAGCAAAGCAACGCGGCGGTTTGATGCGAATCCTGATGGACGGCTGAGTGCAGAGATGCGGGCTGCTTGGGACGAAGATGGCTTTCTGATTCTGGACAAGTTCAAGGACACTCAGGAATGCGACGGCCTCGCAGCACACGTCCAAACGATGCTGGCCGACTTCGAGCCGGGCGAAATCGCCTCGATCTTCAATACGGGTGACCAGAGCCATACGGCCGACGACTACTTTCAAACCTCGGGCGACAAGATCCGTTTTTTCTTCGAGCCCGAAGCCTTCGGTTACGATGGCGAATTGCGCCAACCCAAAGAGCTGTCGATCAACAAGATTGGCCATGCCATGCATGATCTCGACGACGCGTTCCGTGGTTTCTCTCGAGGCGCGAAGCTTGCGAATCTGGCCGGCGACATCGGCTTTCAAGACCCGAAGTTGTTGCAATCCATGTACATTTTCAAGCAACCTCGCATTGGTGGTGTGGTGGATATCCACCAGGACTCGACCTTTCTGTACACCGAGCCATTGTCCTGCGTCGGTTTCTGGTTCGCAATTGAGGACGCAACGCTTGAGAACGGTGCGATGTGGGCCATCCCGGGTGGTCATAAGGGTGGCTTGAAAGAACGCTTTCAATATCAAGGCGACACGCTGAAAATGAACCAGCTAAGCCCGATCGAATGGAACGAGAGCGATGGCGTCCTGCTTGAGGCGCCGAAGGGAACCCTGGTGCTGTTGCATGGCAGCTTGCCTCATTGGTCCGCGCCCAACCGCTCCAACAAGTCCCGCCAAGCCTACACTTGCCACGTCATCGACGGTGCCGCAACTTACCCGGAGACAAACTGGCTGCGACGGACACCTGATCTGCCGCTGACCGGCTTCAACCGCTAGCCCGGATGTTTCATCTGGGACGTAGGCCGTAACACGCAAACCATTGTTCTGCCGGAACTTCGGTCTCGGATTTGTTGCCGTCGAGAATGACAGACTGTTTTTGACAACGTTCTGGTTTGCAAAGTTACGGCAGTGTTTTCGAGACCTTGTTGCCGGCCTACGAAATATCCGGGTTAGTTGCCCAAAGCTTTGATCTCAGGATGTTTCAGCAGGTATTTGGATCGTTTTTGAGCGAACTCACGAAGACTGCCGGGCTTCGTGGTCCGAGTGCTGGTCGCATTGATGAACTGGGTGTAAGTCGCCAATTTACGTGTGTCTGCCTTCACACTGGACTTAATCAAATCACGAGCGGACTCCACCTGAGGGCCCAGGTAATCCCAAGACAGCAACTCCGCCGCGATGTCATGGAGATTTTTAAGATACAGTTCACGGAATTTTGGAACAGCCAATAATTTGCTACGCAAAGGAAACCGATCTTCGGTCATTCCAACCAGCGGATCCAATTCATATCCACCACCAGCTCCACCTCGTTCACGGCGTCCGCGATTTTGTTGCCCATTTCGACGACCATCTTCCATTCCCGGCGGCCTCTGCCTCGGCGCAGGACGTCGACCTTCTGACGGTCCGCCTTGCCGACCTCCCCGAGGACCTTGCGGTGGAGGGCCACCAAACATTCCGAACAACCCGCCTGGAGGTCCGCCGCGCCGATCACCAGCAGGTCCTCCCGGCCCACCACGACCGCCTGGGCCTCCACTGCCGTGTTGTTCTTGAAACGCTTCGTTCATATCGTGCGGCAGAATATGAAAGATGCCATCGGGAGACTGATAGATGCTGTAGTCGCTGGCTCGAGTCCAATAGCCATCGCTGTTAATCGTCGCAACGTCGACGGCCAGAAACCACAATACGCCGTCGATATCCAGAATCGGACGCAACGCCATTTCCAATTGATCTGCCGGAGTTTCATTCAGGACTTTGCACAAATGAATCAAATCCTGCCACGACTTATCCTTGTCCTTCGACTTGATGTCAAAACGTTGTCGATAAGGTTGAACCTCTTCACCGAGGTATCGCAATCCGGCATCACCGCGAGGGTTTCCACTGACCTTCCAGCGAGCCCCTTTCTTTGTGTCAAAATTCTCTTTGACGAAATCCTTGTTGAATTGTTGAACGTTTGCATAGACACCCCAGCTGCGACCGTTGATGACCACATTCACGAAATTGACCAGAGGAGCCGCTATCCTTTGCCTGGCAAGATTGGAATACAAAAACGAGCTCATCATCGATGCGTCGCCGTTGCAGTTGAGAAGATTCAACGTCTTCTGACCGTAAAGCCGCTGTTTGTCATCAGCGTAGTCCATGGAGATATTCAGCGATCGCTTTGAGCCCTCGGGGATCATGAAAAACGATGATGCTCCACGAAAACCGACACCTACGTTCGGATAGGCTTTTCCGTCGACAGTTAATGTTGCCGGGACTTCCACGTCGGTCGGCTTGAAATCGGCAAGCTCCTGTTCCCAATCGTCGTTGGAAAATTCCAGAAACAGTGTGCGCAGGACGTTTGCGTCATACATTTCAGCGTCGGGGAAATGATCAACGTCCTCTGGATTGACTCTCGGTCCGGGCTTCCCTGTTGGGCGATTCCCATCACGGCCTCCCCCGTGAGGACCGCGACGCGGACCTCGTTGATTGCCTGCCTTCTTCAGCGACGCACGAGCGCTTTTACGTTCCTCGGCGTTCAGTCGTCCGTCACCGTCCTGATCGAAATCTTCTACCATTTTCTGATCTGGAGCATTCGGCCCACCTCCCGGTCCGCCACCCGTTCCACCGCCAAATCCAAACGGAGGCTGCCCGTTTACTGAACATACAATCCCCACACCGATCGCGCTCACCACGACAAGACCGAAAAAACGCAGTGTTGATCTGGACATGGGCTTGCTGAGTTAGTTCCGTAGAAGAAGTTTGGGAGCGAAAGTTGGGACACAGAACGATTTGTGCTCAAAACCTTCTACATGAGCAACAGAAACGCGAAAACCTGGCATTGTCTACACGTGATCTTTGAATATCGAGGACACAGGCCCCAGCCCTCGATCCGAGAAGGAATTTCGGTTCTACTGACTTTCTTCCGAACCACCGAATCAACTACCGTTTCATGACCGAACAAAAAACGCTCAGGCCTAACACCTTTTACATTGAAGTCAGAGGAGCCGGGCTTCCCGAAGTCGATGGGCTGTTCGTCCCATCAACGGCCCCGCCGCAAGAATCTGAATCCGGGACGATGTCGAGTGAAGGATACTGGAACGGCAAAATGGCGTGGGATCGAGCGGATGGGAAATCAGCCCGCAGCCCCGCTCTGTCATATTCGAACACCTACAAATCATGGCGAATCTGCCGACTTGATGGGCATCTGGCCTACGACTTGACCTGCGATGACGATCTGCCTCCGACCGATCGGGAATGGCATGTTTACAAAAAAGGTGTCGCACCTGCGCCGCAGTTGGTTCTCCATCACTTTGACCCCCGGCAACCCTGCCCCGAGCCCAACATCGTGTTCGTGATCGGTGGACCGGGGTGCGGCAAAGGAACGATGTGTGAACTGGCTGAATCTCAGCTGGGCTGGACTCATCTTTCAACCGGTGAACTGATCCGCGCGGAAATTGAAAGCGGAGGCCCCGATGCCGAACGCATCGACGCGCTCTTAAAAGATGGGAAGCTCGCGCCTGCAGAACTGGTCGTCGACTTGCTGAAACGAAAGATGGAGTGGGTGACTCGGACCACCGGCAAACGCAACTTTCTGCTGGATGGATTCCCTCGCTCGTTGGGGAACATGGACGCGTGGCATGCCGTCTTCGGTCATGATTGCGAGCTCCCCAAAATGCTCTACTTCGAATGTCCCTTCGAGGTACTTGAACAGCGGATTCTTGGCCGAGCGAAATACACCGGCAGGAATGACGATAACATCGAAAGCATCAAACTGCGATTTGAAACCTTCAAATCAGAAACAATGCCAGCCGTTGAATTATTCAGACAAGCGGGCAAGTGTGTGGAAGTCGACTCCAGCAAGGAGCGCCATCTGGTTTTCGACGCCGTCGTAAGCCAACTGAGCGAACACACGGACGATACATTTGCTGACAAACCGTTGTCCGATCGAGCGTTGATGTTGCTGGGGCTGAAACCTTTTCCCAAAGAGCCATTGAAGTGAGTTGCCGAAGTAAATCGATGGCGACTCCAAGTTCCGACCATCAGGCCAGATTCCAAACCGCTCTGTTCAGTCCGAAACGGCCATGGAACTCATCGGCCGTTGTTCAATTCGAAACGTGTCACTGTCAAATCGCTTGAAGAGCCAGAACTTTCACGACGGCTTTTGAAGGGCACCCGTTGCTATCTTATTCCGTCGATTGATGCGTCACAATCTGAATCGAAGTAATCGTGGTTCCAGCCTGAGCCGTAACGCTTACCCGATTCAAATCCTTGAGAATTGACGCAGGAACATCCGCGTCAAGCGGAGCAAAGAACTCACTGAATTCATGGGCATCGCCGAGATCGATTTCAATCAGCTTGCCGTTGACTTCGACGATTACTGGCTTGGTGATGCCACCGCCTCGGTGCAATCCGACCAGCAATTTCGCGTGCCGAGTTTTCTCGACGTCCTGGACTTGCACTTCAAACGGGATTGCCTCTCCAGCTGATTTCACGGCGGTTTCATGCGCGTACCAGCGATCTAACTGCAGCGAACCTGCAGGCTCAAGCGGGGCGTCCAAGTGCAGATGAACGACCGTCGTTTCGTTAACGTCAACGGGAACCGCCGCGACATTCACATCTTGATCTGCCGTGAAAACCACTTTGCCCTGGTGATAGTTCAAGCGAGTCTGTTTCGCACCCGTCGCACCGACTTGTTTTGCGACACCTGAAAGATCAAGGGCAATCTGTCGCCCTCCCATGTTCGTGACAGCCAGCGAGATTCGATTGCCATCGTGAACGGCGATCACATCCAGCCAGTCTCGATCAAATTCAACCGGCAACCTGCGACCATCAAAATCTCGCCAGAGTTCCAGATACTTCGAAATAGTGGTTGGCTCAAAATCGTCAATGGTTCTATGACGTTTCCGATCCGTTTTCGGCGCGAAGGACGCGTCACCGCTCGCCGGGTTCCAGACCATGTGCAGGAAAATGAACGGCACAAACAAATCGATCTGGTCTGGACGTTGCATCGACTTGGTCAGATAGGCGTTCCACGCGTACAGCCGAAGCCAATTATCAGACGGCTGGCGTCCATTATGTAACGACCCGCACTCGGTGATCAGAATTGGCAGCACATGATCGACCTTGTGCATGTGAGCGCGAAGCATATCCAGAATCGCTTCGTAGCGGCCCAACAGGTAATTCGAATAGCCCATGCCACGGCGTTCGTGAGCCCCCAACATCAACGCGTTTTCGTAAAAGTGATGCGAAAAGAAATCGATGTGGCCTTTGGTTTCGTCAATGAAACGGCGATGGTCGCGGAACATTGCAAAATCCTTGACCTGTACCTGCATGTACGCTGATGAAGGACCACCAACTTTGATGTCCGGTGCCTTTTCATGAACCGCGTCGGCAACTCGGTTATGAAAATCTGCCAGCAAGCCCCATCCGTCGTAGTCTTTTCGCCAGTGGTAGGCCCATTCGGATTGCACACTGCTTTCGTTCTTGACTTCCCACCACGCAGCCGTGTAGCCGGCATCTTTGATCTGTTCGGCCACGTAAGCAGCAGCCAGTTCAGCGGCGTCATCGAAGTGTTCGACCAGTGGAGTGCCGCGTCCCACCAACGGAAACGACATGAACTCGGGCCAGTCGTTGAAGCACAATGCGAAGGGCTTTTCCTTGAATTCGGGAATCGTCCGGCGAAGTCGTCGGCCGGCGTCGTATTGATCAAAGAACGACAGATCCGCAGCCCCGGTTTTCTCTTTATCTTCAACCAGAGGTTCATTCTGGCCCCAGCCACGAGTCAACGCCGGGTTGAACTTCATGGCCCCTCGACCCGGAAAAAACCTCGCTCAAGCGCATATTTTTCGAACGAATGGTCGACGATTCCAGGCGTTTCATGTATCCGGAACCATCGGTCTCGTTCCAGTTCGCTGGTCCCACCAATCACAAGTTCGTTGTCCGTGTCAATCGACACTTCGACGCGCTCACGCGGAAATTCCGAACCGAGATCGCGATAGGGGATGTCATCGAACGCGGGAGGAATTGCTTTCTGAGCGATAAACGTCAGGTTATCAATTCGGCATGTCGCCTGTCTATTCTTCATGTAGAAAATGATCGTCATTGGCTCGAACGGTTTGTCGCTGAGCGGAATCGAAGGCATCTGAACACGATAGAAGTCCTTCACCTTCACGCTGCGTGGCGGAGCTTGCTGAGGGGAAAACGGCGCGACGTGGACCTCCTTGATTCGATCCAAATCTTCCCCTTTGAATCCGAAGTGGCGGAACAACCCGGCGATTCGTTCACAACCACGCGGCAGATTCAAAGTGTAGCCATCATTGATCTGATGAGTCTCCTCAAAGATCGTCAGTTCCTTCAGAGCTTTCGCATCACCCTTGCCCTGATACTTCGTAGCGCGACCCTCGAGAAACTCATCAAACAGAAAATTATGTTTGGCCAGCTTCCGCTGACCTTCTTTGCTGATCTGTTGAGCGTTTGAGTTTGTGACGCTTATTACCAAAGCGTTTGTGCAAACGACTGCGAGCAGTAATACGAAGCGTGTCCGCGTGAAAACATCGTTGTGATTGAGCATGGTGAATGAATTGAAGGTATTTCTGAGGCGGATCGAAAGCAAAAGTCCTAGTGGTCCAGCAGACCTGAATTGACCGATCGTGGAATTGCTTTACGCCAAATCTGCTGGCGCGTATGCACGACTCAAACTGGTCAATTCAAATTTGACAGACCACTTGCCCGGATATTTCATCTGAGTTGCCATGCCGGAACTTCGGTCTCGGATTTGTTGCCGTCGAGAACGACAGACTGTTTTTGACAACTTTCTGGCTTGCAAATTTACGGCAGTGTTTTCGAGACCTTGTTGCCGGCCTACGAAATATCCGGGGTAGAGCATACCGCTTTGAACACCCATCCACGGAACAAGGACCGCTCGAATTCCACAGCCAACACAGAATTGGGAAATCGGGTCAGACCATGCCCCATTTTTTCCGCAACCACCATTCAATTCCCAGCATCGCAACAAAGACGCATAAAAACGCTGCCGCGTCGTTAAATGTTTCTCCCAGACGCCACGTGGTCGGGACTTCGATTTTTGTCATGGGTGGATTTGCGATCAGTTCGTCCAGCAATTCGCTCAAACGCTCCGGTTCAATTGCCGCTCCGCCAAACTCTTTCGTTTCGTTGGCCAGGCGAATAATCAGATCGGGATTCGCGGCAGGATTTGATTTTTCCCGGTCCCGATCCATCACGACAAACTCGCGTTGAGCCATTCCCAGCGTTTGATCTTCGCGACTGGCAGCGGCTTCCAATCGGTACAAACCAGGCGCAGAGGTTGATTCGGATTCAATTGTCCCGCGAAACCCGTCCGATGTCGGCGTGATTGCGACCACCTCCGTTGAGCCATCGGGCTTGACCAGTTGAGCCTGAGCAACCGTGTCACCGATGTCGGAGCTGTCGGTGCCGATTGATTGAACGGTGACACCAAATTTGATGCTCGCTCCCGCTGAGAAACGGCGTTGAGGTAACTCGATGTTCACGCTCTGGTCCGTCCGAGCATCCCAGAATGCCAGCCACAAAACCACCTGCCTCCAAAACTGCTCATACCCATCCCCGAAGCCTGCCATTCTCCATCGCCACGTCTGATCACCCGCAAACGCAGCGACTCGACCGCCCACGTTTGCCGTCACCAGCAGTGGATTGTTGCCTTCGGTTGTCGCCAGCAAGACTTCCGCGTTGTCTTTGACTCCCACGAAACGGTTAGCCCCCGGCAAGTCTGGCAACTCGCTCCACAGGTTCGCACCATCGGCACTGGTTAATCGAGTCAGATAGTGATCCTTGGTCGGCTTGATCTTGATTTCGCGATTGATGTGCAAATCCCTTCGCACTGGTTTGCCAAAATCCTGTGACTCCGTCGCATCCATCTTGATTGGCAACACGTCAGCCAGTGGAGTTCGTTGATACAATCCGGCTCCAAAACTGTGAGGCCCGCCAAGCATCAACAAGCCTTTGCCACTTTCAACCGACTGAACAAGAGCATTCAATGATTGCGCATGAGTGCGTTTGTCATAGAGTGCTCGCGAATCAAGGTCGCCCAGAATAAAAACATCGTAGGTTGGATCACGAAATGCTTTTTCCAGACTGGTGTCGGGCCACGCATCGCGAGTGTTTGCGTAAATCGGTTTGAAATCCAGCTGGATAAAATCGTTTACCGCCAACGCTCGCCGAAGAAAGCTCTGCTCAAAACCCAGGTCACCCACCACATACAGAACTCGCATCCCCTTGTCGTTGACGGTCAGAAATGCATCCAACTCATTGTTGCGAGTTGCGACTTCGCCTGGCATCGACACCGCTCTGACCTTCAGACGATACTCGCCCGGTTCGGTGGGGCGATACTTCAATTCGACATTGATCTCGTCGTAGGATGCATCGGGTCGGATAATCTCAGTGGCGACACGTTCCTCATTGCCGGCTGCATCGATCAGCCAAAGTTCAACGGGAATGTCTTGATTGGGGTACCCTCGAACAACAATTCCGGCTCGCACCGAAAGGTCATTCTTCACGTTCACAATGTGCTGCTCGGCCAGATTTTTTACCGAAACATCGGCTAGCTGCCCCGCATCCCCCGGCAAACCGAACGGCAATCCGTACAGCGGAACTTCCAGATCTCGCAAAACTTCGGTCGCACGCGTTAATTCTATCGGCGGATCAAGCGTGTTCTGGACTCCGTCACTGGCAAGGATCACTCCCAACAGTCGCTGGTCCCGTGCCTCGAGGGAAACATCATAGATTGCCGACCCGATGTCCGTCTCACTGCCGGTGGGCTCTGCAGGCAACGCAAAACCGTCTTCGGTCCACTCAATTGGATTCGTTTGCCTGTCGAACGTGAATGCCTTCACGTCAATCTTCTTGTTCTCAAGTTGCTCGAATCGACTCTCGTTTTCCTTCAAAAGCCCTATCGCCGCAGACCAACGCGTCGACTGATCCTCAAGATGCGGGTGCTCCATGCTGCGAGTCGCGTCGATCAAAAACATCAATACTGCCGCCTGATGACGTTCGGTTTTCTGTACACAACCGGGTCGCACGAGCCCCAGACCCAACAGCAGTAAGGTGCAGAATCGAATGGCCGATAAAACTCTTGTTCTACCGGGCGTGGCAGAAGCGAACGCCGGGCGAATCCATAACAACCCAACCGCGATCGTCAACAGGATCGCCAGAGCGATCGGCGAAATGACAGGTTGGAACGATATCGAATCCATGAATGCTCAGCGGCAAGTAATACAGTCGCAACGATCTATCGTACCTTTCGTCGCCTAATCCTTCGAGGCCGACCGCGCATGCAAAAACCGCTCAGGCGATAACCCAAGCGGCCTCATTGACAATTTAATGGAATGCCGGGACGCGATTAACCTTCGTCACAGCATTTCGCCGATCCACAGCATTCGGCTTCACACTGTTCCGAGCAGGCGCACTGCCCACCCGAATCGCAAGCACACGACTTTTCATCGCAGCCACAGTCTACGCAGGTACAACCTTCGCCACAGCAGGCACACGCGGCTCTCGAAGCATCGCCGCTGGAAAACGACATCGCCAGCATCGGCAACGAGATTAACGCAGCAGCAATGGCAATAGTCGTCAGCAAACTTTTTGACATGACAAATCCTCTAAAACACAAAATTGATAAAAACAACTTGTGCTCGAGGCTATTTCAGCCACACGGCCAACAAAGATTGTCGCTGATTGTGCGAGGCAACATGCGGAAGACTTGATACGAATCTGCATGAACACGACCCTGAATTCGCGACCGGAACAAAACTCCAATCGAGAATCGCAACCAGCGGCAACGTGTCATGCTGCACGTGTCGCGACAATTCCAAAATTGCCCCACTCGCGATCGCATCACTACATTGGCAATCGCCTTCGCAACAAGAGCCGACCTCGTCGGACTCAGTCAGATGCCGGGAAGTGACACAACATTGCGACTGGCAGCAATTGTCTTCGGCCATGCAGCAACCGCACTCTTCATCCGCTCCGCTTGAAACAGAACTCGCACAGCAACACGTCGGAATCGACAGAATTGGTAGCAGCAAAACGGAAACGTTCAACGTCAACGCTATCAGCCATCGGATTGTCGAACTCAATCTGACCATTCCCCAAGTATACATTTTGGGGAATGCTGTGGCAAGAAAAATCACCGCCCACAAAACCCGCGAATTTCGGTATTGAACAGAACCATGAAGCCAGAAGTTGTTGGCTTACGTATGATGGTTGTTTTTGAACATTGGTTCTTTTCACAATTTAGTGGCAAAGGTTTCTTGCCGACCCCATCCGGGGTGGCTTAACGTACCGTTTAGCTATCTCGGGGCTTCCACCCCGAGCTACTGACGAGAGCCCCATCCGGGGCGAATGGAAAGCTGCCCCGGATGGGGCCGACGCAGGTAGCTCAGGGCGGAAGCCCTGAGTACAGGTAAAGCGAAACGAATCACCCCGGATGGGGTCGGCGTAGTGCCTTACTCGGAATACAAAATGTCACCAAATCCCGTGAAGGGTCTTCGAAGACTCAAGTGTTTTTTCATTTCATGTCCGAATCAAACGACGCAAACATTGTTTATCTGACGGCAGGAGCTGGCGGCATGTATTGCGGTAGCTGCCTTCACGATAACGCGCTGGCCGCTGCTTTGACCAAAGCCGGATGGCAGGTGCAACTGGTGCCAACCTACACACCGATCCGAACTGACGAATCGGACGTCAGCGTCGATCACGTTCTGTTTGGAGGATTGAATGTCTACCTGCAACAGAAGATCCCGTTGTTTCGCCACTTGCCAGCTTGGGTCGATTCGTTTCTGGATAGTCCAAGCCTGATTCGCACCGTTACCTCAAAAGCAATCAGCACCGATGCGAAAACGCTTGGTTCGCTGGCGTACTCGATGCTGCTGGGGGAAAAAGGAAATCAACGAAAAGAAGTTCGGCGTGTTTGCGATTGGTTGGAGGAACAAAAACCAGACCTGCTGGTATTCAGCAACATTCTGATTGGAGGTTGCATCGAATCGATCAAGGATCGAATTCATGTTCCAGTGTTGGTGACGCTGCAAGGGGACGACGTGTTTCTGGATGGCTTGCAGGAACCATGGCGTTTACGTTGCATCGATCGAATTCGAGAAATCACGAAGTCAGTCGACGGATTTATCGTTCATTCCAAGTTCTTTCGCGACTACATGGCGGACTACTTTTCGATTCCGTTGGAAAAATTCCATGTGACTCCACTGGGAATCGACGCGACGGACTTTGAAACGCCTGAAACCCCTGATCTCTCAAGCGTGAATTCAATCGGCACTCAAAACGACGAGGTCACCATTGGTTACCTCGCGAGGATCGCACCTGAAAAAGGGCTCGCAAATCTGGTCGATGCGCTGCTTCGCCTGGATCGAGAAAATTTGCCGCCGATTCGTTTGACAGTTGCCGGCTGGCTGGGGCCTGACCATCAACTTTACGCAGACGAGCAATGGGCGAAACTGGACGCTGCGGGCTGGCAAGGAAAGTACAATTTTCTGGGCTCAATTGACCGGCATCAGAAGCTCGATTTTCTGGCAAGTCTTGATCTGTTTTGTGTTCCGACCGTGTACCAGGAACCGAAAGGTCTTTACGTTCTGGAAGCGATGGCAGCCGGCGTTCCGATCGTTGCCTCGAATCACGGCGCGTTTCCGGAATTGATTGAGTCGTCGGAAGGCGGAATCCTTGCTTCCTCTAACGATCCGATCGCGTTAGCGGACCAGTTAACTTCTCTGATCAAAGATCCGGCCAGACGAATCCGCTTGGGAAGGGCAGGGCGATCGTTTGTGATCAATCATCGCAATGCAAACTCAATGGCTTCGGCGACCGCAGACGTATTTCGTGTTCATCTGGGTTAGCGGTTTGACCCGAAATGAACCTTGCTCTCGTCAGGAGGCGATGGGTTTCGCTCCAATAACTCCCGTTGCGCAGCCAAAAAAGTAAGAACGAAATTCAACCTGCAAGCCATTGGCGGCAAAAAGATCAGCGGCAACTTTGCAATCTCCAAACGCAGATGTGTACTCCCCAAGCATTCGATAGTTTTCCGGGTTTCCCATGAACAGCCGTCCCAAAACTGGAATGACCTGACGAAGGTAGAACATGTAAATTGCTCGAAGCACTCTGTTGGGCGGAACCGAAATCTCCAGAAACGAGAACTCACCTCCCGGCCTCAGAACTCGGTGAATCTCCGATGCAAGGGAGTCCAACTGATTATTGTCAAATGTCTTCAGACCAAACGACGAGAAAACACAATCCACCGAATCATCATCGAGCGGACAATCAAGCGCATCGGCCTCAATAACGCGATACGAAGTATCGAAATCCAGCTTTTCAGCTTGCCGGCACATGACGGGTGAAAGATCCAGCCCGATCAGCTGACCGTCTGAATCAAGCCGTCGAGACAACTCAAAACAAAGTTCACCCATGCCCGACATAAGATCGAGCACTCTAAAACCGGGCTCCACGTTGATCGATCGTGCACATTGCCTCCTCCATAGGATCGTGAACCCGAATGACGAAATCAAATTGACGATGCCATAGGTCGTTGACATCTCATCAAACAATTCGCGAACGAAGTTGGAATCGTAAATCCTTTTATCGTTCATTCAGTTCTTTCGATTACGGATCGAAAATGGTCGCGTTACCCACCCGCGGCAGCGATCAGGCATGCCGCGATTCCAACAAGAGACAACACCGGCCCCAGCCAGGGCCAACGGACGTCCGATGCCAAGCCCCAACATCCGAGGGCCAGTCCCAGAAACGCATTGATCACGCTGTAGGCAGTTATCCACGCGCCGAAAATCGACCAAGCTCCCAACACGGTCGAAGCAACGGCGCCGCCTCGCGCGGAAAGGTGTCCCAGATGAAATGCTTCTTGCGCTCGCGGAGGTTCATCGACCAGAATCGCCGTCACCGATTCAGAAGAAGTGTCCGCGTGGTCCGGAGCCTTGGCTCCAGCACTGGAATCTGGCAAGTAAATTGCTTCGACCGGGCTTTGGGATCGACGAGCCGTTTGCGATGACGGGTTTTCTTTATCAACCATTTCTGAACAATATGAGTCTCACTCCACACGGCTGCATTGATTTCAAGTCATTGAGTTTAGCCGTAATACTGCGACGACCATAGAGAGCGTGAATGGCCCGCTTTATCACTCATTTTCAAAGTGCAATCGATCCGTCGGTTGAACTTCCCGCCGACCAGCTCCAGACGATGCACGATAGCCGACCTTTGTGGTCACGCTACGACCTGGACGCCGTCGCCCAGACCATGACCAAGTCGGTTCTTGCCACACGTCGACCCGATATGTGGCGGTACCGCGAGCTATTGCCCATTGGCGATGAGATCGAACCTGTCTCGTTGAATAAATTCATGAGTCCGATGATCGACTGCCCTCGGTTTGCTGAAATAAGCGGGGTCGAACATCTGTGGATCAAGGACGAATCACAACTGCCAACCTGCAGCTTCAAAAGCCGCGGCTTGTCTCTGGCTGTCACCATGGCGAAGCACTTCGGCCAGAAACGAATCGCCATGGCCAGCAACGGAAATGCGGGCGGAGCGATGGCCATGTACGCGGCCCGTGGTGGACTCGAATCTGTTTGCTTCATGCCTTACGACACGCCAGTTGCCAATCGCAGTGAGTGCTACTTTGCCGGAGCAAAACTGTTTGAGACCAATGGCCTGATCGACCAGAGTGGCAAACGAATTCGCGAAGGTCACGACCGAGGTCTCTGGTTCGACATTTCGACCATGAAGGAGCCCTATCGGTTGGAGGGGAAGAAAACGATGGGACTCGAACTGGCCGAACAGTTCGATTGGAAACTTCCCGACGTCATCCTGTACCCAACAGGTGGAGGCACTGCGTTAATCGCGATGTGGAAAGCGTTCAAGGAACTCAGAGAGATGGGCTTTCTGCAATCGGAAACCATGCCTCGGATGTATGCCGTTCAGTCAGATGGCTGCTGCCCACTGGCCACGGCATTCGAAAACGGCCAGCGGTTTGCCAAACGGCACGAAAACGCCTGCACCGTTGCTTCGGGCATTCGCGTCCCCACGGCGTTGGGCGACTTTATGGTTCTGGACACCGTCCGAGAAAGCGGCGGCGCCGCGCTGTCCGTTGAAGAATCTCGATTGAAAGAATGGCAACGAACCGTCGCATCGTCCGAAGGACTGATGATCTGCCCGGAAGCAGCCACTTGCGTTGGCGGCCTTCAAAGACTGTTAGACGAAAAGGTGATTTCACCCAAAGAACGAATCGTGATCATCAACACGGCCGCCGCACAGAAATATTTTGGCGACCCGCCTGACGTACCGTCGATCGATCTGTCAGAACCAACCGACTGGGACGATTTTGCAGACCGGTATCTGTAAACTCGGGCCCGGAATCGTAATCTTTTGCAAGCCAGCCCACCGAATCATCCGCATCATCGGTTTATCCGGATGCAGTTTGCGATGCGGAATCGGCCCAGATAACAAACGCTCAAATTTCAACCAAATTTGTCGGCTTTCTGCCCAGCGTTGTAAAAACGCGACCTAAGGTTGTACGGAGCCAGCAGATCGCTGAGCTTCCGTTGTTGATTCAGATGTCGTTTCAACCGCTTATCTAAAACGCTGACTTTCCATTCGTGCCCTATGAGCCAAGAACGCCGAAAATACCTTCGACTGAATGTGGGTGAGGTAACCTGCCAGGTCAAACTTGGACAGGAAACTTACGAAAGTAAGCTTCTGGATGAATCCATCGGTGGGGTACGAGTCGGTTCGGTGCCGCTGCTGGCTTTGTCTCTGAATCAGCCCGTCGAAGTAACCTACGAAACCGAAGTCGTCAAAGGCGTCTGCAGAGGCGTGGCACGCGAAGCAGAAAATCTCTATTCAATCGGAATTCGGCGAGAGGAAGCCAAACCGATGGATGACGACAGTGCCAATGCGATGCTGCTGAACACGTTCATGCAGTTCAGTGGATGCGACCTGCTTTGCATCCCGGTCGCTTCTGTCAACGCAAACAAGGTTCGCGTCATGATGCTGGGTGGACGGCAGTTTGATGTCGATCGCTCGAAGCTCTACTCGATGACCCGTCAGGAACGAGTGGAAAAGTTGTGCTCTGAGCAGAACTACAACAACATTCTGCAAGTCTATCAGCTACCGCTGACCAACAACGCGTTTGATGCTCGGGATACGATTATCAACCAGGAATTTGGACCGATTGGTCAATTCTCGCTCGCGTAAGAATCTAAGCGAATTGTGATTGCCTGATTGTGATTACCTTCAAGTCGGTTTTCACAATGCCTCAGACGCTGTCGCCAAGTGCGCCATGCTCTGGTGGACGAGCGATTCACTGTTAGCCCGGATGTTTCATCTGAGATGCAGCCCGTAACACGCAAACCATTGCCATGCCGGAACTTCGGCCTCGGATTCGTGATAGTCAAGAAAGACAGACTGTTTGAAAGACAGACTGTTTTTGACAACTTTCCGATTTGCAAAGTTACGGCAGTGTTTTCGAGACCTTGTTGCCGGCCTACGAAATATCCGGGTTAGTCGACCGAACCAGCCCCTGTCGATACCAGTAACAAACTCAGGTTCGACCAACAAGAGAACTGGTTACGCTTCCTGGTCGTTGCCGCACAAGAAATCGTCTCCGTCAATCATGCCGTGATAGGCCTTTTGACAGGACGAACAGACGAACAGATGTCGGCTGATCAACCCACGCAGATAACGATCGGCAATCTTGTCGTCGACGAAGTCTTGCAGATTCTCATGGACCTGATCGCATGAAATCTGTGACGCTGCCGCTTCATTTCCACGATCAGAACGGGTCAAGGCAAACAGTGTCCCGACCGACCCCATTGCCCCGATCACAATCGCACTCAACGCGCGACGACGAGTCACTTCGGCCTGTGCAGATTCATGATGCGAAACCATCTGCTCGATGATTCCGGATTCACAGTCATGCCACGAATTGTTTGATGAACACATATTCTGTTATGTCAAGCGAGGAGATCTGGAGGTGGTATCGGAGAGATTAAGTTTACACTTGAGCAACGAATTGCATCAGTAACGTGCCACACATTGGCACAAAACAACCGATCACGCTCCTCAAAGTCCCTGGAAGTTTCCTGAAAGGTTAGGCATCACACCTAATCTCGACATCGTCTTCTCGTTTGGTAACAAAGGGCAGGGCTCATTTACCTCCCTGGCCAAAGTTTCCAAATCAGTCAGAGTTAAACGCCTTCGCGAGATCGTCACCAGCCCTTCACTCTGAAGCTGTCCCAGCACAACGGTCACAGTTTCTCTGGTACTACCAATAATGCTCGCCATATCCTGATGTGACAACCGAATCCCCAGATGCACGCCATCATCGACTCGCTGCCCATACTTTTCAGTCAGCTCCAGCATCAAGTGGATAATTCGTTCGCGGTTGGAACGAAACAAAAGATTGCGAAGCCGACGTTCGATTCGCTGACGCCTGATTCCAATCAGCTTCGAAACCCCCAACGCAATTGACGGATACTTCTGAGTCACGATCGTCAGTTCACGTTTCGGCAGCAGGACCAGCGTTGTCTTTTCTGTTGTTTCCGCATACTCATTTCGCGGCTGGTCGCTTACAAGTGCAAGCTCGCCGAAGATCTCCCCGGCGTCCACGAATCCGAGAATCGACTGTTTTCCATCAGGGGTCGTATGGCAGATTTTGACTCGGCCCTCGGTCACCAAAAGAATCCCATCCGCTTCCTCGTGCGGAAGGTATACCGGCTCCCCTCGCTTGAGCTTTCGCATTCGAGAGCGAGATTCCAAGCCCGCGATATCGGCAGATGACAAATGCGTAAACAGATTACACTTCTTGATGAACCAGTAGTTATCGCTCATTACATCCTCATGAGTCATTTGCGGAGAATAAAAATCAGGATAGTAGTACCATTACGAACGTTGACGCGGCAGGAATGGCCCAGCTTACTCCGATCCTTGATTTCTTGGTCAAATTATAGACAAAGGCGCCGCTTCGATTTTGTTCGATTCATTACCAAACCGATGCTTCATCCAACAAAATTAGTAATTCAACCCACGAAAAACGACGCGAAACCAGCTAAACCGTATGCCGCCAGAGGTGCTGTCAGCCAGGCCCATCCAGCAACTTTGCTCTTGCTCCAGCCGTCGAAATCGCTAACGTCCGACCGAATTGTCTTGCTTTTTGCATCGATGGGTGCGTATCAGGGAAGTTGCGATGTACCGAAATCAACCGTTTTCTCAGTCTTCCGCCGCAGTTGCCGTCGCACTGATCTGCATTTCGCTCGCCTTTTGTGGTGGTTGTCGGAACTGTAATCGCGTCTGCAACGGATATAGTTACTCGCCAACGATTGCACCGCCACCGACGTACAGCCTGCAAATTCCTTCAGCAAACGGGAATCCGGCTTATTACGTTCCCGGCGGTCCGAATCCTAACGCAACCGCAAACCTCCCGTCCTATTTGGTCGATCCAAGTCGCCGCGCTCCGGTTCCGGCATCGAATAACGGCGGAACAAATATCAACCAACAAAATGGCTGGCGACCCACCGGCGGCACCAATCTGTCAAGCACAAGCGCAACCGCGAGGCCCGGATCCAACGTACCAAACGCCCTCGGCAATCCTGGGATCGCCAGAACTCAAATCGCTTCAGCGCCGACAGCGCGTTCCGTGGTAACGTCTGTGGACTATGCGAGCACTCGTTCCAACGAGCAGCTTGACCCAACGCGGCTGCCGGCGACCGACGCTTCCAATGTCCGCGCCCCCGCTGGTTTTATCAACAACGGAACCAGCCAGCGTCTCGCTCAGGTGCGACCTGCCACGGCACCAGTTTACCCTAACACCTTCAATCAATCGGTTGGATTCACGCAACCAGCGCCTGCCGTGTACAACGGACGAGCGGTAATCGCTCAGCAGCCAACACAGCAGTTTTATTACGGCACGCCGACTGTTCGACAATCCGCTCCGACAGTTTTGGCTCAGTCGACGACAACTGGCATTCCCACTTCAGGTTCGGGGGGATGGACCGATCGAGAGTTAACTGCCAGTCGGAACGAACTGAACCGTTAAACGATCAACCTGCGGCTCGTTCGGCCAGTTCTTTTCACATGAGGGTCAGGAGTCAGTTTGTCTTTGTTGGATTCAATCTGGCGTTCTCGTGACCAGGCGGTGCTACAACTCTGGCGACGCGTCGTGCAGCAAGTTGAAAAACGCTCAAAGTCGCTGGTCGCTCAAACAGACCACCAGCTTCGAAAGCTGAGCCTGTCGTTAAAGTATCGTGCTCGCAGTGGCGAACCGTTGGACAACATGCTGCCCGAAGCTTACTCGCTGGTTCGCGAAGCCGGCCGCCGGACTTTGGGAATGGAACATTATCCCGTGCAGCTGCTGGGTGGTGTCGCCATTCATCACGGCAGTATCGCAGTCATGCAGACAGGCGAGGGCAAAACACTGACAGCGACGCTGCCGATGTACCTTGCCGCCATCGAGGGCAAAGGAGCCCATCTGGCAACAGCCAATGATTACCTTGCCGCTCGCGATGCAGAGCTCATGCGACCCATCTATGAAGCGTTGGGATTGAGCGTCGGTGTCGTTCAAAGCGAAACGCCTCGCCCCGATCGACAGGCTGCCTACCGAGCCGATATCACGTACTCGACTGCCAAGGAAATCGGATTTGACTTTCTACGCGACCGTCTGTTGAAGCGACGAATCGAAGGCGGTGCCCGTTGCAAAATGGCTGCGCTGACGGGCGAAGAACAGGACGACGGTTCCTCACGTCCCGTGCAGCGAGAACTGAATTTTGCGTTGGTCGATGAAGCCGACAGCATCCTGATCGATGAAGCTCGCACGCCGTTGATCGTCAGTAGCGCTCCGGGCGAAATCGCGCTGGCGGAGGAGGCTCTGTATCGCTGGGCCTCGGAGGTCGCCAGTCAGTTTTCCGAAACCACGGATTTCAACATTGACGATGAATCGGGGCAACTGCAGTTGCTGTCCGCCGGGCGTAAACTCGTTCGCAAGCTTCGCAAGCCGTTGCTATTGAACAAGGTCCCCATGATCGATCTATACGAACAAGTTGAGCAAGCCTTGTTTGTGAACTCGAACTATATTCGTGATCGCCAATACGTCGTTCGGGATGGCGAGGTGGTGATTGTTGATGAATTCACCGGTCGTCTGGCAGAAGGAAGGAAATGGCGATCTGGAATCCATCAGGCGATTGAGGCGAGAGAGGGCCTGGACGTCAGCGTCGACAGTGGCGAATCCGCCAGAATCACGCTGCAGGATCTGTTCCTGCGGTATCACCGACTTGCGGGGATGACAGGGACCGCCGCAAACTCAGCCGCCGAGCTGCGCAAAATATACAAAGTGCGAGTCGTCAACGTGCCGACCAATCGTCCTCCCCGACGCAAACGATGGCCGGATCTGGTCTTTGGGATGGAATCGAAAAAATGGGAAGCCGTTGCCGACGAGATCGCGAAAGTTCATGCCGAAGGACGCCCCTTGCTCATTGGGACGCGCTCGATCGACAAGTCAGAACTGCTTTCCAAGATTCTTGACTCGCGGGGCATCGCACACGAAGTTTTAAACGCTCGGCACCTGGCCCATGAGGCTCGAATCGTTGCGGAGGCCGGCCAACCCGGGCGCGTCACCGTCGCCACCAACATGGCCGGACGCGGAACGGATATCCAGCTGCCGGAAGAAGCCTTGAAGCTTGGCGGGCTGCACGTGATCTGCACTGAGCTTCATGAGTCATCGCGTATTGATCGACAATTGATTGGACGATGTGGTCGCCAGGGAGATCCCGGCACGTTTCGCCAATTCATGTCGCTTGAGGACGAGATTCTGGAAACCGGACTGTCTCCCGCCGCTCACCAACGCTTGTTAAAGCAGCGGGAGCTTCCTTCCCCGGCGATGGCTCGCCACGCGAGTTTGTTTCGACGAAGCCAGGCCAAAATCGAGCGTGACCATTTCCAGTCACGGAAAATGTTGCTTCACCGCGAGCAGTTGCGGCACGAGCTACAAAGAGAGATGGGACAGGATCCCTATCTGGATACCGCCGGAGCCTGAATCCGGTTGCAACGATTAACGCGATCACGCCAGCGTACTCTCCTCAACTGCGTCCTTCAGCGTCACGAAAACTTTTCGGATGTTGACGATTGGCATCATCATGTCGACTGGCCGTATCCAATAAGTTTTGCAAATCAGCTCAACATTCCACGCTGCGCAAAGCGTGATGTATGTTTTCCCGAGATGTTTGGAACCAGGCGGACCGCAACAGGACCGTCGCATTGACCAGACAAACACCGAAAACGGTATCTGATTAACGGGAAAACGCACGATGGCCATTGCGACCAAAGACGAACATTCGGAATACGAACAGCTCAAACAGCGAATCCACCAGAAGCTGATTGGCAAACTGGACCTCAGCCGGGTAACCGATCTCGAAAACGAGAACATGAAGCGCGAAGTGCGCGTCGTGGTCGAGCGTCTGTGTGATGGCGAGAACAACTTCCTCAATCGCAGCGAACGCGATCGGCTGGTGGAAGAAGTAATGGATGAAGTTTTCGGACTTGGTCCTCTTGAGCTGCTTCTGAAAGACCCGGCGATCAGCGATATCCTGATCAACGGACCAAAAAACATCTACTGCGAGCGTGGCGGTAAGATGGAAAAGACCAACGTCGAGTTCCGTGACAACAACCACTTGCTGCAGATCATTGACCGAATCGTTTCGAAAGTCGGCCGTCGCGTCGACGAGACCTGCCCGATGGTCGACGCTCGTTTGCAGGACGGTTCTCGTGTCAACGCGATTATTCCTCCGCTGGCACTTGATGGTGCGGCGATGTCGATTCGTCGTTTCGGTTCCAATCCGCTGAAATTGGAAGACCTGCTGAACTTCAAAGCGTTCACGCCTGAGATGGTGATGCTGCTTGAGGGAGCCATGAAGGCTCGTTTGAACATCGTGATCTCGGGTGGTACCGGTTCTGGTAAGACGACACTGCTTAACACGCTGTCCAGTTTCATCAGCAATCATGACCGTATTGTGACCATCGAAGACGCGGCTGAAATTCAGCTGCAGCAGGATCACGTTGTCCGTTTGGAAACTCGTCCGCCCAACATCGAAGGCAAGGGTGCCGTGTCGGCGACGGACCTGGTGAAAAACTGCCTGCGTATGCGTCCTGAACGAATCATCATCGGTGAGTGTCGTGGTCCTGAAACGCTGGACATGCTTCAGGCGATGAACACGGGTCACGAAGGATCACTGACAACGACTCACGCGAACACGCCTCGTGACTGCATCGCTCGTATGGAAACGATGATCATGATGTCCGGCTTTGACCTTCCTATCAAAGCGATGCGGACTCAGATCGCCAGTGCCGTCGATCTGATCGTCCAGGCAAACCGTCTTCAAGGCGGGCCAAGAAAGATCACGGCAATCACGGAGGTGTGTGGCATGGAGAACGACACCATCGTGATGCAAGACATTTTCAAGTTTGAAAAAATGGGTGTGGACGAACAAGGTCGCGCGAAAGGCCGCTTCCTTTGCACCGGTGTTCGCCCGAAATGCATGGACAAACTGGAAGGAATGGGCATCAAGTTGCCCGCCAGTATTTTCCGTGAACGCGTCATGATGGAAGACTGATCTGACGCCCGATTCAACCACCCGAGACGTTGAATACAACCCCCGTCAACTTGTCTCACAAGAGCCCCGAGTCGCTTTTACCTGAGTAAACCATGACAACAATTCTAATCTTTGCAGCGATCGCCGTTGGCATCGGTGGCATGATCTTCGCGGCCGCCATGGTGTTTGGCGGCAACAACGAACAAGTCGAAGATCGCCTTGCGTCGCTGACAAAAAACGGTGGACGAGGCACTTCCAAACTGGAAGCCGAAGCAGCCAGCATTCTGCGGCACCCGCTGGACGAGGGCACGAACTCGGTCAATGAATTCGTTGCCAGGTTCATGAACCTCGAAACCTTCATCGAACAGTCAGGCCTGGACCTTTCGGTATCAAAATTCATTGGAATGACTCTCGCAGCAGCCTTCGGTGCTGGTGCACTTTGCTATGCCGTTTCACCCTGGATTTCGCTGGTTCCCATCGCAGCAATCACGTTCGGGCTGATTCCGCTGACGTACGTCTGGTGGGTGCGGGGCAGTCGACTGGCAAAATTCGGCACTCAGCTTCCTGAGGCGTTGGACCTGATGGCTCAGGCGTTGCGAGCCGGTCAAAGTCTTCCAGCGGGTATTCAACTGGTGGGTACTCAGATGAAAGCGCCACTTGGTCCTGAATTTCAACGAGCGTTTGAGGAGCAAAACCTTGGTGTTGCTTTGACTGATACGCTGGTCGACATGGCAGACAGAATTCCTGACCTTGACTTGCGATTCTTTGTCACGGCAGTCGTCTTGCAGCGACAAACCGGTGGTGACCTCGCGGAAATTCTTGACAAGATCGGTCACCTGATTCGCGAGCGATACCAGATCAAAGGACAAATTCAGGCGTTGACCGGTGAAGGTCGAATGTCGGGAGCCGTGCTGCTGGCGATGCCACCGTCACTGTTCCTGTTGATGCTGAAACTGAACTACAAATACGAAATGCTGCTGTTCACGGACGAGCTTGGCCAATACATGCTTGGCGGAGCGATCTTCCTGCAACTGGTCGGTGCTTACGCAATCAAGAAAATCATTGACATTAAGGTGTAACCCAAGTGAATACGATTCTTTTAGCAGCCATCGATCTTACAACGATTCTCCCGTTCGCTTTGTTCGGCGCTGTCGCGTTGGGCATGTGGGTCGTCGCCGAGTCGTTCATGGGTGGCCGGACGAAAACAGAAAGCCGACTTGAGCGAATCAACAGTCGCACCGAAGCCGTAAAAGAAACCAGCGGCACCAAAGAGAACATTCAAAAATTGCTGGCCAAGGCAAGCCCGAAACTTTCGGAGTCCATGACACCGAAGAACGAAGCTGCGTTCAGCAAAATGAAACAGTCGTTGAGCGAGGCTGGATACCGCGGTGAAAATGCGGTCGCCACGTTGTCCACACTGAAGGCAATCTCGGCGATGACTGGCTTGGTGGTTGGCGGAGGAATCTCTCTGCTGACCAACGGACTCGAACTGTGGACATTGATTTACACTGTCTGCATCGCTGGGCTGGCGATGTATCTGCCTGACATGGTCGTCGTGTTTCAAGGTTCAAGCCGAAAACAAAAGGTGTTTCTTGGCCTTCCAGATGCATTGGACCTGATGGTCGTTTGTGTGGAAGCCGGCCTTGGAATGGATCAGGCAATGCGTCGCGTATCTGAGGAGATGATTACAACTCACCCGGTGATCGCCAGCGAATTCAACGTCTGCAATCAACAGTTGCAAATGGGTAAACCTCGGGAAGAAGTTCTGAACGATCTGGGTGATCGAAACGGCGTCGACGACCTCCGAACTCTCGCTTCGGTGATGATTCAGGTTGACAAGTTCGGTACCAGTGTCGGTCGCGCGTTGCGAACTCAAAGTGACAGTATGCGGACCCGTCGTCGGCAGATCGCGGAAGAGAAAGCCGCCAAGACTGCGGTGAAGATGATCTTCCCACTGGTTCTATTCATCTTCCCGGGCGTTTTCGTGGTACTCGTTGGACCTGCTGCCATTACGATGGTTCGTGAGATGGTCCCAATGATGACTCAGCAATAAAACCCTCCGCATCGAGGTTATTTTTTAACCGTGACCGCGCACATTTCGGGCAGCACTGTTCGTGGTAGCGGTTAAGAGGGGAGGGCGTCCAGCTCAGGCGAATGCATGACCAGACCGAAGGTCCAATGTTATGCCAGTCTGGGCCAACGGTCCTCGAATCGGTTTGCCCTTGGCTTTATCGGGCCTAACCCAGATATTTTTTGGGCCGGCAACAATGTCTCGAAAATCCTCGACAACAAAGCAGTCCCAAGCTGGACGCTCTCTTTCGTCGCTGGTTTGTTCGCCACGAAATCAACACGTGGGTGGAATTCGGTCTTCGCTGCTCAGCCGCACGACCGTCAAAGTTTGCCAGACCCCGACGTTTTGACGAACTTGCTACCGGTTGCAGCAGATTTTTCGGTTTTCACTCCCGAAATTTACGGCGTAGTGAAACGGTGGATTCCGATAAGACTCGGGATCGCGGTCTGTCGCGCTTGTGAACAAGGAAGTTACCAACGGAGCGGTATTCAATGTTAAGTCAATTCAAGTCCATGATGTTGTGCACCGCGGTCGCCGCACTTGCCGGAGTCGCCATTCAGAGTCAGGCGATCGGGCAGGAGTGCTCCAGCTGCAACGGTGGCTATGCGGCACGTGGCTGCGGCTCGGGTTGTGGCGTTGGTAACGGGCAAGTCCGCGATTCGATCCACGAACGTCAGGATCGAAACGCTCTGGTTGCTGCTCGCAACGACGCGTGGCCAAAACCGTTTGCATGCGTCGATCGTCAGATCTATGAAAACCTGTGGGGAAAGTACATCGATTCCGGCTATGAGCGACAATGTGTTTTGTCTTCAATGCACTTCGATGAGTCAGGCGAATTGAACGCGTTCGGTCGAACCATCGTCACGGGTCTTGTCCAAAATATGCCTCAGGCGCGAAAAACGATTTTCGTTCACCGTGACGGCGACGAGCAGCGGTCACAGGCCCGTCTGGATAACGTCCGCGATTCCATCGAGTACATGTTTGGTCACAACACACCGGCCATGGTCGCATTTTCCCGCGAAACACCCATGCGAGTCAGCGCGTTGCGGGTTGAGCGATTGCAAAGTCTTGAATTCGAGGCAACTCCGGTTCCAATCATTCCGATCGCATCGGGAACTCAGTCAGTCAGTGCGGGACTCAGTAACTGATCAACCCTACGGTTGACAGCGGTCCAACGCGAATACACCATAGCCTGCCCTCGTGGCGGGCTTTTTTTGTATCGATTTTGCACCGATACGTTAACTTCGAAACGGCTGATTTAAATTCCGGACAAACAGCGATGGATAAAAAGACCAAAAAACGTCTGGAAGTACTCCGGCAGAAGGTTGAGAAAACTCAAAAGTTGATTGCGGCTGCCAAACAGCAGACCGACGATCCCGACGAGGTCTCTCAGCTGGAAAACCAACTCGCCGACTTCAAGGCAGAAATTGAACGTTTGAAGAACGAGTAAACGTGTTCGGCTTCATCAACTTGAACAAGCCGCGGAATCTGGGTTCTCGAACGGCGATCAACTCGATCGTGAAACTCGTCAGGCCGCAAAAAGTGGGACATGCAGGTACGCTCGATCCGCTTGCTTCCGGCGTGCTCGTTACTGCGATTGGCCCAGCGACTCGGCTGATCCGCTTTGTCCAGGACGCTGAAAAAGTCTATCAAGGATCGTTTCGTCTTGGCGTGACCAGCGACACCGAGGACATCACGGGAGAGCTGCAGGAAATCGCGTCGGCCCCCATCATCGCGAGAACCGAACTCGAAGCCGTTCTGCCATCTTTTGTCGGCGCGATCGAGCAGACTCCGCCGCAATTTTCCGCTTTGAAGGTTGATGGCGTCCGCGCGTACAAGCTGGCTCGAAAAGGTGTTGAGGCTAACCTGAAATCGCGCCGCGTGCACATTCATTCTCTGGAGCTATCTGGCTTCGATTACCCCGATTTTGAGCTTACGATTCGCTGTGGGGGAGGCACCTATATTCGCACCCTTGGTCGTGACATTGCCAGAACGCTTGGTTCCGATGCGGTGATGACGGAGTTGCGACGTACAGCTGTGGGAACATTCAGCTTGAAACATGCAGTCAGCCCGCAAGACATGACTGCCGACAGTATCTACAAGCATCTGAGAGCGCCGCAGGATGCTATCCCTCAGATTCCTTCAGTCACCATTGATGATCAGGTTCGAAAACAGTTCTTGAATGCGATTCCATGGCAACCGAACCAAGACCTCGGATCCAATCAACTGCTGGCAATCGACCGGACTGATCGTTTGATGGCCGTTTTGCAGCTTCAACCTGATGGGACGTATACTCCCAAGCTGAACTTTGCCCACTTTTGGCAGGACCACGAATCGAAACGTGAATCGCCCACTGCCTGATACAACATGAACTGATTTGGATTTCGGCAACATGAACAAATCGACCCGACAGCGACTCGCACCGTGGATGCATGTTCTGCTGAAGTTTGCCGGGTACTATAACCTCGTGGCTGGGCTCGCGATGATGATCCTGTATCACGAAGGTTACAAAATTCTGGGGGTGCCGAAACCTGAATTCGTGTTACCGATTCAACTTGTCGGGCTACTGGTCGCGATTTTCGGTCTTGGTTATCTACTGGTGGACCGAGAGCCCAGTCTGAATCGAAACGTTTTGTGGCTTGGCCTGCTGAGCAAAGCAATCGGGCCGATGTTTGCATTACCCTGGATTTTTGATGGGACGTTACCGTTGGCAATGCTGGCCGTTCTGTTTTTCGCTGACACGATCTACGTTTGGCCGTTCTGGAAAATTTACCAGACGATATTGCGCCGTAGTGGGTAATGCATGCCGCTCCCAGCAATCGAAACGAAACCCGTTGATCCGATTAGTGCATGTTGCACTTAACTGTAGCGTCTGCGGCTTTGAAAAACCGAGCGAAAGGTATCGAAAAGCCGCTAGTGCTTTGTTCCAACTGAAGATTAGGGTTGACCGACCGAATCATCATTC
>CAYXWX010000022.1:0-7857 GCA_964468915.1 uncultured Pirellulaceae bacterium
CCTCAGCGTCTCTGCGTTTCTACGTTCAATGCTCACGATCATGATGACTCCCTGAAGTTGTTGACGATCCGATGCAAACCATCGACCAATTTGACTTCGTGGAAATTGATCAGCAGACCGACCTGTAGGTTCATCAATCGAAGATGAGACAAAGTCTGTGCTTTATCGACGGGGTGGATTGTCGATTTCGCTTTTAATTCGACGACGACACATTCGTTGACGAGTAAGTCAGCTCGAAACCCGCACTCCAAATGAACTTCGTCGTAGACAACGGGGATCGGTTGTTCTTCAACAACTTCAAACCCGCGTTTGCGTAGCTCGTAGGCCAGACACTTGCGATAAGCTGTTTCCAAGAGTCCCGGTCCAAGCCGTTGATGGACTTCGATTGCAGCGCCGATGATTGTTTCCGTCAATGCATTCAGGTCACTCACAATTCACCTCCGGTCGGAAGGATTGAAAACGCGGAGACGCAGAGAGCGCAGAGGAGATGCGCGGACAATAACTCTGCGTCCTCAGCGTCTCTGCGTTTCTAATCTTCACGTGCATATCGATTGCCGGGTCGTAGACTCGACCTTTGAACGGTTCGAGCATTTTGACGATCAGCTTGACGATGGATTTCGGCGTGTAGTACTGACCGCCCTTTTTGCCTTCGGAGAGGGCAAATTGACCAGGGATGTATTCGTAGACGTGGCCAAGGATGTCTTTGGCGTCGAGGTCTCTGAGGAACCGTTGTGAATCGGAAGCGGCGATAGCCATCGAGACTCGTTTGTATTGGATAAGAGAAACAAAAGCACAACGTTTGCGTGAGAAATCGGTTCGGCAACCCGAACGACGTTAATCTTATGACCGCTACTCGAAGCTCACAACCAACCTGTGATTCTGATTCGCCTGATGCGGGTGTCCGGCATGACAAACGAGAACATCTTCCGTTTTGGTCCGCTCCGTTGTCGCTCGATGAAAAGATGCGCACGCCGTGCGCGCATCTGATACCGTAAGACTTTAACGTTGATTGCGGGCTTTGAATTTTGCCTTTCGCTTTTTGTCTCGCTCTGCTTTTTTCTTTGCTTTGGCGGCGAGTTCAATTTCCAGATCGGCGAGCTCTGTTTCGATCAGTGCGGGCGTCTCCAACGTGATTGGCCCGAGTTTTCCTGACCTTAATTCGGTGATCACGATCTTGCAGACGCGTTCGTAGTCGACGACGCCTCGCTTTCCAAGACATCCACGTTTCGCGGCGATCGTATCGAAGGCATCGAGCATGTCCGTTGGTACAGAATCCAGCTGGTAGCGATCCATCAGGCGATCCGAGTAATACTTCAGTAGATACTTCATGATGGGAGCCGCGACGTCCTCGTACTCCATGGCGGTTTCTTTTACCGAACCGACGGCCGCGAGTCGAAATCCACTGCCGGGGTTTTCGATTTTAGGCCACAACATGCCGGGCGTGTCCAATAAAGAAATCCCGTTGGCGATGTTAATTCGCTGCTGGCTTTTGGTGACCGCCGCCTCGTTACCGGTCTTCGCAACAGTCCGCCCGGCCAACGCATTGATCAAGGTCGACTTACCGACGTTGGGAATCCCGGCGATCATCGCCATGATTCGGCTTCCTTCGGCTTGTTTGTGAGGCAGCATTTTAGCGCACTGGGACGGGATGCTGCGGATCAGCGGAATATTGTCCGTGGTGATCGCTTTGGCCTTCACACCATCTTTCCGTTCGTGCCACTCGAGCCACTCTTTGGTCAAAAGTGGATCGGCAAGGTCGCTTTTTGCCAGCACTTTCAGTGTTGGTTTGTCGCCCCGTAACTCGCGCAGCATCGGGTTCTCGCTGCTGTAAGGAATCCGAGCGTCAAGGACCTCGATCAACAGGTCAACCTTTGGCAGAGCCGCCTTTACTTCGTTGCGGGCCTTGTTCATGTGGCCCGGAAACCATTGAATCTGCATATCAAACACTCTTGTGGAACGGGTCGGGCAACGTCGCAAGCCGCATTCGAAACTCGGACCGGCCGTCAATCAGCGTCTCAAATCGACATTGTTTGAGAAGCACGATTCGAAGTAAAATCATGTCTGACGAGTATTTTGCATGGAGGCAAACAATGCGACCGATTCTGATTTTCATCAGTAGTTTCTTATTTTCATTTATCATTCTATCGCCGACCGACGCGACCGCTCAAGGCGACGCCCAATCGCCTGAGTCAAGCTCTCGTGCATCTCGTGTGATCAGTGAGAGCATTGAACGAGCCACCGACCACGTCAACAAGAATCAAAAGTACTCGTTGGCCTACCGCTTCAAAAAGGGCGACAGGGTTCGCTGGCAGGTCGAGCACATCGCTTCAACGCGGACTCAGATGGCAGGCGAGTCGGAAGAAACATCTTCTCGCAGTCAATCTGTCAAACTGTGGGAGATCACCAGCGTAGACTCGCTTGGCCAGATGACCTTTGATCACAAAATTGAATCGGTCGACATGTGGCAGAAAATTGGCGAGGAAGCTCCGGTTTCGTACAACAGCAAGAAAGATAAAGAAGCACCGCTGGAATACGAATCGATTGCAGACAAGATCGGCACAACCATCGCAACGGTTTCGATCAATCCGGCTGGTCAGATTGTAGATCGAAAAACAGATAACCCGAATCAGGCAAATTTTGGCGTGGGTGATATCGCGATTCCGTTGCCCACAAAGCCGGTCACGGTTGGATACAAATGGAGCGTTCCCGATACGCTGCGAGCGAAAGATCGCGACGGCAATCCACGGCAACTGAAATCCCGAGTCGTCTACAAACTGGTGAAAGTCAAATCCAACAACGCCTACATTTCCTTCAAGACCGAGGTATTGACGCCCATCGAAAGTGAAAAGATTCGGTCTCAAATCATGCAGCAGATGACTCGCGGTTACCTGGTGTTTGACATCGATCGCGGCTACCCGATTCGCAAAGAAGTTGAATGGGACGAAAAAGTCCAGGGCTTCGAAGGTCCGGATAGTCTGCTCGAGTATCTTGGTCGGATGAGCGAGCGACTGGTAATCGGCAACGCCGAACCGCAAGTCAGCCGAAAACCAGAGGGGACCAGTTTGAAACCACTGCGGTGAACCAGCCGTGGTAGAATGATGAGATGAAAATTGAATTCCAGCCCGGGCTCAGCAACGACTTCCTGATTTCTCAGCCGATCGGGTGCGGCGGATCAACGGAAGCGATCTGATGAAGTTCAGATCTTGCACCAGAACATTATTGGTGGCCGTTGGATCTGCTGCCTGGCTGGCGTTGGTGATCTTGTCCAGCGGTTACTCGGACGGGCCATCACTATTTCGCACGTTTGCACTCGGCTTTCTTGCTGCCGTGATCGCTGTTCCCGTCGGAGCGATTCTAAGCTGGCTGGTCAGGCACGAGGGGCTGATTGGTCGGCTCGCAAGATTGGCAATTGTCGTGCTGTTGTTTTTTCCTCTTTTCCTGCATGTCAGCCTTTGGGATGCGGCATTCGGAAAACTCGGCTGGCTCACGTCAACTCAGGGTCAGGTCCTTGAACCCGTCGTTTCCGGATGGACCGCCGCTGCGTGGATTCACGGCATCGCCGCAGCGCCTCAAGTTGCTGTTATCTTCTGGCTGGGGCACTCGCTGGGAACCCAATCGCACGAGGAACAGGCGTTACTTGACGCGAGCCCACTGAGCGTTTTGCTGCACGTGAAAGCGAGAAAGGTTCTGTCATTGACTTTGTTGGCGATGACATGGGTGATCATCGGTTGCAGCCGAGAAATCGCAGTCACAGACATCTACCGAATTGGAACACTGGCCGAACAGATCTACCTGGGCTATTCGATGGGCGCAACGGGTTTGGTAATTGGTAACTGGTCTTCCAGTCAGTTGAGATTTGCCAGTGAGTTTGTTCTTGGACCGTCACTGATTCCGATCGGCTGCTTTTGCCTGCTGTTTGTCTTCGGTTTCATTCAACTTTCAGGGCAAAGCGGCCAGGATGAGACGTGGAAACCACCGAGACGAATCAAGCCACGGGGAATCTCTCTGCTTTTGGGCATTTCAATGTGGAGTATTCTGATCATCATTCCCTTTGCGAATGTCGTTTATCGATCTGGGTACATCGTCAGACCAATGGGAGGAATTGCAACCGGCGGATTCGAATTTGAACAATTGTCGAGGTCGTTCCAGCGAGCCGTCACCGAGTTTGGGGCTGAGTTCTGTTGGTCGATAACGATTGCATGTGTTTCTGCGACACTTGTTCTGGTAATCACGATCTCAACTGCGTGGTTCGCCGTTTTCAATCGCATTGTTCGATGGACTTTCATCCTGATATCAGCGTTCACACTCGCGATTCCCGGTCCGTTAATCGGAACCACGATTGCTGCCTTGTTCAGTGAGACTCAATCATCGTTTCTAATCTGGTTGTACGACCGAACAGTCTTCGCACCTGTTGTTGCAAACTCGGTTTTTTGCCTACCCATTGCCTGCCTTCTGACATGGCTTCTTTTCAGCGGGACAGACCGGCAGACAATCAGCAGCATTCAGGTCGATGGTGGAACAAGCTGGTCATCGTTCTGGGAACTAGGCGTCATCCGCAACGCATGGCCATTGAGTGGCATTTGGCTGCTGATTTTTGCATTATCGTTTGGGGAATTGTCGGCATCGCAATTGGTGGTTCCACCGGGCATAGACACGATCCCTCGACTGATGTTGGGCTTATTGCACGCGGGTGTCGATGAAATGACGGCAGCGCTGACGATTGTCATTGCGATGATCATCGTTTTGTTATCGTTGGCGGCAAACAGCTTGATCTTCATCAATTCTGAAACCGCAAACGAATACGAATGAACCTCGATGCGGCAGTACCGAAACACAATCCTTGCTTACACCGAAAGATGAACTTCCTTTTCCGGTGGTCACTAAATTGTTTGCAACTGATATGAATCGAATCCTCAAACGCGTCTGCTTCACCAACACGATTCTAGTTGGCTTGCTGACGATTGTTTCGTTCACTGTCGCGGAGGCAGATGAAGTCACGATCGAGCGTTCCGGGAAAACGATTGAGCTTTCCGGTTCCATCCAGATCGAGGCGCAGGATCACAGCCTGCTTTTCGAGGCGAATGATGGAAAGCTGTGGATTATCAAACCCGATGAAGTTCGGTCCACGCAAAAAACTGCCTACCCCGTTTCTTCGATAACTCAAGAAGATCTATCAGAACAACTGCTTGCCGAGTTGCCCGCGGGATTTAAGATTCTCAAGAAGAAACATTATGTGATCGCCTATCAGACCGAAATCGCCTACGCCAAGTGGATCGCGGGTTTGTATGAAAGCCGGCTCTACCCCGCCTTCGAGAAATTTTGGAAACGGAAGAAAGTCGATCTCACAAAAGAAAAATATCCTCTGGTAATCATCATCTTTGCCAACCAGCTTGAATACGAGCGGTACGTTGTGCGCGAGCTGGGTGAGTTGCCCGGCAGCATGGTGGCCTATTACAACTTGATGACCAATCGAGTGGCCATGTACGACCTGACCGCGGATCGAATCGGTGCCACGCCAATTGACGAACGAAAGATTGACCAGATTCTTTCTGATCCACGGGCGATTCCGATGGTTGCCACGATCATCCACGAGGCGACCCATCAACTGATTTTTAACCGTGGCATGCAACAACGCCTGGCCGACACGCCGCTGTGGCTGAACGAAGGACTTGCGTTATTTTTTGAGGCTCCTGATCTGCGGTCCAAACGGGGTTGGCGAACTCCAGGGCGGATTAATCGACCTCGGCTTGATCTGTTTGTCCGCAACTACGCCAATCGATCCGACAGCTCAATCGTCGACATGATTACTGACGACACGCGATTTCAAAATGCAGAAACCGGTTTATCCGCCTACGCAGATGCGTGGGCGTTCGTTCACTTTCTGCTCAACCGAAAACCGATAGAGTTCGCTGCGTACTTGCAGCACATGGCGACGCACAAACCCCAGGTGACCGTGACACCGCAGCAGCGTTTGAGTGACTTTACACGTTTTTTTGGCGAAGACCTTGTCGCGTTGGAGCGTGATTTCATCAAGTACATGAAGAAGTTACGATAGAGATCAAGGAAGACAGAATCTAAACTTAGTGCATGTTGCACTTAACTGTAGCGTCTGCGGCATTGAAAAACCGAGCGAAAAGTATCGAAAAGCCGCTAGACTTAAACGAAACGCGTTCTAGAGCCTATCCCACCACATCAAAACCCGACGCGTCAGCGAGAGACCAACCACTGAAAGTAAACTCGCTGACGCGTCAGGTGGTGATTGCTAATGCAGCATCAGGACAGGCACTTATTCAAATCGTTCAGGCGACTGCAACAACCATTGGATCGAAATGGACCCACTCTACTACGGCGACTATCTGCAATTGGACAAACTGCTTGACGCCCAACATCTTGAAAGCGAAAAGCAGAACCGGACGGCTCATGATGAAATGGTGTTCATCATCACGCACCAAAGCTACGAGCTGTGGTTCAAACAGATTATTTTCGAGCTGGAATCGATCATCGACGTCTTTGATGATCCTCGTGTCCATGAAACAAAAATGGCGACGGTGTTGCATCGTCTGAACCGGATCAAAACAATCCAATGGGTTTTGATTCAGCAGATTGATGTGATCAAAACCATCACGCCGATGGACTTTCTGGAGTTCCGTGACTTGCTGGTGCCGGCGTCCGGCTTCCAAAGCATCCAGTTCAAGCAGATCGAGATAATGCTGGGGATCAAGCGTGAATACCGAATCGCTGCCGATCAGGAGTTCTTCTGCACTCGGTTGAGCAAGTCAGACAAAGCTCAGTTGGACAAACTGGAAGAGAATCCCAGCGTGCTTGAGCTGACTGACGCGTGGTTGAATCGAATGCCATTCCTTGAGTTCAAAGATTTCCATTTCTGGCAAGCGTACGATGAAGCGGTTGAGAAAATGCTGGCGTCTGATGAGAAAATCATCAAGGAGAATGTCACACTGACAGATCGCGAAAAACAATTCCAGCTGAACGATTTATTGGCCACACGTACTCGATTTCAATCCGTATTCGACGAATCAAAGTTCAATGAACTACAAAAGCAGGGCGAGTTCCGACTGTCGCACCAGGCCTTTCTGGCGGCCTTATTCGTCCACCTTTATCGTGACGAGCCGATGATCTACACGCCGTTCCGGTATCTGTCATTGTTGCTGGATATCGATGAATTGTTCACCAACTGGCGCCAGAAGCATGCGGTGATGGTGCAACGCATGCTGGGAACCAAGATCGGTACAGGCGGATCATCCGGGCACGACTATCTGGATGCAACGACAAAACAGAACCGGGTTTTCACTGATCTGTACAATCTGTCGACCTTCCTGATCCCTCGTGAAGATCTTCCAGACCTGCCAACCGAGCTACGTCGAGCACTCGGGTATTTCTTCAGTGGACAGGAGAAGTGAGCGTCGATCGAATCAATCAATCGCCGGTATTTGAATCGAATTGATTTCGGACCAGCCTCTCAGCAAGTTCCATGTCAACCTGCTCGATAGAGTGGACTTTTTGCGTAAGCACATCGAGCAGTTTTGCTTGTCTTTCTCCTTGTTCTTTCGCAACGGCATAAGGAACTCGGTGAAACATCACCAATGAATATCGTGGGATAAAAAGATCAGGGAATCGCCGCTCGAGTTCAAATCCAACTTCTTTCTTGAGTTGAAACTTTTCGTCCGCAACGCTCGATCGCATGGTCGTGTAGTTCTCGATCGCCATCTGAGCAATCGCGTCAGCGTTGGGTTTTCGCTGTTCAGTGAATTGAGGCAAGGTCATGGCCCAATCGTGATCGGATTCCTCAAGCAATCGCACCAACTCACTACAGTCTTCGAAACCGGCGTTCATTCCCTG
>CAYXWX010000022.1:7957-47251 GCA_964468915.1 uncultured Pirellulaceae bacterium
ACGTCCGATGCGTCCTCGGCGGCCGTCAGCAACAAAGAGTTCAACTTTTGACGCGACACCGAATAGATCACTTCGTGCTCACGTTGTCCGTAGGGAAGAAATTCCGTTTGCCCGTCAACCGAGTGCAACATTCTTCCTCGCATCGGAATCAACAGCGGCTTCACCTGTTCCATCAAACCGGCAACACGCAAGGCATGCATTCCGCGTTCCGACAGAGCCAGATTGATCGAACGCCCGCTGTCCGCCTGTTCGTTTCGCCCGTCACTCCGCCGCTCAATGATCTGCACCTTGTAGCCCTGTTGTCCCAACAACACACCCAACAACGAACCAACCAGTCCAGCGCCGGCGATGGTGATTTCTTCTGGACGAGACATAAACGAATGGGAATCAGGAGGTTGGAGATCGGAAATTCAGAGTCGGGCAATCGGATAAACGACTGGACGCGACGGTGCCGCATCGGATTCGATAGATGGAACCTGAATCGACAACAAACATGGTCCATCGTTTAGTTGGTCCGGCACGTCAATCAGCTCTGTGATTGTGTTGGCAACCAAAGATTCCTGGTTGGTCTCCCTGCTTCCAGTTTCAACTCCCCAGAAAATTCGATGGTTGCTCAGTAATCCATCATCGTCCAATCGATCTACTGATGGAAAATCAACCAGCAGGTGATTAAATCCAGACTCGGCAATTTTCGTCATCGCGTCATTCGTTAAAAATGCCGTATCCGAGCCGGAGCGAACAATCAAAGCCTGCGACGCAAAGCTTCGCCACTTTTCGAGTTCACGTTCGATCTGATTCGACGAAATCACTTCGTCCTTATCTTCCAAAACAGGCTGATAGGTATCTTTAACCGAAGTTGCGGACTCCGGAGCAACCGAAATTACGACTGCTGGAATGAGTGACGGAATCGAAAGTCCGCTGACGCAATAATCCTCGTCAACAATATGCCCCACCGTTTCGGTATGAGTACCGTGGCAATGCGGAACCAACGAAATTTGATCAACATTGCACGGCCCGCCGTCGCGCGTGCTGCCGGTAAAGCCATCCGCTATGACAGGATGCTTTGACGGAGACGAGACATTCCACGGATTGGATTCCGAAGCTGAAAACTGGACGGACTTTGAAAGCGAAACACCGGACTTCAGCTCACATGTGTATCGATTGCCCCGATTCTCAAATTCAATTTTCATGAGTTCTCATGGGCTGACACAGCCAATTTCGACAGGATTTACAGGATGACCATGATTGTCCGCATACCAGCATCATGTCGATCATGTTCATCCTGTCAAATGAAACTCGCGAGGCATGAGTCATTGACCTGCTTAAGCCAAACGCCCCTTGATCGATGTTCCTTCCTTGGATTGCTGAACCTCAAATCCAGCTTCCAACAGCTCAGCTCGGATCGCATCCGCTTTGCCATAGTCTTTGTCCTGCTTCGCCGCGTCGATTTCCGCACACTTGCTTTGCGCTTCCTCCATCGACATCGAACCGCCCCCCGCGCCACCATCGCCATCGCTGATCTCAACCGCGCCTTCGATGCCTTCGTTGATGGGTGCGATCGACAGCACGCTGTTCATTTTCTGCCAGACGCCCAGTGACTCCGCCGGATTCGGGTGCTCGCCTTTCACCCACGGATGCATCACACCAAGTGCTCCCGCGATGTTCAAGTCATCCGCCAAGGCTTCCGCAAACTCCTTGAGCACTGGGTGGCTCAGATCGACTTCGGCTGCCTTGCCACCCGTTTTCGATTCAAGCATCTGCCGGAACTCGATCAGCTTGGATACCGTGCGAGCCGAATCGGCCAGGCCCTTTTTCGTGAAGTTCATGTTGGTGCGATAGTGAGCCTTGATCAGTTCGAACCGAACGACGGCCGGGTGAACCTTACTTCCCGTCGCTGAGCCATCAAACAGATCACGAGCCGTATAAAAATTACCTTTCGATTTGGACATCTTCTCGCCTTCGACGAACAGAAAGCGAGCGTGAATCCAGAAATTGGCAAAGGAATCCTTGCCCGTGGCTCCGCATGACTGAGCGATTTCGCATTCGTGATGTGGGAAGATCAGATCTTCGCCGCCGGTGTGAATGTCGATCACGTCACGACCGAGAAACTTGATGGCCATCGCACTGCACTCGATATGCCACCCTGGATATCCGACGCCCCATGGCGAATCCCATTTCATCACATGCGTTTTATCGGGCTTCCAAAGCATGAAGTCGGCCGGATGTTTCTTGTGGGACTGGTTGTCGCCCGACACTCGGCCCCCAGCACCTTCCTGCAAACGATCGAGCGAATTTCCGCTCAGCTTTCCGTACTCGGGGAAACTTTCCACGCTGTAGTACACCACGCCGTCGGCGGCCACATACGCATGACCACGATCCAGCAGACGTTCGATCATCTGGATCATCGCGGGAATATTCTCGGTCGCTTTGGGAACACATTCTGGATACTCGTAGGTAACCTTGTATCCGAGCTTTCGACCGTCTTCCAAATAGGCATTGGTAAAGTAATCTGCAATCTGGTACGGATCGTCAGGATTCTCAATCGCGCCTTCGGGGACCTTGTAGCTTTTCTTGCCTTCTTTCAGCTTCTTCATGGCAACGACCATTTTGTCATCACCATCTTCCGCATCATCCACCATGTGCCCCACGTCCGTAACATTGGACACGTGATGAACGTCGTAGCCGGCCAGTTCGAGAAATCGCCTCAGCAAGTCCCCGAACAGGAACGAGCGGAAGTTGCCAATATGAGCAAAGTCGTAGACGGTGGGGCCGCAACTGTACATCCGAACCTTACCGGGCTCGCACGGAGTGAATTTCTCAAGCTGGTTCGTCAGAGAGTTATAAAACTGGATGTTCATATCGCGAGGAAATTAAAAAAACGGCTGCGGAAAGTGGGTAATGTACAGGGGATTTGACGAAAGATTCAAGATGAATCACAAACCGGGAATTCAACGGCTTCCATCGAAGAAATTGCTTCGACACGCTGGAAAACGAATAATTGAGACAATCTTTGATCCGGTTCGGTGGCCTACTGGCTTCGTCGGCGTCAAACTATTCTTTGAACAAGCTGGCGCCGGCTCCATCGAGTCGACCAATTGAATTCGATACCTCGCACGAGCATCACTTTGAACACGCAATCGTATCTGGACTGGCTCGACCATCAGCGGCAGCCGATGATCGATCTGGTTCAACTGTGGGGCAACGTTAACTCGGGCAGTCGCAACTTGCCGGGTCTGGCAAAAATGCACGGACTGATTTGCGATGCCTTCACGCCGCTGGGAGGAGAAACCGAGTCAATTCGTTTGCCGGCGGTCTCCATCATCAATGATCGGGGTGAATCCGAGTCGTTTGAAACGGGACGAGCGTTCAGCTTGGTCATCCGGCCGGAAGCAACTCGTCGGATTCTACTGAGCGGCCACATGGACACGGTGTACCCAGAATCAAGCTCGTTTCAATCCTGCCGATTCATCAACAACGAAATGATGAACGGGCCCGGCGTGACGGACATGAAGGGTGGGTTGGTCGTAATGCTTTACGCTTTGCTGGCGTTTGAGCAATCGTCGGTTGCGAAGAACATCGGCTGGGAAGTCCTGATCAATCCGGATGAAGAAACAGGCTCTCATGCGTCGGCATCCTTGTTGGCCGAGCGAGCGGCGGCGGCTGATATTGGGATGATCTTCGAACCCACAATGCCCGACGGTACACTCGCTGGCCAACGCAAAGGCAGCGGCAATTTCACGTTGGTCGTGCGTGGCAAAGCGGCTCATGCCGGACGCGAGCATCACTTGGGCAGAAACGCGATCGCGGCACTCGCGGGTGCGATCTCTCAAATCGACTCGCTCAACGGGCAGCATCCGGATGTGACCATCAATGTGGGCAAGATCTCTGGCGGTGGCCCCACCAACATCGTGCCAGACCTCGCTATGTGCCGATTCAACATACGAGTCCCCAATCAATCTGCCATCGACTGGTGCACCGAACAATTGGACAAGGTTGTTGCCGAGTTGAATGACCACGATGGAATCTCGAGCACACTACACGGTCAGTTTGATCGCAAGCCGAAACCGTTTAACGAACAACAGGCGTCTCTGTTTCAGTTGCTCAAATCATGCGGTGACGACATTGACCTGACCGTAAAACATGTTCCTACCGGCGGCTGCTGTGACGGCAACAATCTGGCAGCTGCCGGTTTGCCCAACATCGACACACTGGGAGTGCAGGGCGGTAACATTCATTCGGAAGAAGAATACCTTGTCCTGAGCAGCTTGACCGAACGTGCAAAATTGAGTGCCCTGTTTCTGATGAAGCTGGCCAGTGGTGAACTGGACTGGCCGGACAAAACTCCAGGTGGAACAGAATAAGGAGGATCAACATGCTGGTGGTCAGGAGGGCGACGCCCGACGACATCGATGCTTTGCTTACGTTATCCGAACAAACGGGTCACGGCATGACGACCATGCCTACGGATCGAAATGTATGGGAATCGCGACTTGCTGCCAACGCATCAAGCTTCAAACATCCGATGGGCTCAAAGCAGCCACAGACCTATTTTTTCGTTTTGGAGGATGTCAACGAACGAAAACTGGTCGGCACAACGGCTCTGTACAACAACGTTGGACTGGACCGACCTTTCTACTCCTACAAAGTCTCAAAGGTCACTACGTCATCATCCGAAATCGATGTCACGCTTCACCAACGAGTGCTTCACCTGGTCAACGACTACACGGGCTGCACCGAGATCGGTTCGCTGTTCTTGCTGCCGGAATATCGAAAAAATGGAATCGGGCAATTCCTTTCTCGCAGCCGTTTCATGTTACTTGCAGACTTTCCCGAACGATTCGCGGAACTGGTTTTTGCAGAACTGCGTGGCTGGGTCGATGAAGAGGGTAACTCGCCATTCTGGCAGTTTCTTGGCAGCAAGTTTTTTGATCTGAGCTACGAAAAGGCCGACTTCATCAGCGCAGTGCACGGTTCGCAATTCATTTCCGACCTGATGCCCAAGTACCCGATCTACGTGAACCTGTTGCCACAGTCTGCCCAGGAAGTCATCGGTAAACCTAACGACGGCGCGGCGCCCGCCATGCGAATCTTGCAGCGAGAGAACTTCCAACGGTCCGACTACATTGACATTTTCGATGCCGGTCCCTGTTTACAGTGCCCAGTTCCACAAATCCACTCAGTGCGCAATAGTGTCGTGGCCAGAATCAAAAGCATTTCCGACTCGGCCAAACTCTCCAGCGAACAGCGAGACGATCAGTTCATCGTCAGCAATGGCAAACTAACGGACTATCGCATGACCCTTCAACCCATTGAGGTCGACGGAGATCAGGTTGTGATCAATCGTTCGACGGCCGAGCATTTGCATCTGGACATTGGCGATTCCGTTCGGCACATCAAATTGATCGAGCGATAACATGCAGCAAAAACGACTTTTGATTGATGGGCAATGGCAAACCGGCGGCGGACCGATTTTTCAATCGTTAAATCCTTGTACTCAGCTTGCCATCTGGTCCGGAAACTCGGCCGATGCAAATGATGTTGGAAACGCGATTGATTCAGCTCGGCGCGCGTTTCCCGAATGGGCCAGCGCCGGCATTGAAGGCCGAACAAAAATTATCCGAAGGTTTCAAGCCATCCTGAAACAAAGGAAGCAGTCACTGGCCCAGACAATCGCCGAAGAAACCGGCAAACCTTTGTGGGAGTCACTGACCGAAGTATCAGCCATGGCGGGCAAGATTGATTTGTCCATTGACGCATTTCAAGATCGAACGGGCGAATCCCAGAGAGATCTGAATGGCGCAACCGGACGAGTCAACCACAAACCCCACGGAGTCGTTGCCGTTTTTGGACCGTACAATTTTCCGGGGCACTTGCCGAACGGTCACATCGTTCCTGCGTTGCTGGCGGGCAACACCGTCGTCTTCAAACCAAGCGAATTGACGCCCTTGGTGGCTGAAGAAACGATCAAGCTGTGGACCGAGGCAGGCCTTCCACCGGGCGTGATCAATCTTCTGCAAGGGGCAAAAGAAACCGGAATCGCTTTGGCGAATCACGACGGCCTCGATGGCCTTTTCTTTACGGGCAGTTCTGCAACTGGCGCCATCCTCCAAAAGCAGTTGGCTGGATCGGGCAAAATCCTGGCGTTGGAGATGGGTGGCAACAATCCGCTGATCGTCTGGGAGCCTGCCGACATCGATGCCGCAGTTTACCACACATTGCAATCATCATTTCTGACTGCCGGCCAACGCTGCACTTGCGCGCGAAGGCTAATCGTTCCCGATAGTGGGTGGAGCGACAGTTTTCTTTCTCGACTTCAACAGACAACGAAGAAAATCGCCATCGGATCTTCGGTCGACGAGCCGGAGCCGTTCATGGGCCCGGTAATTTCGAACACTGCTGCCGATCAGTTGCTGCAAGCTCAAGAGAAGCTTGTAACGTCAGGTGGTGTGATTTTAATGAAGTCAGAACGATTGATTGACAATCGACCGTTTCTGTCTCCGGGAATCGTGGATGTCAGCAAGATCGATAATCTGCCCGACGAAGAATATTTCGGGCCGTTGTTGCAAGTGATTCGCGTCAAAGACTTCGACCATGCGATTCACGTCGCAAACGATACTCGTTTTGGACTTGCTGCGGGCCTGTTGAGTGACGATGCAAACTTGTGGGAAGACTTCTATCAGAAAATTCGTGCTGGAGTTGTCAACTGGAATCGACCACTGACCGGCGCAAGCGGCGCGGCTCCATTTGGCGGCATCGGAGCCAGCGGAAACCATCGCCCCAGCGCGTACTATGCCGCCGACTACTGCGCGTATCCGGTTGCCACCATCGAATCGAGTGAACTTCGCCTGCCAGAAAAATTGACACCGGGAATTCAACCATGAGTCGTCTTGAATCCCAAGAAGTCAATTTTGATGGTTTGGTTGGGCTTACGCACAACTACGGAGGTTTGTCTCACGGCAATGTGGCATCGACCATCAACGCAGGCCACATCGCCAACCCGCGCGCGGCGGCATTGCAAGGCCTGCAAAAGATGAAATCTCTGGCAGACATGGGGCTGGCACAGGGGGTTCTTCCTCCTCATGAAAGACCCTACCTGCCAACGCTGCGCAGGTTGGGTTTTATTGGTGATGACAAAACCGTTTTTGCGAACGCGTGGCGCCAGGCTCCGCAGATCGCTCAGGCGTGCATGTCCGCGGCAGCGATGTGGGTCGCGAACGCTGCAACCGTTTCCCCGTCGCCGGACACCAAAGATGGATTAACGCACTTCACTCCCGCCAATTTGAACAGCATGTTCCATCGATCGATCGAACATCAGACAACGGCGCGAGTCCTGCAAGCGGTCTTTGCTGATCCGAATCGTTACCGACACCATTCTGCCTTACCAGCCGGTCCGCATTTCGGAGACGAAGGAGCAGCCAATCACACTCGGTTTTGTGCAGACTACGGTTCTGCCGGAGTCGAGCTGTTTGTTTATGGTCGCCATGGATTCAAAAGTGACTTGCCTCAACCAAAGAGATTCCCTGCACGCCAAACTTTCGAAGCCTCCCGAGCCGTTTCAAATTTGCATGCCCTGAATCCTGAACGAACTGTATTCGCTCAACAAAACCCCAAAACAATTGACGCAGGTGTGTTTCACAACGACGTGATCTCAGTCGGTGACAGAAATGTGTTTCTGTTTCACGAAGAAGCCTTCCTGAACCAAGAGAACGTGCTTGCCGAAATTCAGCAGAAGATGGGTGACACTCAAATGCATTTCCTGATGGTTCCGTCAGAAGAAGTTGATGTTTCGGAAGCTGTCAGCACGTATCTTTTCAATTCTCAAGTGGTTCAATCACATAACAAAGGGACAACCATTATCGCACCGCTGGAATGCCAGAACAGCCCGAGCGTGAAATCCTTGCTCGATCGTTTGATCGAAGACGATAATCCGATTCAATCGGTCGAGTATGTTGACTTGCGGCAAAGCATGAAAAATGGCGGAGGCCCCGCGTGTTTACGTCTGCGGGTTGTCATGAGTCCGGACGACATTGCCAACACGTCCGCCAACGTAATCATGAATGACAACCTTTACGAAAAACTAAGTCAGTGGGTCGCCCAGCACTATCGCGAAACTCTGGCCGCAGAAGATCTCCGAGACCCAAACTTAATCACGGAATGCCAAGCGGCCTTGGATGAATTGACGCAGCTATTAAACATTGGCTCAGTTTATGATTTTCAAAGAATGTAAGCACCTGAACCTCGGCTCCCGCGCTGAGCGACTGATGAAGACACCTCTGGCCGGAAAGCATGACCGATGGGTAAGAGAACAGAAACAAGAGAAGAACTAAAAACTGGGTAAGGAATCTGCAAATCTTCATACGCGAAAGAACAAAATCGTGAAAGTTTGTCCTGACCTCGGCAGGGCCGCGTGTCCAACACCGTATGAACTTCCATTGTCAGCAACCGTTTTCGCCAGTCTTTCGGTTAGAAATTACGGACTGAATCATGCCGCGGAAATTGGTACCCATCTGGAGTTTCCTGGCAATCCTGACGTTTGCCGGCTTGGTCTTTGGACAAGACCGTCAAAGCTCAAATGTCAACGGCGGCGGGTACTTTCCCGGTGCAGACTCGGGGTGGTTGAAAATCGAAAAAAACACGACGCGCGTTGACCTTGCAAAGCTGGACGACGCCGTCAAGTTCGCGGGCCAACACAACTCTCAGGCCGTCGTGATTCTCTGGCGCGGTAAAATTCTGGCCGAGCGATACTGGCAAGGCTGGAACACTCGATCAACCGGCCCTTTGTACTCGGCGACCAAAAGCTTTGTCGGCACGCTCGTCGGAATGGCAGTTGAAGACGGCAAGATCAGAAGTGTTGAACAATCATGTAGTGATTTTCTGCCCGAGTGGAAAGGCTTGCCGCAGTACGAAAAAATTCAAATTCGACACCTGCTTTCAATGACCAGCGGGCTTCGAGGAAACAAGCGAATCTTCCTTCAGGGATTGTTCGCGAACGATGAACGTGCCTTTGCGACCGCGTTGCCGATCGACCATGCCCCTGGCGAACATTGGGAGTACCATAATTCGGCTTATCGTTTGCTGTTTCAGATTCTGGAAGCCGCCACCGATCAATCGCTTGCTCAATACTCTGCGGAAAAGTTATTTCGCCCTTTGCAAATGCATCATCCGAAGTGGTCACGAAAACGGCGAAACCCCCAGCAATACACTTTCCTGACGATGTCCGCTCGAGACGCCGCCCGATTCGGTTTGATGATCCTTCGGCAGGGCAACTGGAATGGAAAACAATTGGTCAGCAAAAACTGGATTGAGGAATCCACGAAGCCATGGAATGAAAAAGTAAACCCATCCTATGGAAGACTGTGGTGGTTGAACGCTGGCGATTTCCACTACTTGCCTGCAAACCCTGCACGCACCGATGGCTCGATTTTTCCGAAGTGCCCCGAAGACGCTTTTGCCGCTCTCGGAAAGGACGACAAGAAAATTTACGTCGCACCGAGTCTGGATCTCGTGGTCGTTCGCCTGGGAGGATCGGCCAATTCAGCTGCCCCGGCCGTCAGTGGATTCGACGGAGCATTTTTCGGCAAGATTTGCGAAAGCTTCAAACGTTGAGAGTCCTGAGAAACTACGAGCCCCGCAACAGAACGATTCACGGATCAGGTCAGAAAAACGGTTTTCGATATCCTGCGTTCGAGATCCTGATTCAAAAAGAATTCTGATCTCAACGAAATTCCGCCTTATTTGGTGGCCGAAGAATTGTTTGAGATCATTGAAATCGCGTGGTCATCTGTTTGAGGCACCAGCAGTTTTGGTTTCCCAGACGGCCGAGCAGGAAGTCGGAAACAGCATCGATTTCGCCCTTCGGACTTGGCATCATACAGAGCCCTGTCTGCTTCCTTGAAGATTTCGTCCAGTGTTCGCGACATTGCCGCACAACACGCGACCCCGATGCTGGCTGTAATGTTCAGTTTTTCTCCATCCACATCGAAATCGAGCGATTCGATCGCGTTGCGAAACCGTTCAGCCGCTGCCTCAATGGCTTCGATGTTAAAATCAGCCAGCATGACAACAAACTCTTCGCCACCGATTCGGAAAACCGTGTCGTACCGTCGCGTATGATCAATCAATGTCTCGGCGACGCGAATGAGCAGCCTGTCACCAACGTCATGGCCGTAGCCGTCATTGACTGACTTGAAATGATCAATATCGATGACCATCATCACGAACATGCCTTTTGAGCGTCTGCAACGCTCCAACTCAGCGCCGGCTTCCTTGTTGTAGGCTCGCCGGTTCTTCAGTCCTGTCAAAGGATCCATGAAAATATTGGTTCGCAGTTCTTGGTTCTCTTCTGAGATTTTAAGGTTCTCCGCGAACAATCCCATTGAAATTTCAGCGATTCCGCGACGCGCTTCACTTTCCAGTTCTTCAAACGTTTTCGCATGCGAACAATCAAAACTGAGGACAGTTGCGTACTCTTTCCACGACGCGACAAATTCGTCAAACAGTTCGTCGAAAGATTCTGGTTCGATTCCCAACTGACGACAGGCGTCGCTCTTCATGCGATCAATCCATTCACCGGGTACATCTTCCTGGAACAGAACTTCCGCCATCTGATCGGCGATCTCAAGCGTTTTTCGAATCTCGCCAACGCCATTTTTCTCTGGCATCTCCTTGCGGTTATGGTCGCGGATGATTTCGATCATCTGAGCCGGGAATCGCCACTGCTTCAGCAGCTCTCCCGCGACCGCATACCGGTCGATGTCCCATTTTTCCTGCTCCATTTCCAACAGCGATCGTCCAGCACTTCTCGCTTCTTTGGAGGCAATCTGATACTGGTCGTGGAACGCGTGCCCCAACGCCAGTTGACCAACATTCAGCATCAGCCCCATCAGGAAACAAGATTCACGATCGCTACGAATATGCTCGGCCACCGTTCTGGCCGCGATCGCCGTCGCCAGCGAACGGTTCCAGAAATTTGTGTAATTGAAGCATGATTCCTGCTCTTCGCTTACCGGTGTATTCATCAACGAGAACGACAAACTGATCATCTTGACGGCTCGCAAGCCCACGGCAACGACCGCCTGATGGACAGACGACACTTGCATCGCCCGTGCCATCAGTGGTGAATTGCAATAGCTGATCAATTTGGACGAGAGAACCGGATCGGCACCGATCACCTGAGCGATTTCGGAGATTTCGATATCCTCCTGCTCGTACAGCTCAAGCAGGCGAAACGCTACTCCGGGAGGCGAGGGAAGTTCTTTCACGTTGAACAATTTTTCCGAAGCAGGATCCATGCGAAAATTTCCGTTTGATTGAAAGGAGCCGTCCCAGCCGGCCTGTGTAAGCAATGTCGATAACGAAGCGAACCTTCACGCACCTGCGGCGTTCCCCCGCAACAGTGTGCTCGAAGTCTTGTCGCAACGACTTGCCGAAATACCCGAAAAGATCTCATGGCCACCCGAGTCAAGGCTTGTGTGACCAGCATGATCCGACTTTCCATTCGCACCGTCATATCCAGATGATGCCATTGTGAAACAGTCTTGGTTTGAAACTGTTCGATCGCGAACCATGTAGAAATGACTCACCATGCTGGCGGCAACGAGATGCGAATCGGCCTTAGTCACCCGTTCGCGTGAAAACACTTCGTGAGCGTTACCTGGGCAGCCCCGTCCAATGCCAGATGTCGTACAACCACGGATGGGTCCATGGATTGTCCATCGAAACCATCGCAGAAACAGCGCTGACGGTAAGCAGAATCAGACACAGCGTCTGACCCTTTCGAGAACTTCCCAACCAGTCGACAATGGGGGCCATCGATGCCAGCCAGATCGGAGCGAGCCACAGCACCCAGCGCAGGCAGCTTGAGACACCTCCATAGTTTCGATTGATTGCAGGCTGAGTTACATAGAAACCGATGACGACGACGGTCACCGTAATCGCCAGCCATCCGAGCCACTTCATGGTGAACCGGCCTGCCATTTTTGCTCCACATGCCAACGAAATCATCCCGGCCAGCGCCATCAACCAGATCGGCGTCAGACTGAAAATTCCGTGATGCCCAAACAGACAGTGGAACAGGTAAATCTCAGCGGATGCCTGGCCGCGGTCGATTGTCGACTTGCCACTATTTGACGAAAGCCAATAACTGCCCGGGTAGTCGTACCAGTTGTTCCATTGGCGGAACTGGAAAGTGTCGCTGGATTCTGCGTCGCGCACAATCGCCATCTGGTTTGCCGTCCGAACGTCTCGAACCACCCAACGCGTGGAGTCCGTTTCTTTGGCAGGCCATTGCCCCAGCTGCAATTTGGGTGACTCGATTCCTACTTGGGTGGCTACCTCGGCAAACTCCGTCGGCAGTTGATTCCACTTTGATTGATTTAAGGTTTCAACGATCTCTTCTGCTTTCCTATCGTCAGCCACATAAGTCCGAATGACTGGACCATCGGATCGATGAGCATACGCCGGTCGCCAATCACCGTGGGCCACATAGTTGGTTCCAATGACTCCCGAAACAACAAGCAGTGCGGCCGGCGCGAACGCAACCAGCGTTTTCATTGGTGATCGAATCAAACAAACCAACGCCGCACAAGCCAAGAATGCTGCGGCAGGTAATTCGAACGCGAATGCCAGCGCGGAAAACAGTCCGACCGCTGCGAAGGCCCACCACTTACCATTTGCGTGACGCCAGATCTGAGAAAGAAAATACAGAGCGACCATCACGCTGATCGCGGCGGGCACGTGATTGTTCAAGCTGTTTGAAAAAGTAGACAAAAACGTCGCGAACCCGGCACACGCAAGCAGATAGTATCGCGCCCAATCTCGGACGGGCACGCTGTTGATAAATTTTGCAAAGAACCAAAGAAAAATCGCCCATGGAATTGCATTGGTCAGTAACAACAGAACTCGAGTGACGAGCAACGGGTGATCGGCAAAGCTCAAACCAGTCAACCACTTGATCGCCCGGTACTTGTAAGACACCAGCGTTGGAAACAGGGTTGGTTTGCTGGAGTAATAGTGCATCCTGCCGTCGGACCCGACGTGACGCACTTTGTCGATCGTGTCCCAATGGATCGATTGTCCATCGGCAATCACATGATCAATCGCGTAGGTGCCATCATCTGCCAATGACCTCACGGTGCACCAGCGACTTCGGTCATTCGCGCTGAAGAATGCGGATTCACCTCGAGCCTGATGGTTTCGAACGGTCGCGATTCTTCCGACCAGGGTAACGGTCGAACAGATAATCAGCAGCCAGAAAATTGCCCAATGGCGCTGAGCACAAAAATTCGGAAGCTCGGCTGGACACGCTTCGGCAGAATTGTGCTCAACCATCTTGCTCGCTTCCTTCCACCGAAGGTTTTCGTCCAACGTGTTTGGCGATCGAGTACGGATGATTGCGGACCTGGTTTCGAGACGTAATCAGCTCGGCAAGGAACCCGATGCACAACACTTGTGCTCCCAGCAACAACGCGCCCAACGAGTACAGGACAACGGGCCGCTGATGCAGCGGAGCCCATTCCGGGTAGAACGCCATTCGCAACAGCCAGTAAACCGCCATCCAGAACAGTCCGATGGCTCCCACGGAAAACGCAGCTAACCCGAACCCTCCCAGCAAATGCTGAGGACGCTGGCTGAAGCCCGTTAGAAAACAAACGGTCAGCAGGTCTAGAAAACCTTTCGGCAGACGTGCCCAACCGTACTTTGAGACGCCATGCTTTCGAGATCGATGGTTGACGGGCACTTCTGCCACCCTGAAACCTCGCGCTGCCGCCAACACGGGCACGAAACGGTGCATTTCTCCATACAGTTTCACCTCGTCAAAAATCTCGCGACGGTAAACCTTGAAGCCACAGTTGTGATCGTGCAGATGAACTCCAGTCAGCCAGCCAATCAATCGGTTGAATATTTTTGAGGGCAGCGTTTTGTCCAGCGGATCGTTGCGCACTTTCTTCCAGCCACTGATCAGATCGTTGTCTTCCCCAAGAGCCGCAATCAAATTCGGGATCTCAGCAGGATCGTCTTGCAGATCAGCGTCCATCGTGACAATCAGCTGGCCGCTGCTGTGATCGGCACCTGCTCGTAGCGCGGCGGCTTTGCCGAAGTTCCGGCGAAAACGTATGCACTGCACTTTCGAGTCTTCTGCCGCCAGCTCATCCATCATTTGCCACGATTCATCTGTCGAACCATCGTCGATAAATATCAACTCTGCGTCGTAATGATTGGCTTTGATGACACCACCGATTTCGCGATACAACTCGCGAAGCGACTCGGCTTCGTTGTAAACCGGAATAATGATCGAAAGATACGGCATAGATGAAATCGAACCTGGGCGCAATTCTCGAACCAGTTCTCACATGCGATTCAAACTTGTTCGAAACTGATAAATATTCGCAACTGATAAATTAACCCACGTCACCAGTTTTGGTAGCGGTATGGCAGATCGCGGCAGTCAACAATTCCGAAATCAGCCAGACAATACGAATTGCAACGACTGCAACAACGACGATCGCAGCATCAAACCTGGTGGATAGCAACGGAATCATGACTAATTCTCGAACTCCCAGCCCACCTGGCAGAAGCGACGCGAAACCAACGGCCGTCGACAGTGTGACGCAGGTCAGGCAGAGCCAGTAGTCCTCCCACGCAATGGAAACATCGGGCAATCCTCTGAGCACCAACCAGAGACTCAAGCCGCTCAGCAACCAGCCCGTCGCCAACAGCAGCCAGCCAGGAGCCATGACTTTTACCGTCAGGCTCATCATCACCTTGCCAGTCTTTTTGCCTTTCACATGTCCTAAACGATGGGCGAACCAGCGAATCACCGGGGGAGCCGTCAGAAATCCTGACACGATCATCATTATGGCAGCCGTGATTTGCAGAAGCTGGTTGTCGAACAAAAGCAGCAGCAACACGCTGGCAATGATCGAACCGGTAAAAAGCCAGGTTAACGTTTCGATGAAAACGCTCACGATGGCAGGTCCGATGGTGACGTTATCACCTCGAATCCGATCAGTTCTGAGCACGACGACCATCGCCTTGCCAGGCACATACTTCCCCAACTGGCTGATAAAAAAAGCGGTCAGCGAATCATACAGCCGAGGATGTTGATCCATCGCCAGAAGGACTCGATGCCAAAACAAAGCAGACAACGACATCGCGCCGATGTAGGTTATGATCGCGGCGAACCACCAGAGAAAATTGATTCGGGAAAGACGAAATTCCTGTGCCTGAAGTTGTCCAACGGCTTTCCAAATCGTGTAACCCACTGCGATAGCAACAGCGAGCCCAATCAAGTAGCGAAACAGCACCATCCATTGAATCGTGTGGACGGAAGAGTCAGTTGTATCTGGTTTGGAATTCAAAACGGCTTGCTGACTGAAAAATTGTTAACGGGGAAAGGTTACAGGTTTCCACCGTTGGCGATACGGCGATTCGTGTCGCATGAATTCAGCTCACCACGAATCACTATCTGACCCAAGCACCCCATTCCCCCCTGGCCAACAACTAAATCCGCCCAAACTGCCCGTAATATCTCTATTTACCCGCTCACCGATTCAGCGGTAATATAAACGATCTCGACAACAGGCAGTTTCGCCGTTGGAGCATTGGGAATCACAGCTGGAGCAATTCCATGAAGGAATGTTTGGTATTCGCGTTGATGTTGGGCCTGACCGGGATGGTCGTCGGCCAGCAATCTGACTCAAGTTCGGTCTTTGATAACACTCGCACCGATTCCTCGCGTGTGGCGAGCCCGGCACCCGATTCAAAAACGACCCGAGTTTCCGAGCCCGGCGACGCGGATCGAATCATGAAGCTTGACATCGATTCGTCGATGATTGATGCGATCAAACAAGGGCAAACCCTTGAGGCTTCTATCGACCTGAAAGACGTCACCAATGGGATCGTCATGTTGTTTGATGATCCGACAACCTTGAAACCGCGTGTTGATGAAGTGCCACGGAACTTGAAACCGGACTTTGTCTCGGGCAATGGCGTGCTGCACTTTACACTGGATGAGGTTGGCCTTGAGCGGCTCAGAACGGAAGGTTTGCAGTACGAGTACCTTCCCGGCGAAAAAGGAAACTATCAAAAAGTTTCGCTGAAGTTCGTTCCCTCGTCGACTGAGCCATCCGGGATTCGCTCGCCCGTTTCAACCGGTCCGACAGATTTCTCATCCAACCGCGATCCATTATCCTCAACCGACAACCGCGATTTCACTTCAAATCGTCGCGATTCAGTACTGGCTGGCAAGTCCAGTCGCCTTGGTTCAGATTCGATGAACCGAGACGCTCGAGAACGTTTCGATCGCGACGATTTCAACCGTCGCTTGTCTCGGGAGAATCACGACTACGCCTCATCCGAAACGAAAACAGATGCCGATCGATACTTCGAGCAACAACGAAGGGAAGAACTCGACCGGCAACAGCAGACGCTTCAAAATCGAAGATACGGTGTCGATCATTCTCAGGACGACAGACATCCCAACTGGAATTCGCAGCGATTACCAAAGAATGACGATCGGCACACCTTCGAACTGACAGATCAAGAGATCGATGCGTTGGCTAAATCAACGCAAGAAATTCGTGATCGGCATGACCGACGCGAGGCAGAATTGGAGCGTCTGCGCCTGGACAAGCTGGCCGCTGATCGCAACGCTCAGCGAGCTGATTCAGACCGGATGCGACTGCTTCAAGAACTGCGGGATCGAACTCGTCTTGACCAGACGCCTGTCGCACGGCGACGACCTTTGAATGACAACGACTTGTACACGCCCTATGGGCAGCGCCGACTTTCACCTTCCAACGAGAACCTGTCGCGGACTGCTTCGCTTGACTCGCAATACGACCCCATCACGAGAGGTCGTTACTCCGATCGCCTCGTGTCTTCTGACGTTGTTTCTGAATCGGCAAGACTGAAGCTTCAAGAAGCCGCACTTGAAAACGAACGGCTGAGACTGGAGTTGGCTCGATCGGAAACCAATCGAACACGGATAGAAACTCAGCAACGCCTGGCGGATCTGGGAAATGCAGGTTCAATCAATACGGTTCGTCGATCGCCGTCAAGAATGAGCGACTATAGTGCTTCGATCCCGGGCAGCCAGCCTCAGAACAACAATCGCGTCACCCGTGCCAATGTCCCTCAAACGGTGACATCGTTTTCTGGAACTCAGATGACGAACACAGCGGTTGATCATATCCTTCGATCGTATGACGGTGCACATCTGAACACAAATTTTGATCAAGTCGCCAGTCGAGTCAAAGGCGAAGTCGCTGCGATTTCAGCGGCAAAAACCCGAGTGGATAAATTCAACGGATTTCTATTGTTCCTGTTTATCACGTTCTTCGCGTTGAGCCTTTATCTGGGATGGCTGGCTCAATCGTTTTACGGTCAGTACGGTGAACTGGCTGACGAACTTCGGGAAACGTTTACAGCGACCACTTGACTGCTGATGCTGGCATCTCATCCTGAAATTCTGAAATCAATTTAAGATCGGCCTTTACGGGTTTTCAGAATCTCGGCAGAATGCCAAAACCTGAAAAATTTGATAACAAATTGCTTCGGTGTGTGGCCAATGGACGGCCCACGGCAACTACAATTCCTCACGACAGCAAGGAGTGCTGAAAGTGACTACAAAGCGAACGATTGCGGCTTTCTTCGCGTGCCCTGTGTTGGCACTTTTCATCGGACTATCGTCCGCGGACGCTCAGACGCGAGTCAGCGTGGTTGATGTTGGCGAGGTATTCAAAAACCACCCGACTTTCCCCGATCAACTGAAAACGCTGAAAGCGGAAGCGGAGCAGTTCAAGCAGGCATCTTTGCAGCTTCAGCAGCAAATGATGAAAAAAGCGGAAGTGCTTCAACAGTACGAACCGGGCAGCAATGAATATAAGCAGGCCGAATCAGAACTGGCCAAAGAATCGGCTGCCCTGGAAGTCGAGCAGCGCAACAAGATGCGAACACTGATGAAGCGAGAAGCTGAGTTGCACTACAACGCTTACCAGCAGGTTCAGGAAGCGATCAGCAGCTTTTGCGAGCCTCGTGAGATCCAGCTGGTGCTGCGGCACACGAATCTGGAAATGAAGCAGGGTGATCCGCAAAGCATCATGCGAAAAGTCAACGGCTCGATTGTCTTCTATCAGCCGAATCGCGACATTACGTCTGCTGTCGTGGCTGAACTCCCCAAGGTAATTCGCTGAATCCGTTGGACCGGATGACTCACGGCGATTATGTCATCCGAAGTCCCATCGGGACGCCGCCCAGTCAACTCGTTCTGGAAAGTCAGACCTTGGACACTGCAACTCGACAACAAACAACCATCGCCTCTACCGCCACGGTACGAGGCTTTGGATTCTGGAGCGGCCACGATGTGAAACTTGAGTTTCACCCAGCGGCTGCAAACGCCGGAGTCACGTTTGTTCGCACCGACCTGCCCGGTCGGCCAGAAATCGACGCGTTGGTACGGCACCGAATCCAAGGGCCACGCCGAACGACGCTGGTCGACGATGATTGTGCAGTCGAAATGGTCGAACATGTCCTGGCCGCTTTGGCGGGAATGCAGATCGACAACTGTGAAGTTCATGTCGATCGAGCTGAAATGCCCGGCTGCGATGGTTCAAGCCTTGCTTTTACCACCGCGTTGAAATCGGCAGGCAGAGTCATCCAGGCCGCGCCTCGCAAAAAAATTGAGGTAACGCGACCGATTCGTGTTGGTGATGATCACTCGTGGATCGAAGCCCGCCCCAATTCAGACGGGAAATGCCGAGTCACCTTTGAACTGGATTATCCAGATGAGCCCGCGATCGGTGCTCAGACGTGTACCTATGAACTTTCACAGGAAACGTTCGAACAGGAAATCGCCTCTGCCCGAACTTTCGTGCTGGTCGCCGAAGCCGAAGCGCTGCAGAGCAAGGGGCTCGGTTGTCGTGTCACTGATCAGGACGTATTGGTTTTTGATCACGTCGGCCCCACGAACAACTCATTGCGTTTCGCCAACGAATGTGCTCGACATAAAGCACTAGATATGATCGGCGATTTCTCTCTTGCTGGAGCAGATCTTGCCGGAGATTTTGTCGCGTCACGATCCGGCCACCGATTGAATTCACAGATGGTTTACGCGTTACTCTCACAGGCTGCCGAGCAAACATCAGAACGACGTTCAGCTTGACTCGGAATGAAAATCAGGACTTGAAACATTGTGGATATCATCCCTTTTGACAATCATCGCGAACCCGGCCGTCCCAATGGAGACGTAAAGCCAATGTCCCACAAAATTTCAAACCTGGCCGTCATCGATCGTCGAGCAGAAATTGCCGAGGACGTTGAAATCGGGCCTTTCTGCGTCGTCGGGCCTAAAGCCACGATCGGACGCGGCACAAAACTTTACAACAACGTCACGATTCTGGGCGACGTCACGATTGGTGAAGATAATCTGATTTCCCCCAACGCCGTGATCGGTGGTCATCCCCAAGACCTGAGCTATCGTGGCACCGAAACCAAAGTCATTATCGGTGACCGAAACGTTATCCGCGAATGCGTGACCATCAACCGAGCTTCCGAAAAAGAAGAGGGATTCACGCAGGTGGGTAGCGATTGCTACTTCATGGGCAACGTCCATGTCGCTCATGACTGCGTCGTGGGTGATCGAGTCATCATCGGGCACGGAAGCATGCTTGGCGGACACGTTCACGTGGATCATCATGCGACTCTATCGGGTTCCGTTGCCGTAACACATTACGGTGCAGTCGGAAGCTACACTTTTGTCGGTGCCTCCAGCCGGGTGCTTCAGGACATCGCCCCTTATATGCTTGCCGATGGCAATCCGGCACGTCCTCGTTGCATCAACATCGTCGCACTCAAGCGAAACAATTTTGCACCCAAAGTTATCAACGCACTCAATGAAGCCTATCGTTTGATGTATCGAGCCCGCGTCGGTTTAGATGCAGCTCGCGAGTTACTGGCTTCGCGTGATGAACTGATTCCAGACATTCAGCATTTGTTTGAAAGCATCGAATATTCTCAAGCGGGCCGCCATGGGCGAGGTCGCGAACAGCGGAGAAAAGCAGCATGAACCGCGTACGAGTCGCCGTTATCGGAGCAGGGCACCTGGGAAAAATCCACACGCGTTTACTGCATTCGCAAGCGAATGAAGTCCAACTGGTGGGTGTCGCCGACCCAAGCCCTGAGGCTCAACGCGCTGTGCTTGATCAGGTCGAAATCGCGGTTGTCAGCGATTACCACAAACTGATTCCGGAGATCGACGCCGCCGTGATTGCTACGCCAACGCGATTCCACCACGCAGTGGCAATGGACTTACTGGAAAACGGGGTTCACACGCTGATCGAAAAACCACTCACCGATTCGGTCGAAGACGCGAAAGAATTGGTCGAAGTCGCCGACGCCAACGATTGTGTTGTGCAGGTCGGCCATGTTGAACGATTCAATCCAGCTGTTGCAACCGCGTTAGAACACGTTGGCACGCCGAAGTTCATCCAGGCTGCTCGAACCAGCACCTACACCTTCCGATCGACAGATGTCGGAGTCGTTCACGACCTGATGATTCACGATATCGACCTGGTCAATTCCATGTTCTCCGGAACAATGACGGAATCTCGAGCCGTCGGCATCTCGGTTTTTGGCCACCACGAAGATACAGCTCAAGCGAGATTGCAGTTCAGCTGCGGCGGAGTTGCGAACATCACCGCGTCTCGCTGCAGCTTCAGCCCAGAGCGCACGATTCAAATCTTTGGAACCGACGGGTTCGCAGCAGTCAACCTTGCCAACAGCACCGTCACCGCGATTCGAATTCCCTCGTGGCTGCGGCAACGCGAATACGATGTGTTGCAGGCGACTCCCGAACAACAAGCGTGGATTCGAGAAAAATTGTTCGAATCGGTGCTGAAGAAGCAGGAAATCGAGGTTCCAACGACCAACGCGATTCTTTGTGAGCAACAAGACTGGCTTGAGTCCATTCGTGCCGGCTCAACGCCACGCGTTTCAGCCCAACAAGGCTCCGAGGCAGTCGCCATCGCTCAGTCGGTGCTCGATCAGATCAACACGCATCGCTGGTCCGATTCCGAACTTCGCACGACCGGGCCGTTGCCGACACTTGAACCAACAGGCGTCGTTGACCCACACCCTGCAAACCTGCTTCAAGCGGAAACGACAACACGCAAAGCCGCTTGATCCCTCGCACGCTGCATTTGGAAACAGTGGGCGAGACTAAGAGCCCATTCCTACCGAGAACCAAACAAGCGATGCATGACGGCGTGCTGATTTAGTGCCGAACATAATGTCGATTGAAAATCAATAACCGGAATGTGAGTGAGGAACGAAAGATCCCTCGCTGACGCAGTGGGTTGTGATTAGTGCATGTTGCACTTAACTGTAGCGTCTTCGGTTTTGAAAAACCGATCGAAAAGTATCGAAAAGCCGCCAGACTTAAACGAAACGCGCTCTAAACCAACACGCCGCGACGCGTTGGCTTGTGATTGCTTATGCGGCATTGGGACAAGCACTCAGGCACTGAACTCCTGCTTATCCGATAACAGCTATTTCTGTTTGTACACCCGGACCCAATCAACATACATCAGAGCGGGAAAGGGTGTCGTTTCGTCCGGGCGACCGGCGTGAGTTCCGCCGACAGCGATGTTGAGCAAAATATATTGCTTCGCGTGAAATTCGCTTAGAGTCTCATCGGTGATATCCACCGTGTAGTAAGCCTCTCCGTCGACCAGCCACGTGATTTTTTCGTTTGTCCACTCGATTTCAAACACGTGAAATTTGTCGGCAAAGATTCCCTCTTTCAACTTGAACGATTTCGGACCCAGCATCTTGTGACCGTCGTCATCGAAGTGAATATTCGCTTCTACGACAGCGTCGTCCCTGAACCCGTAAAGCTCAAGGATGTCGATCTCGCCACATTTTGGCCATGGCGTGCTGCCACCGATTTCATCAATGTCATCGCCCAACATCCAGAAAGCAGGCCAGATTCCTTTTCCATGTGGCAGTTGGATTCTGGCAGCGATTTTTCCGTACTTCCACGAGTGCTTGCCACCCGTATGCAGACGCCCCGACGTATATTGGTTGTCACCATGTTTGTCGCTGGTGTGGATTGCTTTGATGACCAGAAAGCCATCTTTCACAAACGAGTTTTCCTCGTGGTCAAAATACTGCTGCCACTCGTCGTTGTACGGGGCCGGTAGTATCTGGCGGGTCCAATTCTTCGGATTTAATGTGTCACCCTCAAATTCATCAGACCAAACGAGTTTCCATTTCTCATCGACGCGGTAGTCGTCTTCATTTTTTGCCGGATAGCTCACACTCATCTCTGAAGCTCCCGTTCGCTCTTGCTCTGACGCCATTTCGGCGTCGTCCGCGTAAAGTTTGGCTTGAGTCGCCACCACCATGAAGACAAGGGAGGCAATTATCAGTTGGTTCTTCATGTTTTATCCATTCAGGGAATCAAGCCGCTCGATCGTCGGTCCTCGATCATACAGCCTGATCCAGCACTTCGGCAATATCTCCAAAATTATCCGACCGTCTGAATTGAAAGCTTCGCTCAAACGAATCAAATCGCCACTTCGCTGATTGTCCCAATGCATCGTCCACTACGTTCAATAACGAGTTTTTGAATACGTTTTCGTTCTTCAACCGAGATCGGTTCAAAACGCCCTTACTCTTTTCATGCACCGCCCGAAGCCGATCGCAAGCACCATCAACCATCCGCCGGGTTCTGGCACCGCGCTTGAAGCTGAGGTTATCGACGGTTGGTTGGCCTTCCCGAGATTCGAAACAAATGCAAACCCATCACCCAGAACATCAATCGCAAAGTCAGCGTTCAAGTTTCCATGCACGTATCCAAACGGACCGTCACTCCCAAGGTTCCCGACCAGAATGAATCCGTCACTGAGCACATCGACTTTACCATCGAGATTGATATCACCAACGAACGTGCCTGTTTGGCCATTGAAAGTCTGCACAAGGTTTTCGATATGGAACCGATAATCATCAAGCGTCACTAATTCGTCTCCATCCAGATCAAGCGGTTGCAGACTGTCGATTGCAGGGAGTCCGATGTTTCCTTGATAAAAATCAATGTCGGCCGCGTCGACTTTTCCCGAATCATTGAAATCACCCAACAACTGCGGTGCAACCTCGTAGTCGACAACCAGCGGTAGGTGGTCTACTAAACCAGAACGAGGATCAAACATCGTGTCGGTCGACAACAACCCTGCAGCCGACAGGTCAGCTGAAGAAAGCGACGCTGCTTTTAAGACAAACGAGTTGGTGTGTTGCAAAACCGTATCGGTATAAAGCTGCAAATCCAGGCGACTATCAAAAACAGACGTTTGAAATGTCGTGGTTGATCCTCCCGAGACGCCATTCTGAGTCGGCATGGGATCGAAAAGAGATGTCCCGTCCCAGTCCGGAGGAGAATCTGGCCCAAAATCATTTTCGTTGACAATATTGCCAGTCGTGAGTGTCGGAATCGCGTTGGTTACATCAAAATCATTGAAATCTCCCAGCACAATCACGGGCTCATTGGAAGGCAACGCCTGAGAGCTGGATGGATTCCGAGCATTCCGCAAATAATCGATAATGCGATCTGCCTCATTCTGGCGATTGAACCGATCGGATGAACTACCCCCGGCGTCAAGGTGTAGATTGATCAGATGCAGATCACGATCAAACCTGTCGTCAGGCAAATCCACCGTCGCGATCGTGGGACGACGCGGCACTCCCGTTACGGAGAACACAGGATCAACAACCGGATATCGACTGGCCAGAATCTGGGATGATCGCTGAAACACCGACCAGCTACCTCCTCCTTCAAGTGGCACAGCGGCGTTGAGCGCATTCCGCACGTCGGTTGCATTACGATTCGCTAATTCCTGAAACGCCCACACATCCGCATCGATCGCCTGCCAGACTCGGGCCAATGACGGCACCGCACGGAACTCGCCCGCGGCAGAATTAAAATCGAAAAGTTCATCAGCTCCATCAATAAATCCACCCAGATTATAGGTCCCCACTCGCACAACATCGTCAGACGTCCGATTCAAAAAATCTGGCTGCCCAAAAACATCTGAATCAGCGAGAATCAAAGGCAGAGCAACTGCGGCCAAGCGTATGAACAATCCAATCGAGTTCATCAGGAATCCAGTCGAAAAGGAGGGAGAAGGGAAAAGTTTGAATGGCACAGCCTACATAATACCAACAGCAAGGCTTGCATGTCAGATTTTCTGTTCGCCCCTACGCGAGTGTAAGGAAGCGAACCGTTTCCCGCCCGTTTCAAAATCTCAAGTACCTCGGTAAAACTTGCAACTGAACGCAACAACATCCATTATCGCTTCCCCGCACATTCAGGCAAAAACGAATGCTTCAAATTCATGTCGTCCCAGTTACCGAGTATCAACAAAATTGCTCAATCGTCTTCGATGATGAATCGAAATCAGGCATTGTATTGGACCCTGGCGGGGAAGCGGAAAAAGTGGCGGCGGAAGTTGAGCGACTGGATGTGAGAATCGAATCCATCTGGCTCACGCATGGACATCTTGATCACGCGGGTGGCGCCGAAGCATTGAAAAAGTTGCTGGGTGTGGAGATTATCGGCCCCCATGAAGCAGACAAAATGTTGCTGGACAATATCGAGTTAGTCGCCGCCGGTTACGGTATGGCTGGCATGCAGAACGCAACGCCGGATCGATGGTTGAAAGAAGGTGAAACCCTTTCGATTGGCGAGCATTCCTTTCACGTCTTGCACACACCCGGGCACGCTCCAGGGCATGTGATTTTCGTCAACCAGAAAGAGAAACTGATCCTGATGGGAGACGTCCTGTTTCAGGGATCAATCGGTCGCACCGATCTTCCGGGCGGGAACCATCAGCAATTGATGGATAGCATCGCCAATAAAATTCTGCCGCTGGGTGACGAAATGAAATTCGTCTGCGGTCACAGCCCGCCGTCAACGATTGGCAACGAACGAGCATCCAACCCGTTTCTGGTTTCGATGCGTTAGCAGGCTGCAGACGCGACAGCCTATTGCCACAGGCACTCGTTCACCCTATGCCAGATCACGGTCTTCAAACATCACTAATGCGGCCAACAGCGTGACCGTTCCGTACAACGCAGTGTAGATGACAGACCATGCAAGATAAGAAACAGGAACGTCAGCGTTGGAGCTGATCGCAGCTTGAACATCAAAATGATCAAGCACCGGAAAGACGATCGCAACCAGTTGACCGAATACCTGAACCGGTTCAAAAGCGGCCAAAGATGATTGAACGATCAGCGGCGTCAGGTGGCCGAGAACATAAACAGAGAAACAGATCAGGAAGTTCGCAAGAATCCCCAATCGGGTTGAGATCGCAACACTGATTGCCACGAAAATCAAAACTTCCAGGAAACAAAGGAACAGGCCCGGAATGACGTGCACCGCTTCGTTATAGCACTCAGTCCATTCGGCCAACCCCTTCGCCGCTTCGCGGAAGTCATAGATAGGCTTGTATGCCACAAACGCAACGAACCAGATCCCCAACACGATGAACAGCAAGGCGATTGCCAATGAGATGCCGCCGAATTTACCAAGGATAAACTGGCGACGTCCGACCGGCTTGGACAAAACAGTCAACGCAGTGCGCCCGTCGATTTCCTCGGCCACTGATTTACTGGCTGCCCAAATCGCAAGGAAAATTGCGAGTACTCGGATCAGCGTCAACCCCGAGTCCTTGTACATCTTGATATCTTCGCCAAACGTGTTGTAGGGAACATAGATCGACAAGACAACAAATGCCAATCCCGCTGCCAAAACCAACAGATACAACGGCTGACAAATTTCGGTTTTAAAAGTCGCCTGGGCAATCGCAGCAGATTTGGGAAACAGACACATCAAGCTCAGATACCCAAAGTAAACCGCCACCACGCTGAGTGCGATCCATGGAACAATCGCAACCTGACCGTACAGCGGTGCCAACGTGTAGCTTACCGAAACCGTTGCCGTCTCATTGCCAAGATTGTTCACGAACAGCTGGTCAATCTGCTCGTTCGGGATGGGACCTCGACCATCAGCACGCTGCCGGAAGTACGATGGTTCCGTCGACTCCGGGATTTCAAATATCTTGTTGATGGTCAGATCAACGGTCACGGGCTCGGCGGCCAACTCAATCCGCTGTGTCGAAGTCACCGACAACATCTGCAACTCATTGCCGTCGAACGAAACTTCGATCGGATCACCACTGTGATTGCGAGGCGAGGGGTCGATTTCGAATTCTTTTTCCACCGTCCCGGTGAAGGGAAGTCGAGCGATCGATTGCACGAACTCCATCGGTTCGTCGACGATCTCAAAAATGCCAAACCCATCGAAAGCGGCGAGCCCGAATCCGGTCACCGCAAAAACAGCCATCGCAATACAAATACGATTCAGCCACGCGAGGAAGCCATCGAACAGCAAACCGTTCAGTTCACCCTGCATTCGCCGAGACAATAATCGCCAGATCCCAAACCCCAGCAACAAGCACGCAGCAAGAACCAGCAACATTCCGATGTAAAATGATTCGTCGATCGACGAAGCACCGTAACGCCAGACGTACCACGCGACAAACAGTCCGGCGTAAAGCAAACCAGTCAACGTTCCGAAGACCGCAAAGAGTGTTGAGTTACTGGCGACGCGATTGAAGAACCCAATTTTCTGGCCAACATACAGCTTGGCAACGCCAATCAACACCAACAGGAAACCAATCGAAATTCCCAGCGAAATCAGCCAGACGGGCGTCAACCAATTCGTAAGGTTGGCAGATTGGGCGAACAGCAGTGCGTCGAAAGGCATGGCGTAAAAGAGTGAAAGGATAGAAGTCGTTTCCGGTCGAGTTGCGTAGAGCTTATCTCACCACTTCATAACCCAAAGCGTGAGCGAGGGAATTTCTCCGAGGCTCCCTCACTTGCATTTCGGCTTGAGATATTCAGATCGGGTGCTGAAACAAGCTCCTCGTCTCTTACGCCCATTATGACCGGAATGTTCACTGGCTAAAAGTGCCACTCAGAGCCTGTCACTGGATCAATGCCTGATCTCAAATCCCGAGAACTCTCCCGTCGCCCGCTTGCGATGGGTCTGCTGATCGGTCACACGACCATGCGTCTCAGCGACGACGGCATCGACGTAAGAATCCAACTCGCCCGCATCGGCCTCGACAACCATCTGCACACTGCCATCGGGAAGGTTTTTCACCCATCCGGTGACCTTGAAACGACGAGCCACCTGAGCCGAAGTGTAACGAAATCCTACACCCTGAACCCGACCTTTGAAAAACACCTCATAGCGGATGTGATTCATTGCCCTCTCTGACTCACAACAATTATTAATCACCAGAAACCACTTCACACGGTCAGCGGCAAGTCTGAGACATAAAACCGATCTGCCGCTGCCAACAAATCATGCTCACTTGATCCTGTCCCGCTTAACACGGTCAACATTCTCAATCTTCGGATCACTCCCTTTTCCAGAAACGAGGATTTCAAATGCCAATGAACTTCAGTCTGTTCGTCCGTCATACTGACTTCAATCCCGCGCAGATCGGCGGGAAAAACAGTCTGCAAAACCGAAACGTCATTTTCCAGATTCAATACACAAGCGATACGACCGCCTCCTTCGCCCGCAGCAAAACATGCATCCTCAAACGAACACTCATTCCATCGATCACTCTCACCTCCGTTGTCGTTTTGCTGGAACCACTGTCGCGAAGTGCTCAGAAAGACCGAGGGCACAGATGGCTGAGGCGAGCTATCAAGCAAATCCGTCTGCAACGAGTAAATCGTTTCGACTGATGTGACTGAGTCATCATGATCGTCGATCAAACGCCAGTAAATCTCTCGGTCGATCGGATCAGCCTCAGACGCTGGATACCGAGTAATCAGATCATTGCCTCGACAGTAAGTCTCTGTGGCTTCGCTTAATGCGTCTGACGAAACTGGCACCTTGAACAGTTCGGCGCAGCAAATGGGACCTCTACCATCTGCCGTCATCAATGGCGTTAGCAGGCCCCCCAAGACCGGTCTACCGGTATCAACCGTCAGCGACACCCTTTCAGACCTCAGGCTGGCAACACCATTTCTCAACCTCCACTTGCGTTGTGATCTCATCCAAACACCGTCAAAACCGTGAACAGGAATTTATAATCGCTCCACGTCGCCTTGGAGCCGCCTCGCCACATATCGTACAATCGGCACGTCATCGCGACAGCCCGGACTCAACCTGTAACAGCAAACTACGGACCACTGAACGTGCCTCTTGCCAAACCGACCGCAGAAGAACTGAGTCATTTCCATGACGTCTGTCAGCAGGCCGCCAAAGCGGGTGGACAATGCTTGATGAAATGGTTGGGACAGGCCGAGGTATCCGAAAAAGGGCCCCGAGATTTCGTGACCCAGGCCGATGTGGAGGCGCAGGATGTCATCCAGAAAATCTTGCTTGGGAGTTTTCCCGATCATCAGTTTGTCGGTGAGGAGTCGCCCGATGCCAGGAACATTCCTGATAACAGCGAAGACTATTACTGGATCGTCGATCCACTTGATGGTACAACCAACTTCATCCATCAGCTCCGATCGTTTGCCGTTTCGATTGCACTGTACCACCAAGGAAGTTTACTCGTTGGCACCGTATTTGATCCACTACTGGACGAATGCTTCAGCGCAGTGACCGGGCAGGGCGCAACATTGAACGGCAAGCCCATTTCGCCAAGCACCTGCACCGAGGTCCGCGAATCGCTGCTGGTTTTCAGTCTGCCCGCCGGAGTAAAATCTGACGATCCTCAGGTGCTGCGATTCCTGAAAATGGTTGAGCATGCTGCCAGTTTGCGGCGGTTAGGATCAGCCGCGCTGAATTTGTGCTACGTTGCATGCGGTCGCACCGATGGTTACTGGGCGAATTGTCTGAAGTCATGGGACGTCGCTGCAGGATGGCTGATCCTCGAGGAAGCAGGCGGACTCATTACCGACTACGATGGCTCGCAACCCGACCTGAACAATCCAAGCTTCTGTATCGCCGCAACTGACGATCTGCTGCACAGTTTGCGTCTGCTGCTTGCGATTCACTGACCCGATGCGTTGTTCGTAAATCAGAAAACCTTTGGCCTGTTCTACTTCAGCCAGATCCAGGAATCGTCCAGAAACCTATTTGCCCAGCTTGCGCATCGATAAAACAGCAAGCGGTGCAAAGATCAAGACTGGCAACCACGCTGCGAGCGCCGCTGGTTGAAGCAGACGATAACTACCAAAGCTGTGACTGACTGACACGGCGATATGGAATACGCCAACGATCAGCATACATAAACCTGCCGAAACGAATACGTTACGGTCGGACTGAGACAAAACAATCGGCAGCCCCAACAGCACCAGCGTCATGTCCAGCAAGGGCTTCATCAACCGAGCGTGCAAGGCCAGGCGATCGCTGCGGCCGAACGACGACTGCGGCGCTCGTACGTCGGTCATCAGTTCCGGGATCGTTCGAAACTCATCCAGCTTGCTACCAAACGCCAATTTCTCAGCGTCGAATTCGCAGGCGACAAAACACTGACCGGGCTGGAGCCAATCCTGATCCCGCGAAGTCCAGACTGCAAACGATTTGCCGTCCGACACCGATGACAATGAATCGATCCCGACAGGAAAGACAACCTTGTCAAGCAACAGGCCAGAGGGACGTTCTGGCGACGCGGATTCAACGATGGCATTCATTGCCCGCAGTCGCGTGCCCGAGTTCGACAGCTCGATCGGAAGCTGAACATCTGGCTGATCGATTCTGCGTTCGGAAACAACAATGTGATTTCCTCGAAGGCGCACACCGGACCGCCAATCATCCTGCACCGCAATTGGCATCTCGGTTTCTCCCGACCAATTCTGAGGAGTTCGCACCAGCCGATCACGGTACTGAGGCAGCAGCCACTCTCGGTTGACTGCGGCAATCGCAATGATGATCAACGAGAAAACAATCACTGGCCTCAGGACTCGACGCAACGGCAAACCGGCGGCCTGGATCGCCGTCACCTCGCGCCTTCGCTGCATCAACGTGACGGCAAAGATGGCAGCAAACAGCGCCATCATGGCAGCGGTCTTGTCAAAGATATCTGCCAGTCGAGGGACATAAAAGTTGCGAACCAGATTCGGCCAGCCTCCCTCGCCAGGTGCAAGCCCCGCCAATTCGTCCAGATTGCTGAACAAGTGAATCACGATGAACAGTCCGCTGAAGCTGAGAAAACAAACAGCGAAAATCCTGACAAACAGTTTCAGCAGATATCGGTCAAGAATGGTCATGCGAAAAGTTTCTGACGAACGGTGTTCTGCAGCAAATGAGGCCGCGAATCATGAAAGAGCCATTTATAGCTCGATCAGCCGATCGGTCCGAGATCAATCGGGCGTCCCCTGTTGCTGATTGGCTCCTTTACGCGAAAAGACTCGCATTTTGATCGGTCAATCAATGTCCCCTGATAGCATTGAGCTTGCCTCAGGAATCGTTCACCGCCCGCAGCCAATCTGCTTGAATGCCTTCCCACGAGACACCTGAACTCATCGTTCGATCGCGAAAATCGGCACGAATGAGAACTGAAAAGTCGAACAAACTTTCCAGAATTTGTGTCGATGGGTTGGATTCTTTGCGTTTAAATCTCTGTTCCCATTTCACTTGCCTCCAACGACCACAGGAACCAGTCGCGTGAATTCGAAACATTTCTTGCTTCCACTGATCGCAATCACGCTTGTGGCCAATGGCGGTCTGACCTTCGGGCAGGTTTCCGACCCCGCGATTGTGAGTTGGTCCATCAATACAACCGGGGCAACTGGCTCAAGCCCGAATGCAGACATTGACTCGGTCATCAGTCAAATCGTGGCGGATGTAGAAGCGGTTTACTACACAGACGACACGGCTTACGTCCAGGCGTCTGGCGTCCCTTCCTACTCGACCGGACCATTCAGAAACAACTCTTATCCCTCTGACGTGAATGCAACGTTTCAGATCCCTCGCTCGCCCCAAGCGGACAACACCGGCAACAATACGGAAGTCGGCTTGGGTCCTCAGGGCGTTTTTGTGAACGGCGTTGCTCTGTTCGGCTTTTCAGATGCCATGTCGTACAACAACCAAGGCATCTGGAATCAAGACGCGAATGTTTTTGAAGCCGCGGGCTTCGATGATGCTCCCGGTCATCCTGTGACGCTACGGAATGGCGGTGTAACGACTCCCGGTGGCAGGGTCGCAGGAAGGTACCATCATCACCAGAGCCCAACCGCACTTCGGGCGCAACTGGGCGACGATGGATCGGGACACTCACCTATCATTGGTTTTGCGTTTGACGGCTTTCCGATCTACGGGCCATATGGGTATGACGATCCCAACAATCCATCGAGTGCCATCGTTAGAATGGTTTCGGGCTTTGCTTTAAGAAACATCACAGATCGAACAACCCTGCCCGATGGCACGGTGCTTGCGCCGGCTCTTTACGGACCCAGCCTCGCCCAGGTTCCTCTCGGCGGATATGCGGAGGACTACATTTACGATGATCTGAACGGCCACCTTGATGAACACAACGGACGATTCACAATCACGCCAGAATATCCAAGTGGCACATACGCGTACTTTATTACCATCGACGCGGCTGGCGACACTGCCTTTCCTCACATGCTCGGCGCAACGTTTTATGGGCAACCGATTACGCAACGAAATGTGGTGATCCCCGGGAACGCTGTTCAATTCGTCCCGAGCAACAATCCGGGTGACTTCAACAATGACAACATCGTGGATGTCGCCGATATCGATTTCTACTCGGGCAAAATCGGGTTAACCAATTCGGATCCAGGCTTCGATGACAGGCTCGACTTTGACAACGATGGCACGATCGAAGTGGAAGATCATGATTTTCACATCAACACGTACGTCGAGACAACGAATGGAGTCACAGGCGCGTTGGTGGGAGACCTGAATCTCGACGGCACAGTGAATGTACTTGGCGATGCGTTTACGTTGGTTGGCCAACTGAACTCAGCTGGCCCCTTCAGCTACGGATCCGGCGATTTGAATGCGGATCAACAAGTGAACGTACTTGGCGATGCCTTCATTCTGATCGGGCAACTGGGGCAAACGACCAATTGAGCAATCATCGACATCATTTCGTTCACGGAGTCTCGCCAACCCGACTCCGTATCTCTCCATCGCCTTACAGGGACATCAATCTGATCGGGCAAACGAATAAAAGTTTGCAACGACGGAATTCAAATACGCCTGACCGACAGTCGGCCGGACGCTCGATTCGAACTGTTTGTTGCCTGTGGATTGCTTTGTCGGCCTGCCTGTCATTTGGCCTCCAAACTGCCTGCTGCCACACGACTGACGGGTTTCTGCCGCTGCAGTATCAAGGTTATCACGCTCCGTTTGGTTACGACGAAAAGGAAACTTACACCGACGTTTGGGGAACCGAACATTTTGCCTACGTCGGCTCGCAGTCATCCGGAGTCGCCATCATCGACATCGGCGACCCGGCTTCGATCTCAACGAGCACGGTTTACGGTGGTTCACTTGGCGTAGCGTTTCGAGACATTCGAGCGTTCGGCAACATCGGCTACTTTTCAACAGATACCGAAGGAACTCATGTTGTCGATTTATCTATGCCGACCAGTCCAGTCGCAGTGACTCAGATAGGCACAGTCGAGGGCGGTTTCGATTCAGTAACCAATGCATTCGTTCATCAGAACCGCTTGTTTCAAGTGTCTGAGTCGTCGCCTGAGATCGCTGTCTTCGACATCTCCGTCCCTTCATCGCCCGCCTTCGTTACAACCATTGACACCATGGATTCCGTGGGCATTTACGACTTGTCTGCGGCCGGCGATCGCCTGTACGCAGCTGGTCTTGGCGGCATTACCGGTGACGGAGCCGCGTACGTTTACGACATCGCGAACCTGAGTAATGGCTCGGCTTCGTTGCTTGGGCAAATCGCCACTGGCGCGAATACTGCATCCGCGGTCCCGAACAAGGATCACTCAACGCTGCTGGTGACCCGCCGCGAAGCCGGAGGCACGCTGGCGGCGTGGAACATTTCCGACCTGTCATCTCCATCGGAAATCGAAGCGATCGACGCCTCTGACCTCAGTGTCAACGCGTTCAGTGCAGCGAATATCGTCGTGCTCGGCTCTGCCGCCTACGTGGCTTGGCATCAGGCTGGAGTGCAAGTCATCGATCTGGATCTGCTCAACCAGACCGACACTCTGTTTCGAATCGGTGCGTTTGGAACTTCCCAAGCCAGTCCGCTGGAAGGATTCGTCGGTAACACCAGCGTCCACGTGGCCGACCGCGATCGAGTTCTGCTTTCCGATTCACGCTGGGGACTTTATGTTGTGGACGCGACCAACGTCGTTCGATCTCCCGGTGATTTTAATGAAGACGGAGAGGTCAACGTCGATGACATCGACTTTTATTCCGGCAAGATTGGCTTGACCGAAACAGACGTTGGGTTTGATTCGATTCTCGATTGGAACGTGGACGGAGTGATCGATATCGAAGATCACAATTTCCTCATCGAAAATCATGTCGAGACTTCGAATGGTGTGAAGGGCGCACGGCCTGGGGACGTCAATCTTGATGGAAGCGTCAACGTCCTGGGCGACGCGTTTATTCTTGTTGGCAACTTGAATAGCCAAGGCCCGTACAGCTACGGAAACGGTGACCTGAACGCGGACCAGACATTCGATGTGCTTGGCGACGCTTTTCTGTTGATTGCCCACCTTGGCCAAACCAACGACGCGATTACCAGTACCGCAGCGGCATCATCCGTTCCAGAACCTTCGAACGTGTGGTTGATCGGATTAACCACGATTGGATTTTTGATAGGACGACGACGTAACGCCGGATGTGCTTGAGCGTTGTTTTTTCCGTTGACTTCGTGTCCTTGTTTTTAACTCTCACCTAAGCTGATACCATGAACCGGATCCTGTTTAAAGTCTGCCTGACCCTTTGCTGTCTTGATTGCAATATTTCGTTTGCACAATCCGATCCACTTGTCTGGATCTTTGACATCAATGAACAGGCCGTCAAAAACGGACCGGAGCCGGACGGATCAACCAACAGCCCGGGCATCGGTTTCGGCACGGTAACACTCGATACCGAAACCAACATCCTCTCATACGATCTTTCGTGGTCTGGGCTGGTCGGAAGTCTGACGAAACTTCACATCCATGGCCCTGCTTCCCCCGACGCCAGTAACCCTCAGCACATCGTCGAAATCTTTGGTCCGCCCGAAGTCCCTGCTGAATTGGCAACGACCACCGGAAGCGTCTCAGCATCGTTTGAATTGCAAACGCTAGAACAAATCGGGTTTGACCCGATCGATCCCGATTACATCGTCAACACACTAATCAGCGGCCAGGCCTATCTGAACGTTCACACCAGCGTTTTCGGCACCGGAGAGATTCGAGGCAATCTCGGCACGCCCGCCACTCAGTCGATCCCCGAACCCGGTTCGATTTTCCTTTACGCGCCCGTTCTGGCAACGCTGGCATTGCGACGTCGACCGCTACCTGGAATTTGATTTGCTCATTGATTCCTCAATCGGAGGAATTAAGCGTCAGTTCGCGATGCAAAACAAATACCTCTGGGTCACAAATGAGCAATTGGGCGACCGTGGCGTTGACCGATTCGTTAACTGCGGCAACTTTTCAATTTTTTGATTCTCTGCAGCGGTGGTTTGAGGCGTTCAGTTGGTGAAATTCATAAAATTTCAACCGTTCGAATCCCAATGTCTGGTAGCATTGATCGAACGACAGACGACCGCGATCCGAACTTCACGTCTCCGCTATGAGTAGCGTACACATGTCGATCAAGCCAAAGCTGCCGACGGTACGCAACGCGTTGAGACTGCTGTTTCCGCTCAGCTGCCCCAGCTGCAAAATCGAGCCAGGCTCAGACGCAACGGTCGAACCGATTTTTTCAGCGTGGGATGACGACGGTTGGTGCCGTGCATGCCGCTTGGCAATCGATCCACAAAACTCCGACCGCTGCCATCAATGCGCTGCCGTCCTTGCTCGGCCAAGCCCCTACACGCGTGGATGTGCATCCTGTTACCGCCAGGAACTACCGTTTGAATTGGCCGTTTCGGTCCACAACTATCAGGGACTACTCCAACGTCTGGTGGTGCAGGCGAAAAACTCCGGCGATGAAACTTTGATGTCTCAGCTGGGGCGTTTGTTGGCTCATCAGATAAAACAGCACCCTCAAACAGCAGATTGCGACCTGATCGTCCCGATCCCTTCTCACTGGAGTCGCCGTTTTTCAAGCAACGGATTTCATGCACCTTCGCTGATCGCGCAAAATGTTGGAAAAATCTCTGGCATTCCCGTTTCGCAACGTATTCTTTATTCGGTAAAACCGACGTTAAAACAGGGGACGCTGTCACGAACCGCCAGACTGAAAAACATCAGAAACGCGTTTGCCTGTAAAAAAACTGAAAAGATCGATAGCCGAACGGTCATGCTGATTGATGACGTAATGACCTCCGGCGCGACCATGATTGAGGCGACGAAAGTGCTAAAAAGAGCAGGTGCAAAGAAAGTGCTGGTTGCGGTCATCGCCCGAGCAACTTCGCTGGACTGAAGCTGACTCAGACACACACGTCTTGATCATCGTCGTCAAGCCAGGCAAGTGAAACTGTGATAAGATAGTAAGCGTGATGGACAACTCCGATCTCCAACCCGATTCACCCGACCAGAATTCCACTTCGGTCCCATCACATGATTCGGGATCATGGTTTCAAAGATCATTCAGTCCTTTTCGAATCGCAACACTGCGCGGGTTGGCCGTATTGTTGCCGCCCATGTTGACGATCCTGTTGTTCGCGTGGGCATGGAACACCATCGATCACTCGATCATTCGCCCCGCCGAATCACTGACTGCTCGTTTTATCGTTTGGCGAATCGCCGACATTCGAGACAATGCGGAAATTCAGAAAGGACTGGAAGGTGCCGACAGTTCATTCACGATGCAGAAAGTCAACGGGTCCCACGTTGTCCTGACTGATGAAAACGAATCACTCGTGCGAGTCGGTCGACAATGGATTCCGGCCACGGTTGCTGCCACCGTGAACGAGTCTCCCGGCGAAACGGCTCCCGTCGACGCACGACAGTACTACTTGCGTTACGCTCAGCTGGTCTACCTGGAACGGCATGTCGTGATCCCGATCGTGCTGGTCATTTTCCTCGGCACGATGTACCTGTTTGGAAAATTACTGGCTGCCGGAGTCGGACGAATGTTCTGGCGGTTCGTTGAGTCGGTCATCAATCGTTTACCAATCATTCGCAACGTCTACTCGTCGGTAAAACAGGTCACCGACTTCGCGCTCAGTGAGAACTCGATCGGTGATTCCGATGCGCCTCAATTCAACCGAGTGGTAGCGATTGAATATCCGCGCAAGGGAATCTGGTCGATGGGTTTCGTGACAGGCGAGAGCATGGTCGGTATCCAGGAGGTCACTGGCGAGCCGATGCTGAGTGTCTTGATGCCCACCAGTCCAATGCCAGCCACTGGCTTTACGATCTCGATCCCCAAAAGCCAAACGATCGAGCTGGACCTGACGATCGATCAGGCGATCCAGTTCTGCGTCAGCTGCGGCGTCGTCGTTCCCGACCACCAGAATCCGAAGCTGCTTCTGGAATCGCAAGCCCGAAGGCCACTGAAATCAGTCGTGGCGCCCGTTGTCCCGGTAGTCACGGATTACAAAGATTCTTCATCGGGCGTATAAAGGAAGTCGCAAGGAAATCCGTATCTCTGCGGCGTTCCGTCTATTCGAACATCGTTTATACCCGCGACATTCAATTCTGATGCCTGACCCTGCTTCTGTTTCTGCTCCCGCGATCCGCTTAGGCACCCGCTCAAGTAAACTGGCCATGTGGCAAAGCAACTGGGTAAAAGCTCAGCTGGAAAACCTTGGTCACGCGGTCCAGCTGATTCAGATCAAAACCGAAGGCGATGTCGCGACCGGTCCGCTTGCTCAGATCGGCGGGCAAGGTCTTTTCACCAAACGACTTCAGATCGCTCTGCTGGAAGAACAGATTGATCTGGCGGTTCACAGTCTGAAAGATCTTCCAACCGAGGATCACCCAAACTTGACGATCGCGGCCGTTCCAGAACGCGAAGACACGGCCGACGCATTCGTCAGCAATCGATTCAGCAACCTGACGGATCTTCCCGACAAAGCCGTCATTGGCACCGGCAGCGTCAGACGATCCGCTCAGTTAAAACACCTGCGTCCCGATCTGGATATCCGCGACATCCGGGGAAACGTGGACACTCGTCTGAAGAAACTGGACGAAGGCAATTTTGACGCAATCATTCTCGCGGCTGCCGGACTTAAACGACTGGGACTCGAAACCCGCATCGCGCGGGCTTTCCAACCTGACCAATTGATGCCTGCCGTGGGGCAGGGGGCTTTGGGCCTGGAAACGCGGAAGTTTGACGTCGCGACCGAAGCCGCCGTCCGCCAATTGAGCGATCCAGACAGCTATCACCGAGCCTTTGCCGAACGATCGATGTTAAAGACTTTGTTCGCTGGCTGCCTCGCACCCGTGGGGGCATCAACCGCAGTCGCAGCCGTCAACGGAAATACTCATTTGACACTGACGGGCGTCGTTCTCAGCACTGACGGAACTGAGCGAATCGAGGCAACGCTGACCACGCCGCTGGAAGAGTCAACCGCACTTGGCCAGTCAGTTGCCAGCAAGCTACTCGAACAGGGTGCCGACCGACTTCTGAAAAACGTACGCTGATGCTGATTCGAATTTCAACACGATCTCTGCTTGCCACCACTTTGCTTTGGACAGTGATCGTGCCCGGTATGGTAACACCGGCAATCGCTCAGTTGAAAATCCCCAAACAGCCGGGCAAGAAATTTCCGCTCGAACCCGACAAGGAACTGGCAAAGCAATCTAGTGGCCTCGTGACCATCAAAATGAAGCATGATGGCAAGAATTTTTATGGGACGCCGTTAGCATTCGACGGAGAAAATCTGGCTTTGCTTCGGTGGGACGGGCGAGTGACCAAACTCCCGGCGACTCGGAAAACTGAGTTTGAAGTCATCGATCGCAACTTTCTTCCCTACACGCACGAAGAGCTGAAAGAGCGATTGCAAAAAGAGTTCGGCAGTCGCTACGTGGTTTCGACCACCGAACATTACGTGGTGGTTCATCCGCCCGGCAAAGCCAACATCTGGGCTGAGCCGTTTGAGAAATTACATCGGGCGTTTGTTCACTGGTGCCAAGACAGCGGGCTGAAACCGGTCGAGCCTCGGTTTCCGATGGTCGCCGTCGTGCTGCGTTCGCGTCGTGACTTTGATCTGTTCATGAAGAAAGACATCAAGATTGCCAATCGAGCGATTCAGGGATTCTACAATCACAAGAGCAATCGCATGGTGATGTTCGATCCGTCCAGCAAAGTTCGTGTCGAAGACGAAACGTGGCTTTATCGTGACCCAACCATCGTTCATGAGGCGACGCACCAATCCGCCTTCAACACGGAAATCCAGAACCGATTCAGCTCGCCCCCGTTATGGATCGCAGAAGGCCTGGCGATGTTATTCGAATCTCCCGGCTACAGCCGGAGTCGGCAGTTTACCGAACCCAAACATCGAGTAAATCGAAGACGCTTGTCCGCGTTGAAAAAGTTAGGCCCCGTTTCCATTTTGCCCGCTAAGATCGTAAGTGTTATCGGCGACAGTCGTCTGTTTGAAACCAAACCGACCGAATACTACACGCTCGCCTGGGCGTTGACCTGGTTTCTTGAAGAACAACGACACGATCAATTGGTCTTGTTCATGAAAAAAGACGCTTCGCGCAAAGCGTATTCGAAGCGAGGACCACTCGACGAGCTGAAACTATTCTCGCGCTGTTTTGGCAACGACATGAATCAGCTGAAACGCGACATTGGGAAGTTCTACGCGGACAAGCTTTAGTGCCTATCCCAATACCGGATAAGCAATCACAACCCGACGATGGCTGGAACTTTACAGCTCGTGGCAGTTATGGGACAGCGTTGGTATTCGGCCTGTCCGGTCCTGCAAGTCCCGGCACGTCGGTGACGAACTGGGGAATGACATTCGCTGCACCTGATTCCAATCCACTGTTGCCTGGAATTTATGAAGGCTTTCAACGGTGGCCATTTAGTGCATGTTGCACTTAACTGTAGCGTCTGCGGCGTTGAAAAACCGAGCGAATAGTATCGAAAAGCCGCTAGACTTAAACGAAACGCGCTCTAATGATGCTGGAAGGCCAGGCTTGAGTTTT
>CAYXWX010000023.1:0-16420 GCA_964468915.1 uncultured Pirellulaceae bacterium
AAAACAAACCCTTGTTGCCATCATGAAAAACAACAATTCCTCGCGCCGTCGGTTTCTGACGCTCGGTGCGGCAGTGCTTTCTGCTTCGTCGGTTGCCGGGTCGGTATCGGCTGACGACAACGCAACCGATTTACTGAAGAAAAAACGGCCGCCGCAAGGCATCGACATGGAGAAATGGAAGCGGCTCAAGGGCGAGGACTACCCGGCGGGCAGCGAGAACACTCCGGGCGTCTGCAAACTTCCAGGCCCCAACGCCAAACGAAACTGGCCGGACCCCGACAAATACAAGGGAACGAAAAAAGTTCCCGGCATGTGCCAGCTGTGCAGCACCATCTGCGGCATCATCGGTCACGTCAAAGACGGTCGCATCATCAAGCTGGAGGGAAACCCGAACGACCCCAACAGTCGTGGCAAGCTGTGCGCTCGTGGACAGGCCGGGCTGAATCACCAGTATCATCCTGAACGCCTACTGTACCCGTTGCGTCGAATTGGCAATCGAGGCGAAGGAAAGTGGAAGCGTGTCTCGTGGGAAGAAGCGTTGACCGAGATTGCTGACCGCTTGAAAAAGACACGCGAATCAGGTCATCCAGAAAAATTTGCCTTCCACCAGGGCCGCCAAAGATCCAAGGATGCACTCAAACGATTCCTTGACGCCTTTGGAACTAAAACCCAACTTTCGCATCGCAGTTTATGTAGCGGGAACCGCCGCGCGGCGAACCTTTCGTTTCTTTGGGAAAGCGATTGGGATTTGAACGACGTTGAAAACAGCAAGTACATTCTCAATTTTGGCTCGAATGCCTTTGAAGCACACCAGGGTCACATTCCGTTCGCCAATCGCATTCAAAACGGTCGCTACAACAACGGTGCAAAGATGGTGACCTTCGACGTACGGCTATCGAACACTGCCGGCGCGAGTGATGAATGGTTCGCTCCTTTCCCCGGAACCGATGGCGCTGTTGCTTTGGCGATGTCCAATGCGATTCTGGCTGCGGGAGCGTACGACGAAACGTTTATTAACACGTGGACGACCAGCAGCGTTGACGAACTGAAGGAACACCTGAAAGACAACACGCCCGAGTGGGCCGAGAAAGTTTCTGGCGTTCCGGCAGCCGACATTCGCCGCGTCGCACTGGAGTTTGCCGCCGCTGCGCCCGCAGCGACCACAATGTGCAATCGAGGCAGTTCGGCTCACCTGAACGGATTTTACAACGACCGGGCTATCCAGTTGCTCAACGCGATCGTCGGTAGTGTCGGTCAGAAAGGAGGCTGGTGCTGGTCCCCCTGGGGAGGCCTTGACCCAGTTGTGAAAACGCCTCCGATGCCGGACAAAGCGAAAACGTGGAGCGTCCTGGAAGATCCGCCCGAGTTCCCGCTGGCCAACGTTTGGCGTCGGATGCGAGTCGGCGAGATCATCTATCTGTACCTGCAACAAGGCCGAGGCGAAATCGATGTCTACATGACGTACAACCTCGATTCGCCCCTGACGTGGCCCGAGGAAAGTCTGACCAAGGACGTGCTGAGCAACGAAGAATTGATCCCGTTCCACATTTGCATCAATCCGTTCTACAACGAAACGGCCCACTATGCCGACATCGTCCTCCCTTGGACGACCTATATGGAACGCTGGGATTTGGATGCACGAGGCAGTTACAACCTGCGTCCCTACGTTGGCTTGCGAACGCCAATGGTTGAGCCGCTGGGTGAAGCACGCGACGTGCGGGACTTCTTCCCCGAGCTGGCTCGAAAAATCGGCGGCGGGATGGAGAAGGCCTACGAATACGGGTCGACCGAAGATTTCATGCGAGAATGGGCCTCGAATGTCCCCGAGAATCCAGAAACCGGAAAGGGTGGACTCGATCGCTTGCTGGACGAAGGCGTCTGGGAGGATACTTCGCGGGAACCGTTCTACGAGCCCTTCAAGCAGCCACTGAGTGACGAAGAACTGGCTGGGGCGGAGGTCGATCCTGCATCGGGCCTGATCTCAAAAGATGGTATCGGTATCGGTGTCATGCAAGATGGAACGGCCGTTCGAGGGTTCAAAACACCCAGCCGAAAATTTGAAATCCGCAGCGTGTTCCTCAGCCAGATCGGCATGAACGAAGACTGTAGCGACTTGATCGCCGCCAGCGGCATGACCAAAACCAAGAACCGCCCGGCTCAACATGACGGGCACGAGCAGGAAATCGAGGAGATGCCCGTCTGGATGCAACCGATCGAGCATACCGGTCTGAACGAAAACGAACTGATCATGACCTCGTTCAAGTGGAACGTTCACAATCACGGCCGAACCATGAACTTGAAGTGGCTGGCAGAGATCGTGCACACCAACCCCGCATGGATGAATCCGGAAACGGCCCAGAAGCTGGGCCTGAAAGATGGTGACTGGATCGAACTGACGTCGTACTTCTCGCAGATGCTCGAGCAGAAAATGCCGAACCTGCAGCATGGAAATCGTGACGCCACGGGTCGAATTGTATCTGGAAAAATGCGAGTCCCCATCGTGACAATGCCCGGCATTCACCCATCCGCGATTGCGATGAGCAACAGCTGCGGTCACTGGCAGTACACCGATGTCGCCAAAGGAAAGAAAACGCCTCAGGAAGAACTGGTCGCTGCTGAAGGTGATCGTGGCTATCTATCTGGCAGCGATCCGGTCACATACCAAGATCCTGACTGGCAGCGGAACATGTGGTGGGAGGACGAATCGAACGGCGATCCATCGTCGTGGAAACAGAACACCGGCAATGGCTGGAATCAGAACCAGATCATGCCCATCGCTCCTGATCCCATCACCGGCCAACAAGCGTTTCACAGCACGGTGGTCAGCGTGACCAAGGTTGGGTGATTTCAACGTTTGTAGTACCGCCTTCAGGCGGAATTGCGTTAACTTCCGGCTGAAGCCGGTACCACAAACTACACGTGATGATGCGCTTTCCTGCACGACCCACGCCACACAGTTCACTTTTTCGTTCTCGTTGAAAAACCGAGCGAAAACTATCGAAAAGCCGCTAGACTTAAACGAAACGCGCTCTAACTGAACGGATCTTCGTCGTCCGCAGAACCGCCGAAGGGATCTTCTGAATCGCTCGAGCCACCAAATGGATCCTCTGAATCTCCGCCGTCTTGCGAATCAGAATCATCACCTCCGCCGCCGAACGGGTTCTCATTGCCTGATCCACCAAACGGATTCTCGCTTTCATCCGAACCGCCAAACGGATTCTCGCTGGCCATCGGCTTCTTCGAACCAGAGCCCTCAGCGTCTGAGTCAGTCCTGTCTTCCATCGGCTTGCCAACGGGCTCGTCCCCATGGAAGTAAGGCCGCTCGCTCTTGATCTCTCGCAGGCATTGAAGCATACCTGACTTGCTGGCCAGATAAAGCCGATCGTTCTGATAGTTGTTCAACACAAGGTCGATCTTCCCAACGGCAACGCGGTTGACAATCGTCTTGGACGTTCGATCAATCACCACCAAATTGCCAAATGTATCCAGCAAGTACAAACTTCCTTCGCTGGCTCCGATGAAGCGACTGATCTTCTCAAGCGGCGTTCCCCATCCGTTTGCTAACTCGCCAGTTGCTGCGACGACCTTATACAACTTGTTGTCATTCGAAATCGCGTAGACATAATCGCCCAGCGGAACGGGTGATTCGGAGATTCCCACACCTAGCGAAATCGCCCAGCGGATCGAGCCTCGTGTTTCATCGATTGCGTACAGGAACCCGTCGAGCGATCCAACGTAAAGCGTCTTACCGTCCGTTGTCGCCTGCGAGACGATGGCGTCGTCCGATCTCAACCGGTAACTAATCGAATGAGTGTCAGTGCTTCTGATCATCACGTTCAACTCACCCCGAGTCGTCGGCCACGACACACTGCTGGCAGTGACCAAAGGCTGAGCCGTCCCCTCGCCCAATGCCATCAAGGCGTGAGAGCCGAGGCCCTGAGTCTTCAAGGGCAGTAGCTCCAATCGTCCATCCGTCAGAGGAACCATGATATGCTTGTCGGTGACGGCGGGTGATGAACCGACGGAGTATTTACATCGTTTCGACCAGAGTTCCTTTCCTGTCGCGTTTTCCAGGCAATAAACGAACGACCCACGTACGACGGCCACATGCGTGGCATTGACGCCAAGTCCAATGCCCGGTCCCGATCCCTCGCCGACTCGGCTGAGCCATTGCGTTTTGCCTGTGTTGGCATCAATCGCTGTCACGTCGCCGCTGTCCGTCATCAGGAACAAGGTTGCTTTGGGCTGCTGAAATTTTCTGATTGTCACAGCGACATCTTTTTTGCCTCTTGCAGCCAGTTCCGCCAAAATGTGTTCTTTACGAGCCTGCGCAAATTTCTCGGCGCCTTCGACGCCCATGACATCGCCTCTTGCATTTCGATCGAACTGCGAAATAACCTCGCGGCGGCTTCCTGTCGTCACTTCGATCGTTGTGGTCGCTTGGTTTTCATCCACAAACAACTCCCAGTCGACCAACCGATTACTGGCGCCAACCGGCGCCTGGGACGACCACTCGACCATCAATCCGGCTTGGTGGATAACCGCGTCCGAGGTCAAAATCGACCCCGACTGCGCCGATGCCGTGCCCGCCCAGAGCGTGAGGCCAATGACCGTGCAGGCCAACAGATAATTCGAGCAAAACACCAATGGATTTCGGTACCGCATCTGAAATTCACCCCGAACGAGTGTTTAAAGAGAATCTTGGGAATTGATATTCAACTGCAACTACATCATTGCAACCGGAACGCAACCGGCACGTTTTCGCAAAATGGTGGCATTGGACAAACACGATCAACGCGATCATCCAGCCATTAAGAACCTAGCCAAAAAGCTTCAAGCCGAATGGCTCTAGCTGCGGTTGACCCCGCAAAAAACCTCGCAACCGCCAAAACGGCTCAATTTTGAGATAGGTCCTCGGCAGGGTTCTTCGTCACTCTATTTTAACATCGATTCTCGCCTCAATCGCGGTCAACGAATACTTGCCGATTCATTTTTTGTATTTTGCAAGTTAAATTCGCAGAACAATACGTTCGATTTGAAAAGCTAAGGCTTGCGATGAACCAAACAAAGGCCGTAAACGCGACGAAACAACCCCTATCTCCGATCGGCCAGCAGTGGCGTCTGGCTGCAACCTGAAATTTCCAACCGGTCTGACGAACACAGCTATAGACCATCAATCGATCGATTTTTACGATAATGACCGCGGTTCTAGTGTTTCGATCTTCCAATCGTGGCTTCTCGATGGGGAAGCGACCGCATCTCGTTTGCTAACCTTGATCATCTATTCCTCTTCCGTTTTCGCCGGATTTTTTCATCCATGGTCCAGTCATCGCACGAAAACTCGAAGGACCAATGCGCCGATCAGGTTCTGGGATATATAAATTTTTCGGACGGGAATCATGATTCGGCTACATTCATGGCCATCGACAGGCTGTTCCAATCACAACGATCCTGCTGTGGATCTGATCAAGCGGCATCGCTTGCCGATGAAGATAATCCACAGAATGAAAATGCAAACGATTTACTGGAAGAATCCGCAACGCTGGACAGCCAGCAGAACGAGTTGGCCCCGGACTTTACCTCATCGGTCGCCCAACGAGTTCATCGATTCCTGAAACGACGACTGGCGCACCTTCAGGAATCAAGTGATGCGTTCCGGGATTCCAGCCAGGCGAGTGCCACGCTTTCGATCGTGTTCGACCATCTGCTACCTCGGTACCGAAAGCAGCACGCCGATTTGATCTTTGGACAGTCGAACGATTTCCTGTTCAACTCATTTTTTATAGCCAGAGCGATTGAAACGACGCTGCGTCAGATTGTGGCGCGGGGTGAAAAGCCGCAGGACCTTCAGAAAATCGCGGAAGCGACTTTCGAAAAATTCAATGATTACATTGGCCATCGCCCGATCGCAACGCTTGAAACTCGTAAGGTTGAGCCCTATGCCCAGGAGTGGATCAGGCCGATTCCAATTTTTGTCCGCCACGCTGGACTGGCCAGTGGTTGCTACCAGGAAATCACCCAGCGAGCGATTGGCTACCTGTCACAAACCGATGACTCGATTCTGCACGCCGCCCATTTTGATCCTCAACGACTGGAGGAGCTTGCGATCGACCCGAGAGCGTTCGACTTCGATCATCCCGCCAACAAACGTCCCAACTACCATTTTGGCCAGTGGGATGAACACTCCGTCGACAACGAAGGGTACTTTCACCGGTTTGTGATCCACGAAGTCACGCTCGAAGGCCTGATGGCTCGCGTTCAAAAAGTTACCAACGACGCGGACAATCCGATTGACCGCGAAGAAGCCCTGTCCGAAGCCGGCGCGGTTCTGGCAGGCACGATCCTGATGGCGGCAGGCGTTTCGGGCCGAGGCCCCGGGGCGTTTGACTCCAACACCACGTTGTCCACTTTGCTACCAATTATTGCCGGCTACCGCGATCAGTTTTACACCGACCTGCTTCGAAAATTGCCTGAAAAGCATCGCCAACGACTGCAGGCCGAATTAAAAAGCCGACAGCAGCCCTTTGGGGCGGCGCGGCAGGCGCTGAATGCGTGCTTGTCACAACGTCGCGCCAGCCAATTGGTCAATTGTCGGCTGGCATCTATTTTTGCCCGAATGGGCTACCCCGATGCCGCGATCAAACAACTGGACGCTGTCGCGGTCGCCTCGGTTCGAATGGTGTGCCAGGTTGATTGCCTGCTTGGGTCGATCCACCTTTCACTTCGCGAGGGCGAATTGCAACGGGCCATTCAGACCGTTCCAAAAGCGGTTGAGTTGCTCAAACGAGGAATCCATTGTGGAGCGATCGTCGATCCGTGGAACATCCTTGGCTTCGATGCCAACTACAGCCTCTTTCCCGCGTTGGAGAATACCGTTCGAGACCATCGCGTGTTTGAGCTGGTGGATTTGATGGAGCGGATCTTTGCGGTGTGCTCCGAGTTGCTATCGGAAGCTGCGGCTCGGGACGAACAAGAGCTTTACCAATCGATCCGGAGCAATTTTTTGCAGTTGGTCGAGTGGTGGCGTCAATTTGCAGCCCACGAAGTATCCTCGATTGGTGCCGTGGATCCCCAGGAAATTTTCGAAGCTGCTCAATTGGTGGCCGAGGCTTTGAACTTATGGCACAAGGGTGGTGCGGAAACGGGTGATCTTTCGTTCTGGTCACAGCACGCTCAACTGTTCGATTCTCCGAAAGCTTATTCGCTGGTGATTTCCGCCTTGATGCAGCGCGGCGACTACAAAACCGCCAACGCATTACTGGTTCACTGGGTCAGCCAGGCAGACAGAATTCCGCTGCAAATGGGAGACAGCTCGTTTCACCAACTGGTCGATCAATGGATCAGTGTTCAGAAGCAATCGTTGCTGACTGCGTTCAGTCCGCAAAAGGAAGGACATTCTTCTGCACCGGACAGCAAAGTCACCGACCTCGATGCGACGCCAGAAGCGATTTGGAATCGAATCCGAAAATTCTACGATTACATCGAAGCCAACGCCGGCCAGTATTGGAATGTGCCGGAGTTTCGCTTAATGGCTTCTTCCGAAAGACGTGGTGAATCCGACCGGCCGGACAATGAAGATCGTTCCCCCGCGGGATCGGAAAGCGATCCGTTCGATGACGACGATGATCAATCGTTGTATCAAGCCGCCTACGACGATGTGACATACACGGATTCGACGGATGACGGCGTTGACGGCGACGTATTCGGTGAAAGCGACAACGAAACAGACGCAGCGTTGGAGGCTGAAGTTGATCGTGTGCTTGATCGACTGGAGTTCCAGGAAACGGTGGCCAGCTTCTGGCGGGTCAGCTCGACCGTGCCGCTGCCAGTGACGCGGCCTGAGGATTTGAATCCTGTGATCGAAAAAAGTCTTCGCAGCCGACGCGAGATTGTTCGTTCATGGCTGGCTCAGGCGGTGAAACATCGTGACCAACTGACCGCGTTGATCGAATCTATCAATCGCTACGAGATTCCCACGACGGGATCCAACCAGGAAGCAATGATGCAGTACGATCAGCATCGGGCTCACAAGGAAGCACTGCTAGAACAGGCCATTCACAGCAGTATTGAAACGCAGAGTGCGATTCGGCTGCTTGGTTCGGTCATCCGAGCGATCGGTTACCTGCTGGATCGACAACCGCTCAATGACCAGCACGACGCGGTCGACGGGACCATGCCCGAGGGCAAGGACGACGAATACGCATCGGACAACTCCCAGTTGATCAGCGTTTTTTCAGCTGTGTTGCTGGAAGATCCGAAACTCGTGCAGGAACATTTCGACGCTTTCCTCCAATGCCTGCATCGCTACCCGCTTTTGTATGTTCCACTTGCTCGAAATGGTGACCCCGGCAGCATCGTTTGTGCTCGCACACTGCAGACTCATCTACTGGATCTGCTTCACCGAATGCCCGGACTGGGCTTGCTGTCCGAAACGTGCGATTTGATCAAGACCGCGCTGGCGATGGAACGCAATAATCCCATCGGCCAGGGAGCCGTCACCGAGTTCGATGAGCTTTTCAAGGTTGGCTACACCGCGATGGTGCATGCCCTGATCCGATCGAGTGAACAGTTGCGTGATGATCTACTGGATGCCGATCCGGAAGACTTGAATAACGCGCTTGTTCAGGCCGAAACTCAGTTGTTCGATTGTGTTCAGCTGCTGACCGAATCGACCCTGACGCACTGGCTGGCTCACGGCGAGACACTGCGTTTAAGCGTACTGGAGAAAGTTTTTGACTCGCGCGAAAACGGGCCGTGGGACAAGCTGGTTTCGTTTGTGCAGGAGTACGGAACGGGTTTGTTCACACAACAATTTTTGCACGCCGGAAACCTGCGAGGCATTCTGCATCATGGCGTTGAAAACTGGCTGGAGGAGGTCAGCGAAGAGCCTCCCGAGGAATTGAACACTCGGCTGTTCGAAGATCTCGGTTCGCGAATTTCAATCAAGAAAGCCGCCTACTACCTGCAATTGATCATGGAAGCGGTGATCGAAAACTACAACGAGTACCGCGACTACAACACAACGACCACGCAATCGGACCATGGCGGATCGCTGTACATGCTGCTGGATTTCCTGCGATTGCGAGGACGTTACGATCGAGTTTCCTGGAAGCTGAAACCCGTGACCTGGGCACATCGGATTCTCGTACGCGAACAGAAGAATAATGTGGCTCGCATGTGGCGAAAATCATTGCTGGAACGCGTCAGTGGAGAAGCGGACAAGTTTCAGGCATCCTACGAATCGCTACGCAAGAAATACTCGATGCAAATGGCCTCGGTCGGACGGCGGATCGAGGGCCGATTCGTCCATCAACTGCAAATCGATCGACTTCGTGCTCAGGTGATTCCCGCGATGGCTGATCCGGCGGAACGCGAATCACAAAGAGCTTTTGAGAAACTCGCTCAGGAGGCTCAGGCGTTTCTACGATCCACAACGGGCGTTGGCGTTGATTTGCCTGCTTGGCTGGCGGCGTTGGAGTCGGAGGTCGAGCAATTTTTCATCCCTGAACGCTTTCGCTCGATTGGCGATGTTCACTCGCCAGCACGCATGAAGCCAACCGCGATCGCCGATCTTCGCGGGCAGCTTGAAACGCTGCTGGAAGATTCACGTTGACGCTTTCTTGTCCAAAGCGTCTGACGTCTGAGTATCCATCCAAAAACCCACCTGAAAATTGGCGACACTGGTGGCTACATCTTGCCCAAGAACGGGCGAGAACGAGAAAGCAGAAATGCAAAAACCCCGGCAAACAGAAGTCTGCCGGGGCATGCCGAAGCAAAAAGTGACCCCTACGGGACTCGAACCCGTGTTGCCGGCGTGAAAGGCCGGAGTCCTAGACCGCTAGACGAAGGGGCCGTCGATCAGCCGCAAACCAACTGATTATCGAAGCAAATGACTCGCCGAGCAGCAGCTCAGAGAATTTGCCTCTCAAAGATCGCAATAAGGTAACGGCAGACTGCCCGAAGCGTCAATAGGATAGCTGGAACGGCACAGTAATTATGCCGACAAATCCACTTGCCAATTCGGTTCCACCGCAGCGATTACTCCGTTTTTCGGCGTCAGAGGCTGGCGGCTGCAGAAATTTCCACTGAGAACACTTCGATTTTCGTCAAACGAAGAGTTTGAGGTTTCTCCCGTCACGCCTTCCGCTCCAAGACCTTCGCCAAGCTGAACGGCGCAGGAGTGAGGTGAGGTAACAGGGTGGGCGGTTGATCAAACAGAATTGAGCCGTCAGCTGCCTGCCTGCTCGTTCACCTGTTGGTCAAACTGCTCGTTTTGAGCCTTGACAATGGCGTCGTAGATTTCACGACGATGCACGGGAACTTCGCGAGGGGCTTCGATCCCAAGGCGGACCTTGTCTCCTCGAATCTCAACGACCACGATCGAGATGTCGTCATTGATGACGATGCTCTCGTTCTTTTTTCTGGATAGAACCAACATCTGATTTTTCCTAACTCAACTTGGCTGGTCCCACGGATTCGTCAATCGTTCTCCGTGTACTCTGAATCAGCATATGACAAGAAAACGCTCCTTTTTTCTTAATGAGCCCTACTTCCACTCTACGCGGGGTACCCCAAGAGTCAACTTGCAGCGCACGGAATACGGACCGGAATCCCGGGAAAAAAGCGACATGCTGTCAAAATCGGGTAATTTTGAAGCCCGATCCGCTCGCGAAACCAGTTTCATGAACGGTTCTGCCGGAAGCGTGTTGGCTGGCGAATCAACTGTCCCGTTCAGTTCGAACCGAACCTGACCAGATTGAACGTCGCTTTGAGAGTGTTTTCTATTCCGAAATCGGCTGGTCGGTTGCTGATGCGTGTTGTTATGGGCAACGGGACGGAGGCGTGTGTTACGACGACCTACTGGGGCTGATGACGAGTTAGTTGATGCTTCAGCGGCGGTTGGCCAGACCAGCCAATCGCCAACCCTGCGGCTCTTGCTCGAGCAAGCTATTCAAACGGAAGGTTGGCGAGTTCAGAACGGGACAAGATTTTTCATTGACCCAATACCTTCGCGGCTTCCAGTGGATATAATCGAATTGAAATAAAGGCCGGCCCTCGACACCAGAACGTTTGGCCAATCAGTTGACTGGTAATTGTGTTACTCTGGCGAACGTGGCTCAGTTTATTTCTTGTTGAACATTTTCAGCAAAAATCGATTCCGATTATTGCTCCCAAGCTTTAACTCGCAGGCCATCCCGGTGACAGAGTCGACCCCCCAAGTATCAGAATCAATTTGTCTGGCTGATCAGGAAGCCAGGTTCACACTTCGATCCGCGAATGCAATGTTGCCGTTGGTTCGCTCGATTGTCGAAGACATCGTTGAAATGTCGGTTGAGATCACGCAAACGCGGCGACGTCTTGAGGATCTTGGCGTCGACCGTGAACCAGACGGAGATGACGATATTTACTCGAGTGAGCTATCCGCCATACGTGCTTCTGTCGATCGTCAGTCCGAACGAGTGCGTGAGTGTGTTGCCGAGTTGAACGAGCTTGGCGCATGGCCTCGATCACTGGTTGGTGGCTACGTCGATTTTCCCGCAACCCGCGAAGGCCGGGACGTGTGTTTATGCTGGCGATTGGGTGAACCGGAAGTCATGTACTGGCATGGTGTTGATGAGCCGTGCAGCAGTCGTCGTCTGGCAGATCTTTCTCTGATTCGTCAGTCGGGCAACCTTCCGCAGATGTCTGGCACTGCCTGATTCGGCACCTCGGCACGCGAATACCTTGATTCAAAAACTGCTTGGGCAGTTTGCAAATTTCCCGTGTTTCCCTTCCAATCTGCGGACCGAAGTAGTGACCGGTTCGACGAAGAGAAAACAGCTCAGAATCCATGCCTCTCTTTGACACGCACGCTCACCTGACCAGCGATCAGATTGCTGACAGCATCGATCAGGTACTGAATCGCGCTCGTGAGGCAGCGGTCGTTGGAATGACGGCGATTGGAACGGGCGTTGAGAGTAGCAAAGCGTGTCTCCAGCTGGCTCATCAGCACAAAGATGTTTGGGCGTCAGTGGGAATTCACCCCAACGATTGCAAGGAATCAACGGAGTCAGACTGGCAGCAAGTTGTCTCGTTGGCGTCTGATCAACGCGTCGTGGCCATTGGTGAGACGGGGCTGGATCGATACTGGGATGACTGCCCAATTGAAATCCAGCGTAAGTGGTTTGCTCGGCACATCGATCTTTCATTTGAAACGAAAAAGCCGCTGGTCATTCACATGCGTGAATGCGAGCCTGATATTCTGGATATGCTGCAAAAGCACGCTCAAGACGGTCAGATCATCGGCATCATGCACTCGTTTGCTGGTTGCCAGGATACCGCAGATCAATGTCTGGCGATGGGAATGTACATCAGCTTCGCCGGGATGGTGACGTTCAAAAAGTCGGACGATCTTCGATCTGTCGCCGCAACGATTCCGGAAGATCGTTTGCTGATTGAAACGGATTCGCCTTACCTATCGCCTCATCCCAAGCGTAGTCAGCGCCCGAACGAGCCGGCGTTGGTCGAGCACACGGCTCGGTGTCTTGCTGAAGTCCGCGGAATCACGTTGGCGGAACTTGGGAATCAAACGACCAGGAATGCGAAACGTGTTTTCGGGTTGACGGGAAGCTCGAATGGAATGGTTACGCATCAATGATGTTCTGGTGTGTTGATTGCGAAATAATGTTCGATGGGGAACCAATGTCAGCCGCTTACGAGCAGACGGTCTGCCCGACTTGCAGCCGCGATTGCCTGACTTTCGAAAGCGAACTGGAAGACGCTCGAAAGATTGCGGGCCAGAGGGATATCTTTGGAAACGTATTTACGGCGTTTATGGGCTTGCTTGGTCTCGCTCCCGGAATTGTCCTTGGAAGTTCCGGTGCGGCGCCTGCGATTGTTCAATATGCTGAGCGAATGAACATCAATCCTCCGCTTGTGGAGCTGGATTCAGAAGACGACGCATTGATGGTTCGGCATGAGTTTGGTGAGCATGGCATCATCTGTGAGATCATTTTCAACGAGTTCAGCAAAAAGTACGAAATTCAGGTCGAAACAAGGGATCGACGTCGAGCGATCCGTTTGCTTGAAGGGGATTGAAACCCAACTCACATTGGTGCTGGCAGGTCACGCGATTCAAATCGACGCAAGCCGATCGAGTAACATAGCAAGCCGGCGAAAAACAGAATCAGGCAGCTTCCCAGCAACGCCGTGCCGACAATTTCGCCATCGCTTGAATACTTGAACAAGTGCAACAGACTTGCGGGATTGGCTTGTGTCCGCTCGATCACCGAAGCAGGTGAATAGAACCCGAAAATGCTCAGTTGCTTGACCCATGCCAGCTTTTCGGATGACATTCCCAGAATCTTGAGGCCAGCGTTACTGAAGTAAAAAGCTGCCACCAGGCCGAGCGTTCTCCAGCGAAAACGATCAAACGCACTCAACATTGCTGCGAAGCCACCAAGGAACCAGCCAAGAAACCAAAGGTTCACAATCCCGGGCAAAAACATGATCGGGTTGACTTCGTCGCTCATCATGATTCGCTCGGTCTGCGGCGGCAAAAACGTCAGTGGAATCGCGTAGTCGACGATGGGAATACGCAGCACCGGATAGGTGGTCTCTTCGACGCTGCTGGTCCAGATTCCCAGCGCCATGGCCAGCCAGCAGAGCAGCATCAATGCCGTGAGACCGACGGTTGTCCAGAACGCATGATTGAAGAACACACGTCGGCGGCTGACTGGCTGTGCAAGCAGCATTTCCATCGTCCCGCGACCCAGTTCACCGCTGACGACGTCCGATCCGCGAACCAGCACCCAGCCGCTGACGAACAGGATCAACATCGGTTCATCCAGCGCCAAAGCGGTTCTTCCCAGGTAGGAAACCAGCCAGTCGAAATCAACTGACGCGAACTTTCGCCAGTCTTTAGGTAACAAATCGATGATCTGGCGAAACTGGGACGTATCCAGCTCGCCAACGACCCACGTTCGGAACCAGCAGAAGCTGACCACACCAAAGCCGCAGGCGACAAACAACAACCAGCCTTCCGACCAATACTTGCGACTGAGCGGTCCATTCACGATCCCACCTCCAATCGAGAAGCAGCCGAATCGTTTTCGAGCTTACGATCGGGCTGAGAAGTTGCTGCCGAGTGAAATCGGTCGTACACGGCCCTCAAGCCAACCGGCTGAATGTACACGTCACGCAGCGGCGCTTCAGAGAGCCACTTCAAAACATCGGACAACTCGTCGGGAGTTTCGATTTGCACCGAGCCTTCATCTTGCACGATGCTCAAAGAGTCAGCCAGCTTGGGCGGGACTTCGGGAAGTTCGCCGTGCAGCGTGGCCCGAATTCGATGTTGCCGTTTAAGGTCTGCCATTGACTGCTGGAAAACAAGTTTCCCAGAACGAAGGATGGCCACGCGATCGCATGCGTCCTCGATCTCCGACAGTACGTGCGAGGAGAACATGACCGTTTTTCCCGCATCTTTCGCTTCAGCGACCATGTCGATGACTCGACCTCGAACAGTCGGATCCAGATTGGCAGTCGGTTCATCCAGAATCAACATCGGGGCGTCATTCGATAACGCGATCGCCAGTGCGAGCTTCTGCCTCATTCCGGTCGACATGAACGCCACCCACCGATTCAGATCAAGCTCCAGGCGATTTGCGACCGAATGAGCCTGTTCGAGTTTCATCTCCCGTCGAAAGCCAGCGAAAAGTTTCAGAACGCCGTGCCCGGTCATCGTGCGAAACAACCTGGCATCACCCGGTAGATAGGACACTTTTTGATGCACGGCCACTCGCTGGCGGTAACATTCCAGCCCCGAGATGCGGGCCGAGCCGGAAGTTGGGTTCAAGAATCCCATCAACAAGCGAATCAGTGTCGATTTGCCGGCACCGTTGGGGCCCAACAAGCCAAAAACTTCGCCTTCGTTGATCGTGACTGAACAATCGTCCAGGGCCGTGAAGTTGCCGAACCGTTTGGTCAGCGACTGGGTTTCGACGAAATTTTGGGGCATGTTTTGTCTGTCCGGACGGCGAAAATCAAAGTGAGTCGGATCTTGTAACACGCTGAATGCAAGCCAATTCCGACCATAGTGATTTATCCAGTCATTCGTTTACCGAAGCGGTTCCTTGCCCATTAACCTTCGAAGCATCCCGATTTGTCCCGCGTGAAGCATTTCATGCTTGCTGGCGAATAAAAGCGAGCCAAGTTTGGTCGCGTAGGCCGCGTGGGGTGCCGATGCTGGTTCGTCCAGATGTTCACCATCGAAGCTCGATATTTCGTCACGCATCTGCTGGTGAACTCGCTGCATGACTTGCTTGATCTCGCTGATCGGTGGGTAGTCTTCTCGCGATCGAGTTGGCTTGGTGCCTTTCATGAACCGCTTGCGGAATTTCCCCGTCATCAGTTCCGCGTCAACATCCGCTCTGCCCCGCTGCATAAACAGCGTCAGCCCGTATTGAGCCACGGCGAGGTGACCGGCCTGCCACGCGATGTGCGTGTCCATCTGTTCCGGACACCAGTACCAGTCTTCGTCGTCCAGATCTTCGAGCGAGAGCATCGTGTAGCTGCGAGCGAACTCGATTTGTCGTACCGCATCCTGCAGACGCGGTGACAGAGAATCAGAAACCGGGTAGTCGTGATCAAAAAATGCCATAATGCGTGAACGGGTGCGGAGACAAACACGGGTGCGGAGACAAATTAAACGTTGATTTCAAAAATCGCTTCGATTTCGACGGTAACTCCCAGCGGCAGCGTGTTAACGCCCACTGCGCTGCGAGTCCCAACGCCTGCGTCGTCACCAAAAACGTTTTTCATCAACTCGCTGCAGCCGTTAATTACCCCCGGCTGCTGGACAAAGTCGTCGGTGCTGTTGACAAGGCCAAAAATTTTGACGACGCGTGCGACCTTGTCCAGGCTCCCGCAGTGAGACTTCAAGGTGGCCAGCAGATTCAGACCGGCCTGCTGAGCTGCCTCTTTCCCGAAGACTTCGTCGACGTCAGATCCCACCGTACCCGTCATCAGGGATCCATCTGATTTGATGGGCAGGTGGCCGGAGGTGTAAACGAGATTGCCAACTGTCAGTGCGGGCTTGTAAACGGCGACGGCTGACGGTGCCGAAGGTAATTCTAAACCCAGTTCCTGCAAACGTTGTTCAGCACTCATGAGTTATTTGTCGTCCTGTGATGAAGTTAGAAGTGTCCTGAATCGAACACGACATTATCGACAAGCGATTGCGGATGGCCAATAGGTGCCGGCGGCTTACTGTTTTCGAACAATCGATTGATAGCGTCAGAGGTTATTTTCCAGACTTGCTGATTTCAATGAAGTCAACTCGATTCACAACATCCTTGATCGCCGCAAGCACTTCAGTTTCACCCGACACTGGTTTGTTGCAAGTATGGTTCTGGCACACGTAGATCGTGACTTGATCGTTCAA